>JAZQDJ010000154.1:0-28391 GCA_045546735.1 Lachnospiraceae bacterium | reverse complement strand
GTCGGAGCAGTTCTTGATTTCTTCTCCGTTTTTACAAAAGATAACCGCTATCGGGAAGCGTACACGGAAAAATTCCGCCATTCAGAGCAGAAAGGAGTTACGGTAAATATGTGTGAAATGTTACAAAGTTTGATTGATGAGAGCATTGCCGAGGGACGTGCGCAGGGGCTTTCAGAGGGAATCTTTCGCGGACATTCCGAGGGACTCGCCGCTTGTGTAGCTGCGCTCAAAATGACAGGTACATCTTTTGAAAAAACATTCGAAACGATTACATCAATAGATACATATAAAGACGCAGCGCGCGAGCAAATTTTGGAATTTTATAATCAATAGTAAAATTTTTTTTAAAAAATAGGATTTTTTAAAATTCCCAATCGTGTACTAAGTGAAAAGGCAAACAAAGAAGCCAAACACGAAGGGAGAATTTAAAAATGAAAAACAAATTATTTACAATCTTAACAACAGCAGCAATGGTGGCAACAGTACTTGTAGGATGCGGTCCGCAGGCAGCGGGAATTGTGGCACCGGTAGCAACAGCGCAGACAGAGGTACAGGTAGCAACAGCGCAGACACAGGTGCAGGAAACAACAGACAGCAGTGACCTTGAGGGTGCAAAACAGATGGCAGCAGATTTCTTTGCGGAGAATTTTGAAGGCTGTATTATGAATACATTGGAATATAATGATTCTTACACAACAGAAGAATACGCACAGATTGCAGCATCTTACGGAGCAGACGAAGCAGTGATTTTTACATCAAGCTTCTATGTACCGCAGGATTGTCAGAACATGACATTAAATCCGGGCATGACATATGAAGATTATACATACACACTGACACGCAGCGAAGGACAGGATTGGGTCATTCAGACTTGCGGAATGCAATAAGAAATACTGGAACTCTCCTTTTTTCTATAGTATAATTATTTATATTTTAAACAAAAAGGAGATTCCGCCATGGATGTAAAAGAAAAGATTGAAGAAATCGTAGAAAAAGTAAAAAAAGATGACAAATTCAAAGAAGAGTTTATGAAGAACCCGGAAAAGGCGATTGAGAATCTTGCAGGAATTGATATTCCGGATGGCATGGTAGACAAAGTAGTAGACGGCGTAAAAGCAAAAATTGCCGGTGACAAGCTTTCCGATGCAGTAGGTTCATTGAAGAAACTTTTCTAGATGACAGTATTCTATTGGGCTGAGTCCGGTATTTACCGGAGTCAGTCCTTTTGATATAGAAGGAGTGATACCCATGGCTATGTTTCAAAAGAAAACACCTCTTGAGAAAGAGTGGCAACTTTTAAATAAAAAGGAAGAGAAATATCTTGAGAAACGTGCACAGAAAAAAGACAGTAAATTAAATGCCCTTTTAGCGGAAAAGGTTCCGGCCAAGATGCAGTCTACACTTGATGCAGCGTTTGAAAAAGCTTTTTCGACGATTTTCGACAAAGGAACAGGAATTATTGAGAAAACTTATCAGAAGGAGAAGCGGGAAAAGAAATATATCGTAAACAACTTTGCGGACGAAGTAGAGCAAAGCAGAAGATCCCTTCGAAAGTTTTCCAAGGAAGCACAAAATGCAGGAAATCAAAATTTACTGATTTCCGGGGTGTCGGGAATCGGAATGGGAATTATCGGTGTCGGACTTCCGGACATTCCTCTTTTTACGGGGATGATTTTCCGCAGTATTTATGAGATTGCTTTGAGCTATGGCTATCGTTATGATACCGAGGAAGAACAGTATTTCATCCTCAAAATCATTGAAGGCGCTGTCTCGTACGGCGAGGCGGCAAAAAGGATGAATGCAGAGATTGATTATTTTGCCGCAGACCCATATCTGCCGGCGGGATATGACCGGAAAGTACAGAGCAAAAAGGCAGCAGGCGCCCTTTCTAAGGAACTTTTGTATATGAAGTTTTTACAGGGAATTCCGATTGTAGGCGCTGTCGGAGGAGCATATGACGTAATTTATATGAAACATATTTCCGAGTATGCACAGCTGAAATATAGGAAAAGATTTCTGCTTGAACGCAGATAAATATAAACCTGAAGGGAGAAAAAATATGAAGAAAATGAGAGTTTTACTTGGAATGCTGGCAATGACAGCAGTGATAGGAATGTTGCCGGTAAATGTCTCGGCACAGCCACTTGATGTTGTTTCGGAGGATGTAGAGCCGCAGGTGAGCGGAAACACAACAGAAGATGAGTTGTTGATTATGAAGGAGGGAATTATCAATGACGTCGAATGGACCATTGATGAGAACGGTCTGCTGAAAATAACCGGTAGCGGAGATTTTCAGACAGCGGCGGATTATCCGAGGTGGTGTGATTACAGTCATCTTATCAAAAAGGCGGAAGTGAATGTCGAAGGGCTTACGGATATGAGCAATATGTTTCTGTTTTGCCATTTTCTTACAGAAGTGGATTTGAGCAAGCAGGATTTCAGTCAGGTTACGTCAATGGAAAATATGTTTAACGGATGTGCTTCTTTGACAGAGATTGATTTTACGGGAGTTGACACAAGAAATCTTACGACGATGGAAGGGATGTTCCTCGGATGTGACAAAATCAAAGAAATAGACCTTAGCGCATTTGATACATCGAAGGTCACAAGCATGAAAAATATGTTTGCTCATTGCTGGGGGCTGAAAACCATCCATTGGGGAAACATTGATACAAGCAAGGTTACGGATATGAGCAGCATGTTTTATGCTTGTTCTGGGATGGAAACATTAGATTTGAGAAAATTTAAAACCGGGCACGTAACAAACATGGAATTAATGTTTGCCGGATGCAGAGCCCTTAAAAGCTTAAATATCAGTAGCTTTGATACAAGTAATGTTACAGATATGGGAGCTATGTTTAACGATTGCCGGTCACTTTTATCTCTTGATGTGAGTAAGTTTAATACCGGGAAGGTAACAGACATGAATACGATGTTTTGTCAGTGCTTCCTTCTTAAGAGTATAAATGTCAGCACCTTTGACACGGAAAATGTTGCAGATATGTCAGGTATGTTTTCCTATTGTGAGGCGCTTACAAGCATTGATGTAGGCAGTTTTGAGATACCGAATGTAACTGATATGAGTAGAATGTTTGCATACTGTAAGAAGTTAAAGCAAGTGGATCTGAGCAATTTTAAAAATAAAAAACAAATTAAGATTCAAGATTTATTTGCATGTGCGGAAAACCTGGAAGTAGTTGATATCAGTGGATTTGATACAAGCAAGATTGATTTTGTCAGCAACTATGGAACTGTGTTTTCAGGACAATATCCGAAGTTTAAAACTGTTTACTCACCGGGTATAAAAATAGATTATTGCTGGAATTTACCGGATGCAGGCTACGGCGTAAGTTGGTACTATGAACCGACCGGGAAAGAGGTTCTGTGGATGTCCAAGGCAGGAACCTACACAACAACAAATCCGCAGCCAAAGAAAAATTCAAAAATTAAAGTATCCGGTGTGACATATAAAGTAACGAAATCCGGAAAAGGCGGAGAGGTTCAGTATGTGTCACCGAAGAGCAAGACGCTTAAAACAGTCACTATTCCGGCAACTGTAAAATACAAAGGACTGAAATATAAAGTTACTTCAATAGCCCCGAATGCATTTAAGAAAAACAAAAAGCTGACAAAGGTGACAATCGGAGCGAATGTGAAAGTCATCGGCAAGAATGCATTTTATGGCAGCAGCAAGCTCAAAACAATTGTCATTAAGAGCAAAGTACTTAAGACAATCAATAAAAATGCATTTAAAGGAATTCAAAAGAAAGCGGTATTTGATGTTCCGAACAATAAAAAAACAGCTTACAAGAAACTGTTAAAATCATCGACGGGATTTAAAAAGAAAACGATGAAGATGAAATAATGAAAAGACGAAAGACCATGGCAGAGGCAACTACCATGGTCTTTCTTATTGCAAAAATCCATATGAATATGGCAAATTAATTATTTGGCTTCTTTGGCAGCTTTCTTAGCGGCCTTAGCCTCTAATGCTTTATCTGTAGGTCTTACGAATACTAAGCTTAAGAAAAGAGCTACAATGTAAAGCGCAAGTGTTACATAAAGCACTGTCTGATATCCTACCGGGTTCACCATATTACCGTCAATTTCAACCATCTCGCCATAATGAGATACAATCCAAGAAGCAAGCTGGTTACCTGTCAGACCTGCGAAAGCCCAAGCAGATAATGTAATTCCGTGAAGTGCACTGATGCTTCCCATTCCGTAATGGTCGGAAAGGAGTGTCGGAACGTTGGAGAAACCTCCGCCGTATCCTGCATTAACAATCATGATAAGTGCAAGAACAAGTACTGTCAATAATGTATTTCCTGCTCCGTTCTGAATACCGCCTGTTACAATTACAAGACCTGTAAGTGCGATAGAAAGAATGAAGATCAGTTTGTAAATAGTATTTCTGTCTTTCATTGTGTCAGCCCAAGCTGAGAAGCCTAAACGTCCGCCGGCATTGAAGATAGCGGAAACTGTAGAGATAACTCCTACAGCGCCTGCAAGACCGAGACATTTTACAATCATTTTTTCCTGAGAAATCAGGGCAAGACCACAAGTAATGTTAATATAGAACATTAACCAGATACCAAGGTAGTTAAGGAAAGGTTTTGTCTTAATAACTGCCCAGATGCTAGGTCCTTTTTCGCCGGAAGCAGCAGGCTCATGCCAACCGTCCGGTTTCTTAAGAAGTAAGTGTCCTACGAACATCATTACGAAGTATACACCGGCAAGAATCCAGAACATTTTGTAGATTCCGCCTTCACCAAGTCCCTCAAGCATACCCTGCATGATTGGGGAAGCGATAGCTTTTGCAGCACCGAAACCTGCTACCGCAAGTCCTGTTGCAAGACCTTTTCTATCCTGGAACCAAAGCATAAGAGTTTTAACCGGTGAAAGATATCCTGTACCGAGACCGATACCCATAATCAAACCGTAGCAGATATAAATACCGATCAAAGAAACATAACTTCCCGGATGTGTTCCACCGTAGTAGATGAAGAAACCTGTTCCTGCCATACCTGCTGCGAAGCAGATGGTAGCGATTAAGGAAGATTTATGTATATCCTTCTCTACGATGTTTCCTAAGAATGCAGCTGACATTCCGAGGAAGAAGATGGCAAAACTGAATGCCCATTCTGTCTGTCCTTTTGTAAATCCGATGTAGTCAGCGATTTCCTGACTGAAGATTGACCAGCAGTAAACAGTACCGATACTACAATGCAAAAGTAATGCAGGGATTGCAGCACGGATCCATTTGTTTGAACGCCAGCCGCCTGTTTTGTTAGCGTTTTCACTCATTTTTCTTACGTCCTCTCTGTATAAATATTTCTTATTAAAAAACAATCAAATTGATTTTACTCTCTTTTTCCCAATATTTCAAGGAAAACATAGCATTTGCGATGAAAAATACGAAGTGGTATACTTACTAACGGAAAGAACTTTAACTTAGGTGAAAAAATGAGTGAAACGAAAATCAGGGATTTTACACAAGGAAATATAACAAGTCAGCTCTTGACATTTGCTTTTCCGATTTTTTTATCCAATCTTCTTCAAGTTGTTTACAACATGGTAGATATGATTATTGTCGGAAACTCTCTCGGAAAAACAGGTATTTCAGCTGTTTCGGTCGGCGGCGATGTCACGGCGATGCTGACATTTGTGGCAATGGGATTTGCAAGCGCAGGTCAGGTTTTGATTGCAAGGCTCATAGGCTTCGGAAAAAGGGAACAAATCGGGAAATTTGTTGGAACGATGTGCGGATTTCTTCTGACAAGTGCTGTTGTCATCAGCATCATCGGATTTTTTCTGCGCCACGAGATGCTCGTTCTTATGAATACACCGGCGGAGGCATACGAAGGGGCTCTTTCGTATTCCATCATATGTATGGTCGGTCTTGTATTTATATATGGCTACAACATGACAAGTGCGATTATGCGCGGAATGGGAGATTCTAAGCATCCGTTTATATTTATCGGTATCGCAGCAGTGGTCAATTTGGTTTTGGATATCATATTAGTAATTTATCTTGATTTCGGTGTAAGCGGAGCTGCAATTGCGACAGTTGTCAGCCAGGGAATCAGTTTTATTGCCTGTATTGTGTTTTTATATAAAAATAAAGAACAGTATTCATTACATATGACGATAAGAGATTTTTTTGTCTGGGATAAAGAGATGCTGTTTGATTTGGTAAAACTCGGAACTCCGATGGCGATTAAATCAGCATCTATTCAGGTTTCAAAACTTTTTGTTAACTCATGGATTAACTCATACGGACTTGTTGTTTCGGCGTTTGCAGGAATTGCAAATAAGGTGGCAAGTATCAGCAACTTAGTGTCCATGGCGATGAATACTGCCGGTTCCACGATGGTTGGACAGAATATTGCAGCGGCCCAAAATGAGCGCGTGAAGGCAATTTTGAAACGCTTGGCAGTTCTCACCCTTTCAATTGCGACTGTATTTTCGGCTGTTTTTATTTTGTTTCCGAAACCGATTTTCGGTATTTTTACAAAAGAGACAGAGGTTTTGGATATTGCGATGGGATATATTTCCATTGCGGTACTTTTATTCTATGGAGGGGCACTCCGCGCTGTTATGAATGCGCTGATGAACGGAAGCGGAAATACCAAAATCAACTTTGCGACAGCGATTTTGGACGGAATTGTGCTCCGTATCGGTCTTTCGGTATTGTTCGGACTTGTGCTTGATATGAAACATTACGGGTTCTGGCTCGGGGATGCGCTTGCAGGATTTACGCCGTTCTTTATCGGAATAGTATTTTATTTTTCGGGGAGATGGAAATATGAAACACGTGATGACGACGCTGTGTTACATTGAAAAAGACGACAGTTATTTGATGCTTCACCGCATTAAAAAAGAAAATGATTTAAATAAGGATAAGTGGATCGGTGTCGGAGGAAAATTTGAAGAAAACGAGACACCGGAAGAGTGTCTTTTGCGGGAAGTGAAGGAAGAAACAGGGCTTACGCTGACATCATACCGGCTCCGGGGAGTGATTACGTTTATTTCCGATGAGTGGGGCTGCGAGTATATGTTTCTTTACACGGCGGACGAATTTGAAGGACAGATGCGTGAGGATAACATGCAGGACTGCAGTGAGGGAGTTCTTACCTGGGTTCCGAAAACAGAGATAGAAAACCTCAATCTTTGGGAAGGGGACAAGATTTTCTTTCGTCTTTTGGATACGCAGGAGAGGTTTTTTTCGTTAAAATTGTGCTATAAAGGGGAGGAATTAGTACACTCGAAGTGTGAATTTCCTACAAACTTATGCTAAAGTGGGAAATCAGGTATTGATTATAAAGATAGAATGACATATAATGATTGCATTACAAATTGGAGGAATAAAAATGGACGACGGGGACAGTAATACTGCAAATACTGCACTCTATTGTATCTTTTTAATAAGAAATATTGAGAGCATAGCCGGGATCTTTTAGATGCAGGCTATGCTTTTTGTTGTCTTTTTTAAGTTGAAAGGAGAATTTTAAAACATCATGGGTAATGATACCACATCACTAATTATTATTATTTTCTGTGTGATAATGTCGGCATATTTTTCAGCAACGGAAACTGCATTTTCATCATTGAACCGTATCCGGCTTAAAAATATGGCAGAAAAAGGAAATAAGAAAGCAAAACTTGTTCTTTCTATATCGGAGAACTACGACAGTCTGTTATCTACGATTTTAATCGGAAACAATATTGTGAATATTTTGTTGGCCTCATTAGCGACAGTGTTGTTTGTAAAATTGCTCGGTGGGGAAGTCGGACCGAGTGCATCGACAGCAGTAACAACCATCGTTGTACTTATTTTCGGTGAAGTTACACCGAAGAGCATTGCAAAAGAGCATCCGGAGAAGTTTGCGATGTTTTCAGCACCGCTTCTCAGATGTCTTGTGTGGGTACTTACACCATTTAACTTTTTGTTTGGTCTTTGGAAAAAACTGTTATCTAAGATTGTAAAATCAAATGACAATCCGTCCATTACTGAAGAAGAACTTATTACAATTGTAGAAGAAGCTGAGCAGGAAGGCGGAATTGATGAGGAAGAAAGTACTTTAATTCGCAGTGCGATTGAGTTCTCAGAGCTTGAGGCTATGGATGTTATTACACCGCGAATTGACATTACGGGAGTTTCCACAAAAGCAACAAAAGAGGAGATTGCAGAGATTTTTGCAGAATCCGGATATTCCAGACTTCCTCTTTATGAAGAGAGTTTGGACCACATTATCGGTATTATTTACCAGAAGGATTTCCATAATCACGTATATCGCACAAGCAAGAGCATTGATGCATGTGTAAGACCGGCGCTGTTTACAACGAAGACAAAGAAAATTGATGAACTTTTAAAAGAACTTCAGCAGGAGAAGTTACATATTGCGGTTGTTTTAGATGAGTACGGCGGAACAGTCGGAATTGTAACACTTGAGGATATTATTGAGGAAATTGTCGGTGAAATCTGGGATGAACACGATGAAGTGACACTTGAAATCGAAAAGATTTCTGATGAGGAATATACGATTCTCGGAACGACAAATGTGGATTCTGTGTTTGAAGAGCTTGATATGAATGATGAACTTGACGTTCAGACAGTCAGTGGATGGGCAATGGATGTGCTCGGACGTGTTCCGGAAGTCGGTGATAGCTTTGAGTATAAGAATCTTAAGATTAAAGTAACGGAAATGAACGGAAAGCGTGTGGAAAAAGTACAGCTTTTAGTCGGAGAACCGGAAGAAGAGGAAGAAGAGTAAAAGATGTTAGTACCATATAGCGAGAATTGTAATCAGGAAAATATTGCCGCATGTCTGGAAAAGCAGATCTATGATGCACCGGAGTGGTATATGAATGATTATGCGACTTTGGAGAAGAAAAACGACAAGTACTATGTATATTTGTCAGTTCCTGCAAGAGCAAACGGGTATTCCAGATATACCAGAAAATGGAGATTATCTTTTAAGGAAAAGGGCATCTGTGCAAGGGAGAAATTCACATTTTTCTCAGTAGTCGCTTATTTCGGAATTTTTGTGACGGGATTTTGTTCTGTGGCAATGCTTTTTTCGGACGATTTACTTTTGACATGTTTATCCATGTTGATTTTTGCATTATTTATCGGTTTATTTTTTGTCAGAACAAAGAAAAATATAAAAGATTTTTTGAAAAAGAAGATGCATAACTAGGGGGATGTATGGCAAATTCGAAAAAATTTGCTTCGCAGGAGGATTATTGGAAAGACTATCACGGGAATCAGCTTCCTCCGGCGGACCAAAAAGAAGTATCGCGGTATAAGTATGAGGACGGCGCAGCTTATTGGCTTGATCATTATGAGGATAAAATAGGCTATGCATTGACGGAAGTCGAGGCGCAGCTTAAGCATGCCCAGGAGAGAAAACGCGAGCAGAATTTTGAACTGAAACTGTTCGGAGGAATTTTCATCGGAGTGTTTGCTCTTTTGCCGATTATATTGGCATTGCCGATGTCGGGTATTTTTCCGCTTATGATTATAGGCGGAGTTCTTGTGATTATAGAAATATTGGCAATAGCCATAGTGATACCGGTCTGTATTTATAAAATTATAAACGGTGTTGTCAGTAAACTGGTTAATGATAAGGACAGTGAGATTGGCAATTGGCTTGTGCAGCGTTACAATGTACCGCGTCTGACCGGAGAAATTCAGGCCTGCCAGATTTATGTCGGACGTTACAAAGAGCATCTTGCAAATATTGCATCCTGGCGTAAAATGCTGGAAGAAGGTTCTTTTGACATGGATGTCGCAGAAATTAAAAACCGTTTGGAAAAAGTTAACTTAGATCCTCAGATTGAGGCAGCAACAAAGAATCATTACCGGTTAAAACGTTTGATTAACCGGATTACAATTGCCGTTGCTGCGGTGATTTTTGCAATTATAATAATGCTTATATTAAAGGGTTATTTCGCTTATTATCATTGGTTCCTTTCCTTTTGGGAGAGCGTATAAAAATAAAAAAATTCTAAAATCAGGGTTGACAAACCCTGATTTTTTAGTTTAAAATGCAAAACAACAACAGAACATTCCGATGAGGGAGTAGTGGCGCGAGAGCGTGACAATGTCAACATCATGACTTCACAGTCTGGCTTGTCTTAAATAACGAGACTCATGTATTGCAATAGCTGTACATGGAGTCTATTTTTTTATCCGGGTACAGCGGTTCAGAAATGAATTTGCGATACTCGGTTTTTTTGTTGATTTTAACCATAATTGTCAAAAAAGAAAGGAAAAGAAAATTATGTTTTTGGAAATCAGCAAGATCAAAAAAAGCTTCGGAGAAGGAGAAAGTAAGGTAGAGGTATTGAAAGGAATTGATGTGGGCATCGAAAAGGGAGAGTTTTGCGTACTCCTCGGACCATCCGGTTGTGGAAAATCAACACTTCTGAATATCATCGGAGGTATTGACCATGCGGACAGCGGTTATATTTCCATCGAAGGTGAAAAGACGGCCGATATGAGTGAGAAAGCGCTGACAATGTACCGCAGAAAGCATCTCGGTTACATATTCCAGATGTACAATTTGATTCCGAACTTAAACATCAAAGAAAATATTGAGGTCGGCGCATATCTTTCCGACAATCCGCTCGACGTGGACGATATTTTGCGCACATTAGGGCTCTATGAGCACCGTCATAAACTTCCGAACCAGCTTTCCGGCGGACAGCAGCAAAGAACGGCCATCGGTCGTGCGATTGTAAAAAATCCGGACATTCTTCTCTGCGATGAACCGACGGGAGCGCTCGATTACAATACATCCAAAGAAATCCTGAAATTAATTGAAGAGGTCAATCAGAGATACGGAAATACCATCGTGATGGTAACACACAACGACGCTATTAAAAACATGGCTGACCGTGTTATTACACTTCGTGATGGTATGGTCCGTAAGAATTATCTCAACGAAACAAAAATCCCGGCAGCTGAGCTTGATTGGTAGGAAGGGGTGTTACGATGAGAAATCCATTACACAGACGAATTTTAAGAGAATTGAAAAGAGATTTAGCAAAATATATTATTTTGTTTGTCTTTATGGTATCGATTATCGGATTTATTTCCGGATTTTTTGTGGCTGCCAAAAGCATCGAGGTTGTGTATGATGCAGGTTTTGAAAAGCACAATATCGAGGACGGAAATTTTGAATATTATGACAAAGCTTCCGAGGAAGCGATAGAAACCATTGAAAAAGAAGGCGTAAAGGTTTATGAGAATTTTTACATAGAGCGCGAAACAGAGGATTTTGAAAGTAAACTCCGCCTTTATAAAAATCGTACGGAAGTTGACCGCGTCTGCCTGATGGAAGGCGAGTTTCCAAAAGAAAAGGACGAAGTTGCCATCGACCGTATGTATGCGGACAACAATAAAATAGCAGTCGGTGACACGATAATCTACGACGGAACAAAGCTTACGGTCAGCGGACTTGTAGCACTTTCGGACTACAGTTCCCTTTTCGCAGATACGTCTTCCATGATGTTTGATGCGATGAAATTCGGTGTCGGCGTTATGTCAGAAGAGGGATTTGAGGCGCTCGGTGAAGAAGGATTCCATTATAATTATTCTTGGACGTATGATGAAAAACCGGCAGATAAGATCGAGGAAAAAGAGATGTCGGAAGACCTTTTGGAAGTACTTGCCGAAAACGGAATGATGACGAATTTTATTCCGCAGTATCTCAACCAGGCAATTGTGTTTACGGATGAGGATATGGGAAGCGACCGCATTATGTTCTCCGGATTTTTGTATATCGTAATTGCGATTATTGCTTTTATCTTTGCTGTGACAACAAGCAATACGATCGCAAAAGAGGCGACTGTCATCGGAACACTTCGCGCTTCGGGCTATACAAAAGGTGAGATTATCAGACATTACATTACGCTTCCTGTGGCGGTAACGCTTCTATCTGCACTTGTCGGAAACATTCTCGGCTATACCGTATTTTTAGAGGTTGCAAAAGGAATATATTATACAAACTACAGCCTTCCGACATTTGAGCTTTTGTTTAATCCGGATGCGTTTTTACGAACAACGATAATTCCTGTAATCCTTATGATTGCAATTAATTACATTATTATTGCCGGAAAACTGAAACTTTCACCGATGAAATTTTTACGTCGTGACCTTTCCACGAGACAGAAAAAGAAAGCATTTAAGTTAAATACAAAAATAGGAATTATGAAGCGATTCCGCCTCCGCATTATTTACCAGAACATGCCAAACTACTTAACACTTGTGTTCGGTGTCTTTTTTGCAAATGTCATCATGATTTTAGGAATGGCGTTCCCGGCGCTTATGGAAAGACATCAGGAAATTATTTCGGAGAACATTGTAAGTTCTTATCAGTACATTTTAAAGGCTGAGGCTGAAACGGAAGTAGAAGATGCGGAAAAATATGCAACGACAACTCTTGTGACTACTGTCGAAGGGCGCAAGGAAGAGGGTGTTTCCCTTTACGGAGTAGATGCAAAAAGTAAATATGTAGATATTGATTTTGATAAAGAAGAAGTATATATTTCTTCTGCATTTTCGGAGAAATACGGATATGAAAAAGATGATACGATTACTTTGAAAGAGGAGTTTGGCAATGAAACCTATGATTTCAAAGTGGCAGGTGTCTATGATTATCCGGTATCTATCGCGATGTTTATGCCAAGAGACTACTTTAATGAGGTGTTTGATCAGGAAGAAGATTATTTTAACGGATACTTCTCGAATGAGAAAATCGAAGATATTGATGATATGTTGATAGCTGCGACAATTACGGAAGATGACATTAACAAAATGTCACGCCAGCTTTCAGTTTCCATGGGCGGTGTGTTTGATATCTTCTATGTATTCGGGCTTGTGATGTTTGCGCTGATTATCTTCCTGCTTTCAAAACTTGTGATTGAGAAGAATGCGCAGTCGATTTCAATGACGAAGATTTTAGGATATACGGATAGGGAAATCAGCGGTCTCTATATTTTGACAACAAGTATCGTGGTAATTGCATCGTTTTTTTTGACAATGCCGCTCGTTGACAAAATGATGGAAGTCGTAATTGTGGTTATGCTTTCCGATTACGCCGGATGGATTCCATATTATATTCCGATGGTATCGTTTGTTAAAATCGGTCTTGCAGGAATTGCTGTTTATGCAGTAATTGCATGGATACAGTTCGGAAAAGTGAAAAAAGTACCTCTTGATGTGGCGCTCAAGACGGTAGAATAATTTATAGTGATACAATGAGAACATGCAATCATAATGGTTGCATGTTCTTTTTCTTATGCCGTTCGGCAAATTTTCCCCAAAGAGAAGAAATACTTTGCACCGACACGAAACCCCTTTATAATGAAAGTGTAACTTCTAAACAACATATTTCATGGAAAGGGGCGAAAAAATGGAGGAGTATATGACAGATGAACAGTTTAAAACATATAATCAATTATTAGAATTAGTGGAAGAAATGTTAGAAGAATTACCGGAAGATAAAACGGATTGTCGCATTTAAGACGACAATCCGTTATTTTTTACATATATGCTACTCAGAGCAACTCCGCAGAGCACCCAGAACAGTGGCGCCGTTTGTAAGGTTGAGTCGTTAAACAAGCTTGTAAACATGTAGCTTAAGCAAGCGATATAGGCACCGAAACCGAGACGCATCTGCATAGTGTTTTCTTTGTTAGCAGCAGAAAACAGTTTTCGTCCCTGCAGAATAAACAAGATATAAAATACTATGATACATAATGCGGAAATACCGCCGGTTTGTACCCACTTAGTCAGGTAATCATTATGTGCCTTTTCAATAATCATATCCGGGCGGTCAGAGTAGACAATCTTGCCTGCATAATCTTCTTGAGGGAAAACTTCTGCAAATGTATCCGGGCCGCTTCCGATAAAGAAATATTTTCCAAGCAGCGGAAGTGTGCGCGACCAAATATATCCGCGGGCGGAGCCCAGATATTCCAATCCGTGCAAACTAACTGATTCCACAGAAGTCATCGGAGAAAGATTTCCGCTCGGTGTCTCATAGTAGTAATTGTTATCTTCCTTTATAAAGGTAAGTAGATTTTCTGCTATTTGAATATATATCTCTTCACCGTAAAAAATAGCAGAAGCATCTTTTTCCATCGGAAGAGCCAATTCGTTACCTTCTGTTGCTGTCAGAGGAGTTTCCGCGGAATCGGATATACAAAGAAGAGTATCATTTTCTAAATACAAGTCGTATTTCACATCATCATAACAAATATGAATACCGTTTTCGTCACTTGTCATACTTGTCAGAGGTTCACGCATATTGCGTTCTGCAATACGTGATAAAAATTTAAAGTCAAGAGATGCATCAACGCATATCAAAATGACAAGAAGTGCAATCAGTCCGAAGAAACCAATCCAAATTTGTTTTTTCTGCAGTTGCTTAAGATAGCTTAAACTGCTCAGAATTATTACGAGCAGTACAGCTAAAAGAGAGGCCCTCGAGTAAGTAAACCAGATGAGAACCAGCACGATAGCGGAAACTGCAAAATAGCAGATACGCTGTCTTTTCTGTGTTTCGGACAGAGCCATAACCCAAATAACGGCGAATAACATACATAAAGCAATACCTGCATAGTTCGGGTTATATAGTGTCAGGTAAACATTGTTTCCGGTAAAGACATCCTCAATTTCGCCTGCATAGGTTGCAAATTGATCACCGGTCATAATCAGACGCTGAGCCCACTCAAAATTTAAAAGGTCATGGCCGAATATCTGGAATGCCCCGATGATTGTAAAAATACCTGCAATGACAAGAACAGAATACCAAATGTATCTGTAATCTCTTTCGCTTTCCATAATCTGGTATGCATATAAAGCAAGTACCACATAAACAATCAAAACAATAACACTCTCAAATGATTCGAAGTTCCCTTTGAGAGAAGCATCTGTATTTACTGACAGTACGGATGAAATGACCGTAAAAAGACAGTAGACGGCGAGCGGAATAAAAATCCGTAAATCTTTTGTCTTCTCACGGTAGAGAGTCAGACGGAAGATTAAAATAATACCCGCAAAAATTCCGATCATGTCCAGAAGATAGCTTTTGTAATAACAATAGAAATCGGTAAGAATATCATTGGATGAGTACCATTCGTATCCGCTGAAGCCACAGCTGTAAATTGCAAGTCGTACTGCCAGTGGCAGTACGACTATTGTAAGCATTAAGGGAATCAAAAGATCCCACATATTTTGTTGTGTAGATTTATTTATTGATTTCATTTATTTTACTTTAAAAGTCTTTCCGTTACCCCATCTTAAATCTTTTGCACCGATTTCATAAACATGACCTTTTTTAAGTTTTACAGGAGTGGTAACATAGTTACCGTCTACCCAACTGGAAGTTGTAACTTTCACAGTAACTGTTTTACTTCCCTTTGTAATAGTTCCGGTTCCGTCAAGTACAGTACTTGTTGTTTTGTCAAGAATATAAACATTAATAAAAGCAGTTTTTCTATTGAGAGACTCTTTGTTAAGATAGTAGTTATCAATATTAGCAGCAAGAATATGATCTAATGAAACAGCTTTTTTAAGTTTAACATTAATCTGTTTTGTGCTGGCAGAAATAGAAGAAATCTTCATAGCTTTACTGCTGCGTGTAGAAGTCGGGCTGTTCTTTTCGGCATATCTGTATAACATGTAATCCATAGTGGAATATCTGCCGGCATCCGGAACGGCCAATTTCACAGAGGAAGCTTTGTAGGAATAATTTCCGGATTTTACGTCTTCGGTAATAAAACCAAGCTGTGTAATGTCAAAAGAATGTTTTCCGGCTGCAGTAATATAATTTTTTTTCATTTTTGTATACTTCATCGCGTTGGATTTCGTAATCTTTGACGGCATGGATTTTTTAATATTTGTTGCCGCTTTCTGTAATGCCTTGGCTGCAGCACTCTTAGTCAAAGTTCCTTTTCCGACAACTTTAAATCTTTGGGAAATAGTTTTTCCTTTGTATTTGATTTTAATCGTTGCAGTACCGGTTTTTTTGGCTGTCAGAAGACCTTTGGAAGAAACGCTTATTACAGATTTCTTATTGGAGCTGTATTTTGCTTTTGAGAATAAAGTTACAGTTCCGTATGTGTCTCCGTCACCGATGTAGGCATAATCACCAACATAGAATTTAGCACCTTTTTCAATCTGAATCGGTTTTCCTTCATGTCTGCTTACATCATAAAACCAGGAAAGGTAAACTTCTTCAGATGCAGATACTTCCTGCGATGTCATAGGAAGTACAGATACGATGGTAGGTAAAACCAACATAATGCACATAAAAATCGCAAGTCTGATTTTGTTGTTTTGTTTCATAAAATGCCCTCCTTTTTTTATATTTCATGCTATAATTTAGTATATATTTTCGACATAATAAAGTCAACGTGTATACAATTTAAAAAAAGGAGCTATTTATGATGAAAAAGAGGATAGCAGGATGGATGTTTATGTTTTGCGTGGTTATGGGACTTTGCATGGTTGATGTAGCTGCGCAGGATGATGTACGACGGGGTTATATTTTTGAAAATAACCAATGGGTACAGATTCCCACATACACAGTGGGCGATGGACAGGTGTTGCAGGAAACTGCAGTAAGTGTTTCCGTCAACAGCGTTTCGGAAAACAGTACAAAGGCGACTGTTAACCAGTGCGGAGAAACCCTTTATTGGAATTTGGATGCAAAGGGCGTGATGACCATATCCGGAACGGGAGAAATGTGGGATTTCATAAATGATCCGAATTATTATGTGTATCACGAATGTCCGTGGGAGAGCCGGAAAGCGGAAATTAAGAGTGTAAGATTTGAATCCGGAATTACCTATATCGGTGCCGGTGCATTTATGGGTTGTGAGAATTTAAAAAACGTAACTTTTGCGGATACAATAGAAGTCATTGGATTTGTTGCATTTTGGAATTGTAAAAATTTGGGAGATTTTGTATTACCTGCAGGACTGAAGACTTTAGGTCAGCAGTGTTTTGATGGGTGTGAGACAATTACAAAAGTAGTAATCCCAGATACTGTTAATTTTTTGGATGGTCAGATTTTTAACATGGCTTCATCTTTGAAGGAACTCTATATTGGCGGAAATTTGGATGCACCGGGATATATATATGCGGAAGACTGTATCGGAGAGTGTATTTCCTTAGAGGAAATTAAAGTGTCCGCAAACAATATTGCACTTACGGCAATGGATGGTATTTTATATTCAAAAGATAAAGCGTTGATGGTGCAGTATCCGGCTGGAAAAAAAGATAAAAAAGTAGTTTTACCGCTTACCTTGAAACGAGTGGGACAATTTACAGCAGACGGAGCACTGTATTTGGAAGAAGTAGTATTTCCGGAAGGATTGGTGGAAGTCGGAACATGTGCGTTTCGAAGGAACCCGAAATTAAAGTATTTATCTTATCCGTTTACCGTAAAATTTGTGGAAGATATGAATGGGAATGACTGTAAAGAGATTGTTTATATTGAAAATAAGTCGGAGACAGTGATTCCTTTACCGAGCGGAAATGCATCTGTATGGGTGGATGAGAATGATAAGGTTCTTGAGGAAATGGGAAAAGGAATTGCCTATAAAAAAGGTGTGGTAAGCCGAGTATATCTGAAAAAAGAGAAATATATTATGGGTGTCGGGGAACAAATGCTTCTTCCTCTTACGGAGATGGAATATTGGAATGATGAAGTAAAGGAAAGCAGAGAGGATTTAATTTATAAATCATCGAATTCCCGTGTGGTGTCGGTAAGCAAAGACGGAACACTTACAGCAAAGAAAACCGGAACGGTAACGATAACGATTGACAGACGTTACACCAATTCGGGAATTATTGAGTCAATTGTTGATACATGTAAGATTGTTGTTAAGAAAAATATTGCCGATGCGAAAGTGACCGGTGTAAAAAATCAGATATATACCGGGAAAGCCTATAAACCGGTTGTGAAGGTAACACTGGATAAAAAGACCTTGAAAAAGGGAAAGGATTATACAGTTTCTTATAAAAACAATAAAAATATCGGAACTGCTACTGTAGTGATTAAGGGAAAAGGCTCTTATGCGGGGAAAGTGGAAAAAACCTTCAAGATAACTGTAAGGAAGGGCTCAGTTTATACTATTGACAAGGTTACTTATAAGATTACAAATAAAAAGATAAACGGCAAAGGAACAGTAACTTTAACGGGAGTAACAAATCCATCTGCTGTCAAGAAACTTACGATTGGAAGTACAGTGAAAATCGGTGGTGTCGAGTTTAAGATTACAGCAATAGGAGTTGCGGCCCTCAAGAATTGTAAGAAGCTTTTGAAGGTGGAAATTGGAGAAAATGTTAAGAAAATTGAAAAACAAGCTTTCCAGGGAAGCAAGAAGTTAAAGACAATTGTTGTGAAATCAGAAAAACTTACAAGCATTGGAGCGAACGCTATCAGCGGTATCCATGCAAAAGCTCAGATTCAGGTACCTGCAGCAAAGGTTAAGGCTTATAAAAAGCTATTGAAAAAGAGTGTAGGATTTAAGAAGACCATGAAAGTAGTCGGAAAGTAAGGCATAAAAAATCGCCCCATTGATGGGGCGATTTTGTTGTATAATATGAATATTAAAGATTAACTTCGTCTTTCAGCCATGCTAAAGCTTCATCTAAAGTTACGAAATGTCCCTCTAAAATACCGGTTTTGGAACGCTCGGTATTTTTTTTGGCCTGAATTTTTAACATAACCGAATCGCCTTCAACAAAGGCAAATGCTTTGCATCCGTTTTCTACGAAAGCTTTTGTCATGTTGGCAAGTTGTGTACCCTCGTGAGGTGTCACAGGGTCCATATTCGTACAGTCGGCAATGTATGCCCATCCGCTACTTTTCCATGCATCTGCTTCTTCAAGAACTGTATCGCAGAGCCATACCAACTCGTCAATATTGGTTTTTCCGTTTCCGGCAGAGTAAACAATCTGTCTGCCTGATACAGGGTAAACTGTTTGTGCACCGTTTTGTTTTGCCATAGTGTGTTCCTCCTTGTTCTAAGATTGTGTAATATCACTAAAAAATTTACAAAATTATAACAATTATTATACAGTTTCCATGATATAATGTCAATGTAAGGGGAAAGAAACTTGAGGAAAGAAGGGAAGAATTTATGACAAGAATTAACATAGCGAAAATCATGATTCCAAAGCCGATGACGAGGGTTTTGCATGCAAAAGATACCGTGCGTCAGGCACTGGAGACGATGGAGAATCATGGGTATACTGCGATTCCTGTTTTGGATGAGGAGGAAAGATACATAGGTTGTGTGACGGAAGGAGATTTCCTGCGCCATATCATTCGTGTCGGGAATGCTGACAAGAAGGCTCACGAGCAGTTTTTTGTCGGAGAATTGGTGAGAGAAGGTTTTTGTGAGGCAATCGATATTGCAGAAACAGCGGAAGAGGTAATCCGTGTGATTTTAAATCAGAACTTTATTCCGGTTGTTGATGACAGGAATGTATTCTGCGGAATTGTTACGCGTAAAGGTGTGATACAGGAACTGGCGGAAGAGATATAGGCGTTGAGTTATCCGCAGGGGATTTTGGAGATGGTATATCAGATAGAATTCCGGATTTGACCGGGACAAAAGTTTATAATTCCGATTTTTCTTTGGTTTTGTAAAAAAGTCGGATTCAAAGCAAGCATTTTATCCGATTTATGGAGAAAGTCACATTAAAATCGGGGGACAAAAATATTAGTCCCCCGATTTTTTCTTGTTATGAGATATTTATCGGTGTGATACGGTTTTTTCATTCCTATTTATTTGCAATAAATCAAAAAAGTCGGAGAAGCACAGTCAAAGTGAGGAAATAAAAGCTCCTTACCAAGCAAGCTTGGAGAAATAAAGAAGCGCCATGCCCATTCATAGCCCTGCGGGCTATTTCATGGACGGCTGTCGCCGTATATGTCTAAAACAGAAAAAAGCTGGAAGTGCACAAGTGCCCTCCAGAACGCCATGCCCATCTCGAAAATCCTGCGGATTTCCTTCGATGGACGGCTGTCGCCGTATATGTCTAAAATAAAAGAACCGGGTGAGAATAAATTCTCCCCGGTCCATTTATTTTAGCCATGCATGGCTTGTAGCTTAACCAAAGTATCTCTTCAGAAGTCCTTCGAATGCCTTACCGTGTCTTGCTTCATCTCTGGCCATTTCATGCACTGTGTCATGGATTGCGTCAAGATTCTGCTCTTTTGCACGTTTTGCAAGGTCGAACTTACCTGCTGTAGCGCCGTTTTCAGCTTCTACACGCATCTCGAGGTTTTTCTTTGTAGAGTCTGTTACAACTTCGCCGAGGAGTTCAGCAAATTTTGCTGCATGCTCTGCCTCTTCCCAAGCTGCTTTTTCCCAATAAAGTCCGATTTCCGGATAACCTTCTCTGTGAGCAACTCTTGCCATTGCAAGGTACATACCAACTTCTGTACACTCACCCATATAGTTTGCACGAAGATCTTCGATGATATCTTCGCTCACACCCTGAGCGACACCTACTACGTGCTCAGCTGCCCAAGTTCTCTCCTCAGACTGTGCTGTAAATTTCTCAGCCGGAACACCACACTGTGGGCACTTCTCCGGTGCTGCATCTCCTTCATGAACATAACCACATACCTGACATACAAATTTCATACCTTTTTTCTCCTTTTCTTTTCCTATAGTTTTTTGATTTTATGAAGTTTCCTTTTTACCTGAAAGTAGACAGTCTTTACAGGTACCATAAAAATAAGTTACATTTCCTTCAATCTGTCCCGGGAAATTCCGTCCGGCAGAAGCATTGATATGATCAATACTGTCCATTTCCAAATCTATGACGCTTCCGCAGTCCTTACATATAAAATGATAATGTAAAGAAGTGTCTGCATCAAAATGGTCGACGCCGTCAGAGAGGTGAAGTCTTAAAATTTCACCAAGATCGGAAAGTAGGGTCAGATTTCGATAAACCGTTCCGAGACTGATGTGAGGATAAATCTCACGGATGTTTTGATAAACAACATCTGCCGTCGGATGATCCTTTCTGGTAGCTAAAAACTCTTTAATTGCTTCCCTTTGTCTGCTGTATTTTAATGCTGCCAAAGTGCTGTCCTCCTTTCAATTGAATTCGTAAACAGTAACGATTACTGTTATTATAATATCACAAATAAAATGAAAGTCAATAGGTTTCTATAAAAAATTTATAAAAACCATAATATTCCTGAAAACTTGATAGACGAAGCGATTTTTCAAGGATATAATCATGGTGTAACAACTTGAAATGAGTTCTTGGAGATTATATATATGAAGGAAAAGAAAGAAAAGAAGGAAATGACGCTTAGGACAAAAGTACTTCTTGCATGCGGAGCAATGTTATTGATACCGCTTTTGTTGACGCTGATGTCCTTTTTTGGTATACGTTTTTATTTGATGCATACGAACGGTGTCGAGGCAGATATCATTACAATTGCACAAAGAATAAGTAAGACCTTCTTTTTTGATATGGCAATTGCCATTGTGCTTATTATGTTTTTTACAGTCTATTTGTTCCGTGGTCTGATACAGAAATGGTTTGTCGTACCGATTGGGCAGATGAATGATGCAATGAAACATATTGCGCGGGGGGATTTGGATTATCAGATGCAGGCAAACTATTCGGGTGAAATCGGAGAACTGTTTGATAATTATGAAGATATGCGTTTGAAGTTAAAGGAAAGTGCTGCGGAAGCATATGAGAATGAGCAGCGCAGCAAAGAGCTTGTCAGCAATATTTCCCATGACTTAAAGACACCGATCACTTCGATTAAAGGATATGTGGAAGGTATCATGGATGGCGTTGCGGATACACCGGAAAAGATGGACAAATATATCCGTACCATCTACAATAAATCTAATGAACTTGACCGTTTAATTAACGAACTGACATTTTATTCGGGAATCGACAGTAATCGTATTCCGTATCATTTCCACCGGATGAATGTCAATGATTTCTTCCAGGATTGTGTGGAAGAAGTCGGTCTTGACCTTGAATCGCGCAATATTAAATTTGATTTTTCCAATTTTGTGGCGCATGATACGCAGATTATTGCCGATCCGGAACAGCTCCGGAAGGTCATTAGTAATATTGTAGGAAACAGTGTCAAATATTTAGATAAGGAAGAAGGTCGGATTGATATCCGTATTTTGGATGAAATCGATTCTATCCGTGTAGAGATTGAGGACAACGGAAAAGGCATCAGCCAGCGCGATTTGGGAAATATATTCGAGCGGTTTTATCGGACGGACTCATCACGGAATTCGACGAAGGGCGGAAACGGTATCGGTCTTTCGATTGTAAAGAAAATTATAGAAGATCACGGAGGCTACATTTGGGCGACAAGCAAAGAGGGCGAAGGAACCTGTATGCATTTTGTGATTCGTAAATACAGTGAGGTGGAAAGCAATGAGTAAGATTTTAATTATTGAAGACGAAGTGGCAATTGCAGAACTTCAGAAAGACTATTTGGAAATCAATGAGTATGAAGTGACGATTGAAAATGACGGGGCGAAAGGACTTGAGCTGGCACTTGGTCAGGATTTTGATTTGGTGATTCTCGATTTGATGCTTCCGGGTATGGACGGATATGAGATTTGTAAAAATATCCGCAATGAAAAGGATATTCCGATTATTATTGTATCGGCGAAAAAAGACGATATCGACAAAGTGCGCGGACTGGGCCTGGGTGCAGATGACTATATGACAAAGCCGTTTAGTCCGAGCGAGCTTGTGGCACGTGTGAAGGCGCATTTGTCCCGTTATGAAAGACTGGTAAGTTCTTCTCTGAAATCAAATGATATGGTGGAAATCCGCGGTATTAAGATTGATAAAACGGCGAGACGTGTGTATATTAACGGAGAGGAAAAGGTGTTCACGACAAAGGAGTTTGACCTTTTGACATTTCTTGCAGAGAATCCGAACCGCGTATTTTCCAAAGACGAATTATTCCGCGAGATTTGGGATATGGAGTCTATCGGCGACATTGCAACAGTGACGGTGCATATTAAGAAAATCCGTGAAAAGATTGAGGATGATACGTCCAATCCGCAGTACATTGAGACGATTTGGGGAGTGGGGTACAGATTTAAATTATGAAATCACAAATCCTATGCGAAGACAATGAAATATTAGTCATCTATAAACCGGAAGGTCTTGCGGCGCAATCGGCCCGTGTGACACAGCCGGATGTGGTCAGCGAGATATGCACCTATTTAAAAAGTCCTTATGTGGGACTGGTACACAGACTGGATCAGCCGGTGGAAGGACTGATGGTGCTTGGGAAGACAAAGGCAGCAGCAGCAAATTTAAGTGCGCAGCTTTCCAAAGGAGAGCTTAAAAAAACCTATTTGGCCGTTGTATCAACACAGAAGCTTGAAACGGATATTCCTACTGAGTGGACGGAGCTTACGGATTATATCGAAAAAGATGCAAAGGCAGGAAAAGCATATGTTGTGAAATCAGGAGGGCAGAAAGCGACGCTCTTTTACCGAAAGATATGCGAGGGAAAAGATAATACAGCGCTGGTAGAAATTAATTTGATGACAGGCCGTTTTCACCAAATCCGTGTGCAGATGGCGCATGCGAATATGCCGCTTTTAGGCGATGCAAAATACGGAGTGTCTCATCCGGAAGTTAAAAGTGTTGCACTTTGCGCGTACAAACTGAAATTTTTGCATCCGAAGACAAAGAAAGCGATGGAGTTTGAAATTAAGCCGGGGAAGGCAATTTTTAACAGATATGAAATGTAAAGAAAATACCTATACTAATCCAAAAGGATCAGGTAGGTATTTTTTATGTGGAAAACTTTTTCGGAGAACAGGGAAAAATGGATATTTACAGGTGCGGCAATCGCACTTTTTCTCGTGTTCCGGTATGTTTTTCCGCTTGTTTGGCCGTTTCTTATCGGAGCAATTTTGGCAGCAGTTTTGTATCCGGTCATACGCTTTTTACACAAAAGGCTGCATATCGGAAAGGGAACAGGTGCAGTGGTTTTGTTGACGCTTCTTGTGGCGGGTATTTTAATACTGGCCGGAGTTTGCGGATACTGTCTTGTGGAAAAAGGATATGAAGTGGCGTGTGATTATGAGAGATATGTCGGAATCATCGAAGAAAAGACAAAAGGCTGTTGTGACTGGATTGAGACGCAGCTCCATTTACAGAGAGGGAGTATAGCCGGCGGAGTGGAGAGGGCTGTGGGAGGAATGAGCAGCAACTGGCAAAAGACAGTGGCAGATGAACTTTTTACAGGCTCCGTGAGCGGAGTGAAAAAAATGGCTTCCGGGGGATTATTTTTTGTTTTTTTGTTTTTGTCGACAACGCTTATTGTAAAAGAATGGGATGAAAATGACGGAGCTGTTTTTGGATGGTGTAAGGCGTATGCAAACAAAGTGATTGATTTTTTGAAAATATTTCTCGGTGCACAAATCCGTATTGTCGGAGTCATTGCGCTGATTTGTCTGCTCGGTTTTTGGATAGCGGGGGTGGAAGGGGCGTTTGGTCTTGCACTGCTGACGGCATGTATGGACGTACTACCTTTTATCGGAACAGGTATTATTCTGGTTCCGATTATGCTTTGGAAGGTAGTAAATGCGCAGTATTACCAAGCATTTCTATTGCTTGCGACGTATATTTGTTGTATGATTGCAAGAGAATATCTTGAACCGAAATTTATCAGTGCAAAGACAGGAATTTCCCCAGTTTTGACACTTTTAGGGATATATGTCGGGATTCAAATTATGGGATTTCCCGGGATTTTTTTAGGACCCCTATATATTGTAATGTTGCAGATTTTGTATGACGAAATTGTCGTGGAGGAGCAAAGTACATGAAAAAAAGGATTTTATATATAGTTGTTGCTGCTTTCATGTGTTGTTTGGCCGGATGCAGTAGCAGTAAAAATGATCTTGACCAAAAAGAACTTGTATACGCTTATGAGAGTTTGGCATGTATGGGCGGGATCAAAGGTGATATTTTGAATTTTGATGCTTCCGGAGATGTTCTTTATGTTTATTCCCAGGAGTATGAGAAGTCGAAAGATAAAGAAGAAAAGATTGCTTCTCATTTTTATAAATGTAATACGGACGGCAGCGGGCTTGAGGAATTGCCGATAAAGTTAAAGCAGGAAGATTTCGAGTGGCTGCATTCGGTGGAGAGTACCGGTGACGGACGTTTGTGGATTTTATTTTCTGCTTACAGTGAAAAGACGATGACAAGCACTTTTATGCTGTGTTTGGCAGATGAGAAGGGTGCTGTAGTAAAAGAAATCGATATAAAGGAATATGTAGATGCGGAAGATTTTTATGTTTCCGATATCAAAGCTGACGCAGACGGAAATATATGTGTTTGCAGCGGATACAGTATTTTGTGTTTTGATGCATCGGGAGAATTTGTCGGAAGTATTGAGGACGAGGAGTATGTAGAGAATCTTGTCCGCGCAAAGGACGGTTCTGTATGGGCAGTTTGTGCTGAAGATAAACTGCTGGTGCTTAAAAAGGTTGAAGCAGATAAAAAGGCTTTTGGGGAAGTGCATCGGACCGATTTATCATTTTCTGCCGTTTCGTTTGATATGGACGGACTGGTTTACGACTTTTATTACAGTAGCGGAGAAAGCTTGTATGGTTACAATTTTGCGACCGATGAAGAAGCCGGTGGCAGTACGGAATTGGTTCACTTTTTTGCAAGCGGATTGGATACGAACCTTATCGGGAGAAAAGAAGTAGTTTCCGAAGACAGAATTTTGACAACCTACAGCGCAGATGACGGAGAAGGAGAGCAGGAATTGCTTTTAGTCTGCAAGCAAGATCCGAAGGAAATAAAAGAAAAGAAAATCGTTACATATGCGTCTCTTTATTATGATCCGGAAGTGCGCCTGAAAGCTCTTGAGTTTAATCAAAGTCAGGATGAATATTTGGTTCTTTTGAAAAATTATGATTATGAAGAGGACAGTGCGCGGGCTTTTTATAAGGATCTTTGTGCAAGTGAAGTGATAGATATTGTTGATTTGACCGGAATATCTTCTTCCGGTAAATATACTTCACAGGAGATGTTTGTCGATCTATATACATTTATGGAGCGGGACGAAGAGATGAAAAAAGAGGTTTTTTCTGAAAATGCGCTGCAGATTATGGAGACGGACGGACATCTTTACAGCATAACACCTATGTATGGTATCAACGGAATATTTGCAAAAGAAAGTGCCGGGCTCGGTAAGCAGCCCTTGACAACGGAGAAGCTTGCAGAACTGGAAAAAGACGGGGCAAAAGCTTTTTCGCGGGAAACAAAAGAGTCAGTTCTTACGGAGATGCTTGCATTAAATTATGACAGTTACATCGATTGGGAGTCGGGGACAAGCAGTTTTGACAGTGAGGCATTTGTAAAAGTGCTGGAGTATTGTGATACATATCCTTGGGAAGTTGATTATACAGAAGGGTACAGTATGTCCGAAATGGTGCAAAATGAAGAGGTGTTGTTTGCCTCTGTGTACTCTTCGGCGCCGGAGGATTTGCAGGTTTATGAGAAGATGTTCGGTGAGGATATTGTGATGATTGGATATCCGTCACAAGAGTACTGCGGCGCGGCAATGAGTATGCAGCGTGAATTTGCAATCCGCTCATCCTCGGCAGACAAAAAAGGTGCATGGCAATTTTTGAAAACCTTCCTCACGCGCGAGTATGGGACGGGAGCTGCGGATGATACATTGAGCGTACCTATCCGTAAGGACAGTCTTGAGGACAGAATAAAGCGCTACACGACAACAAAGGAATATACGGATGAGTTCGGAAATCACATTTTACCGATTTCCTATGATTGGGGAAATGAGGAGACGATGATGAAAGTAGGACCGTTAGATGAGGAGGGGGAATCTCTTTATCGGAAGATATTAGAGAATATAGATCACAAATATGTGTATGACGCAGATATGCAGGAAATTGTAACGCAGGAAGCGGAAGAGTTTTTTGATGGCGAGATTTCTGCACAGGAAGCAGCAGAAAATATACAAAAGAGAGTGTCCGTTTATATGTCGGACTATAAAAAGGAGGAAACAAAGTGAGTTTTCAGTCAGTAAATGAACTTGAGCAGTTTAGTTTTCAAGATGCACAAATCAAAGATTTTAAAGTGTCCGAGGGACTTATTTCTTTTGAACTGGAGGCGGTGATTGTCAAAGCGCGCAATTCACAGAATGCGAATTTTACCGACAGTTATGCGGGAACACTTACCATGAGACTGCTTGGCGGAAATATTCAGAAAGCTGTAAAGGAAGGCTACAAATATTATGACGCAAATGATGTGTTAGTAGAGGAGATCCCGGATCAGCCGCTTTCTGAGGAGGAGATTGATACACTTATAAAAGGAAGCAAAGATTACTATTTATTTGATGTTGTAAAGGTAGAAGATAACCAGAATACAACCGGTCATTACTTATATTTGTTTGGTTTAGATGCAGACGAAGAAACTTCTTATTGGTTCCAGATTGAGTTTGATAAGTCGATTTTGGAATGGGAAAGATATATGAACAGGGTACAGACGAATGGATAAAAGTACGAAGAAATCGCTGATGATTATGATGATTCTTGTTTTTATAGTACTTACTTTGTGGGGACTGGACGGATGGCGGAAATATCATAATAAATTTGTGTATGAGAAGCATTTGGATGACGTGGTTCTTACCGTGGATGGACGTGGGATGACGTTGCGTGAATTGGGCTATTATGTTTATGAAGTGGAGACAAAAATAGACAAGCAGGCAAGAGTTTATAATCCGGAAGATCCGCTGGATTACTGGAACACCTATTTTAATTCCGGTGTGGAAGGCGGAT
Organism: Lachnospiraceae bacterium; assembly: GCA_045546735.1. Taxonomy (GTDB): domain Bacteria; phylum Bacillota; class Clostridia; order Lachnospirales; family Lachnospiraceae; genus SVFI01. The sequence continues at coordinate 515 of JAZQDJ010000154.1, read as the reverse complement.
ATGTGTCGGAGATGGCAAGAGATATCGTATTGGAAAGTTGTGTATGCGACCTGATTTATGAAGAAATGGCTTTGCAGAGCGGATATGAGCTGTCAGAAGAGGAAAAGAAAGAGATTTTGGGCAGGGCAGAGATTCTTTATGCGAAGCTGAGCGAAAAGCAGAGACAGACAACGGGACTTACGCAGGAACTGATTGCTCAGGCGATGGTAAGAGAGGCTCTGGTTATAAGATTTGCGTCAGAATATTTTGAAGATGTAGACTTTACAGGGTATTCCGGATATCGGGAGGAACTGGTTTCTTACGATGGTGAATACTATAAAAATGAGATTTTGCCAAAGCATGATATAGAATATAACAAAGCGATAGTGAAAGAATTGTCGCTCGGAAGAATTACAACCGGACATGAGCCGAAATATTAAAACAGTTTGTCGATTTACCGAGATAAGTTCACAATTTTTTTATAAAAAAAGACTATAAGTCGGAGGCCAAGCGGTCTTAGGAAGACAATGACTAGA
>JAZQDJ010000153.1:0-1763 GCA_045546735.1 Lachnospiraceae bacterium | reverse complement strand
AAGATACGTACCTTCAATGAAATTCCGGGAGCCGTAAGGATTTCCGATGCCGGAAAGAAGGCTGCACTGCGTGAATTTGTGCAAACAACTCCTGTTCGCTATGTTCCGGGCAAGGAATATTCATATTACGTATGTACGATAGAGCCGGAGAATGATATGGTGAGCATAGTCGCCGCATTCTATGATGATGTAAAATTCCCCGAGTAGAAAGATGCAAAATGAGGATGCAAAAGGTCATTGACTTTTTGCATCCTCATTGTTATGCGCAGAGTGATGTGATTATTGCAATCATTTGGTCATGAAGCTTGTCTGATGTTCCGGGAAGCTCAGTATATGTTGCACGGTATATGCATTTTTGCGCCATATAGATAATTTCGGTTACGGTGTTTTCCTTATATTTATATGTAACCTCATATGCCGGCAGACCGTTTATTTCCTTCTGCTCAAATGAGGTTATTTTAATATCCATCCCATCAGAAAGCTTATCTTCACGGAAGCTCTTTTCCGTAATGTCACCGGCGTCTTTTGTATTTTCGGTTGTAACGGTAACGCTGCTGCCGGTGTTGTCATCCATAAGAACAAAATCGATATCGGAGGAAAGAGAAACCGGAGAGAGTGTATCGGGATAGGTTATTTCATAGCCGTTTTGTGAAGTAAACGAGGAAAGCGGCACGTTTGCGGGAGACGATGCATCCCCGCAAGAGGATAAAAGCAGTGAGAATGCGAGCAGGAAAACTGATATTTTTTTCATTTTATAAACCCTTTCTTATGTCAGATATACCGCTCTATTGTAACAGAAATCGACAAAAAACGCAAGTATAACATGGCTGAAATTTGGCGGAAAAATGGCAGAATATTGGCAGCACAAAAAATAAAATGTGTGGTATACTCTATTCAACATAAAAATTGAAGGAGATAAGAAATGAAAATCACACAGGACATTATTAAAAAAGGAAGCATAAACCGACCGCAGGCGAAGAATTCTTGTAAATATATAACTATTCACGACACTGCCAACAAAAGCCGGGGTGCAGACGCGGCAGCCCACGCAAAATACATAAAAGGATTAAAAGAGAAAACAAGCTGGCATTACACGGTGGATGACAGCGAAATTTATCAGCATCTGCCCGATGATGAAAAAAGCTATCACACATCAAGTCTCAAAGCGAATGAAAGCTCAATTGCGATTGAGCTTTGCGTGAACGTGGACGGCGATTTTGAAAAAACGAAACAAAACGCCGCAAAGCTTGTGGATATGCTTATGGAAAAACACGGTATTTCAAAGGAAAACATCCGCGCGCATCGTGACTGGACAGGCAAGAACTGTCCCGCATCGCTTTGCGGCGATGCGTGGAAAGCTTTTGTAGATCTGTGCACCGAGCAAAAAATAGAAAATCAAGGAAGCGAGCGCGTTATAAGCATAGACGAGCTCCGCAAGATGGGGTATACTGCAATCCAAATATGATATATGAAGATTCCCCGAATCAAGACGTGAACTTAACGGTAAAATACGAAAAAAGCGATTATCCGTCCGGAAAATCCGGCCGGATATAAAACCTTCTGTAAGAAGAAATAAAAGAAAAAATTGTTTTTTCAGAAAAAAGGCTTGACAAATTCTACTTTTTTCCGTATAATTAAATAGTTCGCTTCGAGATGTGGCTCAGCTTGGTAGAGCGCTGCGTTCGGGACGCAGAGGCCGCAGGTTCGAATCCTGTCATCTCGACCATATCGAGTGTTCATAACGTGTATGAAGTTATGAACAC
>JAZQDJ010000152.1:0-2023 GCA_045546735.1 Lachnospiraceae bacterium | reverse complement strand
GTCTTAGGAAGACAATGACTAGACCCAACTCCTTGGCTCACAGAACGACATGGCTACGATCCGACTTCTTCAAATCACCGGAAGACGCTATTGCTGATAAACAAATACAAAACGCTCGTGCGATAGGCGGATACAAAACTGAACGCTACTTTTCCATTCCTGGAGGCTGGGATTATTATGAAGTAGTTTTTGACAAGAACGGTATTGCTGTTTCACAGAAAATAGCCACTCAATTTGATGGACCGTAAAGTATCATTCTGAGTTTTTATGACCAAAAGTGAAGCGGTTTTCAGGATTTCATCTCACAGCGAAATTCTGAAGTTTTAAGCTCAAAATGCCGTTCAGAATGGCGGAGGAAGATAAAATTTCCAGCCGCCATTTTTTTTTGTTCCCCTTTCTAATCTACCTGAAAAAATCATCCTTTGGAAATGTGTTAAAAATGAGGCTTCTCTCTTATTTCCAATGATATGTACGGAATTCAGGATTCGGAGTTTCATGCAGGATCATGTAACAGCAGCAATGCCCGAGTGCGGGTGCCTGCTGCCGCAGGATCACACTGCGGAACGGTCTGTCAGGACCGCATCCGAAAGAACCGGTTGCAATCAAATTATCTCCGGCTTCTCCTTCGGCAACGATCTCTTCCCTGCCGTTTTCCGATAAAACAAGCTGCCACGGTGTTGTAGAACGGAAATTCACCGAGAACCAAGTCTCTTTCTCCGGCAGAAATTCAGGCGGCATTGACCAGATTACACCGCCTTCGCCGTCAGGATTGTGCCAGCACCAATGCGTTTGAACCGGCAGAACATCGTCAAAATATCCTTGGTCTCTAAATATCCAAAATGTATTTTGAGTCAGAACACCATCCGGACACCAATAGTGCATATCCAAAGGTTCATTGTGCATCAAACCATGATATTGTTCGGGTAGAGTTTTGCGTACATGATTGTCGAGAGGTTCGATATAGGAGATTTTTCCGTTTTCAAATTCGACAAAACGTGATTCGCCCAATGCACCGACCAGCATGATTTTTTTGCCGTTCCAATCCCACAAACTGTTGTAATGCAAATGTGCGGCAAAAATACCGATCACTTTTTCATTGTGAATGAAATGCTGTAAAACCGGAGTTGAATCCCACAACGGACAGCAGGCATCATCATGACAGCCGCCGGGGATAACATGAGTATGAAGTTGAAGAAGTATCGGTAATTTTGAAGATTCAATTGTCTCTTTCAGCCATTGCTGCTGCTTTTCGCCGAGCTGATGAGTGGCGGCATCAAGCACGATGAAGCGGACACCTGCTTTTTCAAAATAGAAATAAGGGCCGACACCATCATAAACTACAATTACCGGACCTTGAGCCTGACGGTTATATGGTTCTGGAAGATTCTGCTGTTCCGGGAAATATTTTGTATTGGCATTGATCATTTCAAACCAATATGCTTTCCACATCCAAACAGGATATTCTCCGGGGTAAAAATTAAGTTTGAGATCAGCAGGATACCATGACTGCATTTCCTGCATATAATTACCCATATCGTGATTACCGCGGATCAGAATACTTTTTTCCCTGATCGGAGCATAAAGTTTTTTGAACAGAGCATATTGTTCCGGACGTCCGGCATCGGTAAAATCGCCGCAGAAAATAACAAGATCAGCCTCCTTGGCCCGCTCCAGAATATGTTTACTGTTTTTCAAATCTTGTTCTGCGGATTTGTGATCGCAGATGTGCAAATCTCCAACATATAAGACCTTCATGTTTTCTCCCTTTATTTCAGCGAATCGCCGCTTATTTTATTTGGCTCTGTTCCCGACAAAGGTTGTTTTGTGATCGGGGAAGAAGGGAAAAAATTTTGAGGAAATTTTTTTCCTTCTTCCCCGAACCTCATCATCCTTTTTCAAACCTTTTTGGGGCATTCCGATTTTTGCGGTACAAAAATCAAAATGCCATCTTAAAGAGGTAATTTCAAGGTTGAAATTGCCTCCTTCATCATGGTAACCTACATCCACTTATTGTACTTTTCCA
>JAZQDJ010000151.1:0-2148 GCA_045546735.1 Lachnospiraceae bacterium | reverse complement strand
CTTCGGGATCCAAAGAGATCTCCACTTCAGTCAGAAGTCCTTCCGGTAGCTGCTTCAAATACACAACATCGGGACGACCACCGCCAGTTGGCTCTTTTTCTGGAGGCGGGTTGTAATATGCTTCGGAAGGAAGTGCGTTTTCTTCTGCAAGCACCGAAAGATCTTCCATGGTTAATGTGTTATTCACAACTCCGAAAAAGAGCAATGCGGCAACAACGAGGACAAAAATCGGAATCAGGAAGAACAAGGCATGCTTTTTATTGGCCTTCATACAGAAACCTCCGATCTAATGTTTATTCAGCATGGTTGTGTCCTGTATTATTGATCATGATACAGTTTCCGTTGCAAATACGTTGTACGTATCCATAGGTTACATGGGGGCAAAATTCACAATCATATTTTTTTTGATAATAATGATAATTTCCGGAATGATAATTATTACCGGTAAACGTCTCCGTTATGTCGTGATCCTCTGTATCTCTGCAATCAAAGAAGTAACCTATATCAGAAAACCAATCGGCAGAAACACTAATCAAATTTTCTTCAAGAGAATATCTTGACCAGCCACCATGAACATGAAAAATGGTGGTATTTAAAATTGAAGTATAGCCATACATTACAGCAAAATGGCCGTCGTTGTCAATGTCAGGATTATCATATACCCCCAAACAAGGACGACCTTCATCCATGAAAATTTCTGCAATTATTGGTGCTATCCCAGTGTTGAATGTGGTGGGAGATCCCACCCAGGATAAATGCGTATTTAGTCCTGTTTGGAGTTCTTGCATTGTTGCTCCTCCGAGTGGGCCATTCCCCCATATGTACAGACACATTAAAGAATGAAAACTCTCGGTGGTACCGGGACTTACAGAGGAATTCGATTGATACTCATACTCGGATGGTACATATGCGTCTGAATATTTATAATCATAATAACCAAGAAGGATGGCAGATGCTACAGCTGCACATGTGCCATATTGATTGTATCCGTAATCAACAAGGTTTTCAAAGTAGGAGGCATCTACCTTCACGGTCGTGTAGGCTGTTGCTCTTGTTGAGTTGGATGCCGTGGATAATTGTGTAGCTTTTCGTTCAGCGCGGGAGATTTTTATCTCGGCTTCTCTTTCTGCAACAGATGCGATGTCTTCCGAGGAATACTCTTCTCCCGTTCTAACATTTACAATAGCGTCTTCTTCAGTTTTCAAAGCAAAGCAGGCGGGGCCTAAATAATAATATGCATTTCCGTCTGTCATTGGAACGGGCGGATTTACTCCGTTTTCATAGCAAGCTTCCGAAAAGTATCCATCAGTTGTTAAAACGGCATAGCCGTAAGGTAGTAAATCATAGAGAACATAACCGTCTCCGGATGCACTTTCTAACAACTTAACATTTTCAATACTGTAAACAATGTCTTTTGCAGAAAATGCGTTAATTTTTTCGATGGCGGCAGCTGTGTCTATTCCAATCAAAGTCTGAGATGTTGAAAATCCGGTTAGCATTGAGAATGCGAAAACAGTAGCAAGGAGTATGGCGACAATTTTAAATTTAAATCTATTTTTCATAACGTAACCTCCATAAAGTAACATGTTGTGAAACAGAAATAAAAAAGCACACAACCGAGTTTTCGGCCGTGCGCTTAAAAACTTGCCTCTATACAATCCTTCCACAAGGATAATCTCAACAGTTTTAATCGCACGGATGGCCGTTTGATCAAAAAAAGCAGCTTCATAATGACGATTCCTCCTTTCTTCTTCTAAATTCATTTTATCATATTTTTTATTTCTTGTCAATAGTCAAGATAATTTTGTTTTATAAAAAAAATATGAAAATATCGGAGCGCACCCTGAGGGGTGCGCTCCGAGTGCTGTTCAGTTTTTCAATACAATCGCGGACATGGGGGAAAGGGTGGTTTTGTCGGTCAGGCGTTTGCCGGTTATCAGGTCGGTGCGGGGTTGTCCCAAATCCACGTTCCGTTCCTCCCGGGAGGCGTTGACCGCCACGGTGAGATCGGGATGAATTCCGTCTCTGCGGCGGAAAATGACCAGTCCCTGCCGTGCAGAGAGGATTTCGGTGGTTCCTTCCTTCAGCACGGGATAATTCTTTCGCAGATGCCCCAAGGTGCGGATGTGCTTTTGCAGCTCCTTGTTT
>JAZQDJ010000150.1:0-20738 GCA_045546735.1 Lachnospiraceae bacterium | reverse complement strand
TGGCTACGATCCGACTTATTTCTCAGTACATCTTAGGTGTACAGGCTGACTTCGACGGATTAAAGATTGATCCTTCTATCCCGGCTGCTTGGGACGGATTATCTGCAACTCGTCAGTTCCGCGGTGCTACTTACGATATTAAGGTTTCTAACCCTGATCATGTATGCAAAGGCGTTAAGAGCGTTGTTGTTGACGGAAATGCAATTGAAGGAAATGTTATTCCTGCATTCGGCGACGGCAAAACACATACTGTTGAAGTTGTTATGGGTTAATCTATTGATAACAAAAAACGAGGAGTTGTTGCACACCTATAGTGCAACAACTCCTTTTATACAAGCGGCCCAAAGAGTCTGAGCACATGCCCTGTGATTCGATACCACCACGGAAGATCCACATAATACTGATAATCGACTTTCCGACACTTTTTCAAGGTCGCACTGAAATCTTTTTCAATCTCATGGACAACCGGATTTTTATAAATATAGGTTCCGCATTCAAAATGCTCATACAGACTTCGAAAATCCAAATTAATCGTTCCCACTACTGCCTTGCAATCATCGGAAATAAACTCTTTCGCATGTACAAATCCCGGTGTATACTCATAAATCTTAACCCCCGCGGCAAGAAGCTGCGGATAATAGGTTCTTGCAATCGCATACACCGATTTTTTATCCGGAATCCCCGGTAGAATAATTTTTACATCCACACCGCGTCTGGCTGCAAAAGAAAGCGCCGTCGCCATTTCGTTATCAATAATCAGATACGGCGTCATAATATGCACATAGTCTGTCGCTTGATTGATAATATCCAAATACACACACTCGGCGATATCCAAGCGATTTGTCGGGTCATCATTATACGGAATCACAAATCCATCCCCGAAATTCATACCTGTCGGCGGGAGAATGTATTTCTCATATTCCCCGATGCCACGCTCCGTTAAATTCCACATCTGCAAAAACATCAGCGTAAAACTTTTTACCGCATCACCTTCCAATTTAACAGCCGTATCTTTCCAATGCCCGTAGCGTTTCTTCTTATTCATATATTCATCTGCAAGATTAATACCGCCATTGTAAGCAATCTTACCGTCAATCACGAGAACCTTACGATGATCCCTGTTATTTTGGTGGGTTGACAAAAGAGGCTTAATCGGCGCAAAGACTTTCGCCTTAATCCCTCTTTTCTCTAATTCTTTCGGATAATTATGCGGAAGTGCCACAAGCGAACACATTCCGTCATACAATACACGAACTTCCACACCTTGCTTTGCTTTTTCTTCCAGCACCATTAATATAGAATCCCACACCTGTCCGCGATTAATAATGAAGTACTCAAGGAAAATAAATTTCTCTGCTTTTTGCAGCTCCTCCATTAAATCTTTGTACTTATCTTCTCCGCTCGCAAAGAAACTTACTTTTGTATGGTCATATGTCGGAAAATGATTGTACTTTTGAATATAGCGGCCGAGATTCCGGATTCCGCTGTCTTCTTTTTTTAATTTTTCCACTACACGGTATTCTGTCTGCAAATACGGTTTCGTCTCATCGATCCGTATTCCGAGATATTTTTGCAACGTACGATTTCCGGGATTCAACATAATAAAAAGATAAAACGCAATTCCGAATACCGGAAACAGACAAATCGGCAAAATCCATGTAAGCTTAAACGCCGGATTTTCCTCACTGTTTATGATGTAAATAATCGCCGCAGCGCCGAGTATATCAAAGATTCCTTTTACCGTATTTGAATACTGCACGCGTGCAACCACTTCATAGATAAAATAAATCTGAAGAAAAATCAAAACCAAGGTAATCATGGTTCGCCCAAACAAAAGCTTAAACAGCGCATTCTTTCCTTTTTCATGTGCCTTGCGGGCCTTGGCCTTAAAACGGATATTCAGTTTTTCCTCCATAACACCCACCTGCCTTTCGAGTACCTGTTTTTTCCATTTTATCATGTTTTTTCAGACAATAAATTGTTTGCTTTGTTTTTTTATATAGTTTTAATAAAAAAATTTCATATTGTTGTTTTTGTCCGTTTATGTCATACTTACAGTATATTACAATCTCAGAAAACATGTGAGGTACTTATGAAAGGATATTTATCCATCGGAAAAGTTTCAAAACTTAAAAATGTCAGCATTAAATCGCTCCGCTATTATGACGAAATCGGTATTTTAAAGCCGGCTTATATTAATGAAGCGACGAATTACAGATATTATAAAGAAGAACAACTCTTTTTACTTGATGCAATTACTCTCTGCATTGAATTCGGTATTCCTTTAAAGAGTTTCCCGAAATATTATGATGCAAACGGGAAAATCAATCTGCAGAACCTTTTATTTGACGGGAAGGCTCTCGCCGAAGAAAAAATCAAATCGATGCGAAACAGCATCGACACTCTTCAGCAGACAATCCGTATGTTAGAATCCGAACCCGGCAGTGCTGTCCCATCGCGCAATATCGAAAAGCGTCAGATTTTGACAATTCCTTTTGATGAAGTGACGACATGTGACCGCTATAATCACAAACTTCTCGCCCTCTTTGTCGAGGCGCAGCGCAGCGGTATCACAGCTTCCTATCCTTCGGGCTTATTATATGAAGGAACAGGAAAAAAAGTACAAAAATACGTCTTTGTACACGCAGACTTTTCCTCCGCATCAAAAGAAGCACTCGAAAAGCTCGGAGCCCGCACTCTTCCGGAAGGTTCTTATTATGTAAGAAAGGAAAATAAACATCAAATCGAAGAAGCAGACTCATTCTTCCCTTCCTTACTAAATTTGGAAAAGAAAGATCATTACCTTTTGGTCGAAACAGATCTGCTCAAAGAAGATATCGCCCAAAGCGATTCTGATGCATCACTGGAATTGCAGCTTTTATTTTTAAAAAGATAAATACAAAAATAAAAAAGGAAGTCTCATATGAAGACTTCCTTTTAGCGTGCGCGAGAAGATTCGAACTCCCGACCTTTTGATCCGTAGTCAAACGCTCTATCCAGCTGAGCTACGCGCACATATTCATCGGCTTAGCACCGACAACATTAAGTATTTTACAATGTAACCTCTATTATGTCAAGAGGTTACATTGCTTTTTTTGAAAAACATTCAGAGCCATGCGAATTTTCGAATGTCGGCTCTAAATTTTTTCAGAGCCATGCTCTAATTTCCCAAGCTTTTCCACTTCAAATATTCATTGATGAATTTATCAATATCGCCGTCAAGAACAGCATCCACATTTCCTGTTTCTGCACTTGTACGGGTGTCTTTCACCATCGTGTACGGTTGCATAACATACGAACGGATCTGGTTTCCCCATCCGATTTCTGTTAGTTCACCGCGGATATCCGAAAGTTTCTCTGCATTTGCTTCCTGCTTAAGCATATACAACTTTGCACGGAGCATCTGCATCGCCTTATCACGGTTCATATGCTGACTACGTTCATTCTGACACTGCACAACAATACCGGTCGGAAGATGCGTAATTCGGATGGCAGAAGACGTTTTATTAATATGCTGTCCGCCGGCTCCGGAACTTCGGTACGTATCTACACGAAGTTCATCGTCCTTAATTTCTACATCGACATCTTCTTCGATATCAGGCATAACATCGAGAGATACAAACGAAGTCTGGCGTTTTCCCTGCGCATTAAACGGCGAGATACGTACCAGTCTGTGTACCCCCTTCTCTGACTTAAGATAACCATAGGCATTTTCCCCGTTCACCTGAAAGGTGACAGACTTAATGCCCGCTTCATCTCCTTCAAGGAAATCAAGTTCCTCCAAATCAAAGCCTTTACGTTCTGCCCAACGTGTATACATACGATAAAGCATCGCCGCCCAGTCACAGCTCTCTGTTCCGCCCGCTCCGGCATTGATTTTGATAATGGCATTGCATTTATCATACTCTCCGGAAAGAAGTGTGCGGATACGGATGTTTTCCAGTGTCTGCACAAACTCTTCAAACTCGTCTCTGGCTTCCTGCGCCAGTTCCGAATCATTTTCTTCATATCCCATCTCGATGAGCGTCTGAATATCATCAAACTGCGTAAACAGTTTGTCACATGTTTCCACGTCATCTTTTAAGCTTTTAAGACGCTTGGTCTTTTCCTGCGCCGCCTCTGCATCATTCCAAAAATCCGGCGCTTCCATTTCTCTTTCTAACTCTTCGATCCGCTTTTCTTTATTAGCGATGTCAAAGTGAATCCCTTACTTCCTTAAGTGGAGATTCATATGCACTGAGTTCTTGTTTTAACTGATCAAGTTCTACCACTTTTTTCACCACCTTAGATAAGAAACAGGCAGCGTGGCACTGCCTGTTTTCATTCGTTTTAACCTAATTTTCCACAACAGTTTTTGTATTTTTTGCCACTGCCGCACGGACAAGGCGAATTCGGATATACCTTCGCATCACTGCGGCGGACAGGAGCTTTCTGCACGGTATCATCTTTGTTAGTACCTGTTACCTTTGCAACCTGCTCACGTTCTACTTTCTGCTCGATACGGATATTGAACAATAATCTGACGGTCTCTTCCTGAATATTGGCCGTCATCGCATCAAACATATCGTAACCGGTAAGTTTGTACTCTACGAGAGGGTCCCTTTGTCCATACGCCTGAAGGCTGACACCCTGACGGAGCTGCTCCATATCATCAATGTGGTTCATCCACTTACGGTCAATTACTTTCAGTAAAATGACACGTTCTACTTCACGCACAGCTTCTGCCTGCGGGAATTCCATCTCTTTGCTCTCATACATTTTTACTGCCTGCTCTTTTAATGTATGTTTGAGCTCATTTTTCTTCATGCCCTTGATGTTATCATGAATTACAAGCTGAATCGGAACAATCGGACGAAGAATCTGATTCAATTCTTTCAAATCCCAATCTTTACTTGAAGCATCATCGGAAATGCATGTATCCACCGCATTTTCCACTGTATCGGTAATCATCTTATAAACTACGTCACGCATGCTCTCGCCGTTAAGTACACGAAGACGCTCTGCATAAATAATCTCACGCTGCTCGTTCATTACCTGGTCATACTCAAGAAGTGCTTTACGGATTGCATAGTTGTTGCTCTCGATTTTGCTCTGTGCTGTCTCAATCGCCTTTGTCAACAGCTTATGCTGGATTTCCTGGCCTTCCTCGATACCGAGTGCATTGAACATTGTAATCATACGCTCAGAACCGAACAATCTCATAAGGTCATCTTCAAGTGAAATATAGAAACGGGACTCACCCGGATCTCCCTGACGTCCTGCACGACCGCGAAGCTGGTTGTCGATACGTCTTGACTCATGTCTTTCTGTACCGATAATCTTAAGTCCGCCCGCTGCCCTTGCTTCATCATCAAGCTTAATATCCGTACCACGACCTGCCATGTTCGTAGCAATCGTTACTGAGCCATGAATACCTGCATCCGCTACGATTTCTGCTTCCATCTCATGGAATTTCGCATTGAGGACTTTATGGTGAATACCCTCACGGGTCAACATCTTACTGATTTCCTCTGACGCCTCAATTGTAATCGTACCTACAAGTACCGGCTGACCTTTCGCATGCGCCTCTTTTACCGAAGCAACTACCGCGCGAAGTTTTTCTTTCTTTGTCTTATAAACCGCATCCTGTAAATCCTGACGCGCTACCGGACGGTTTGTCGGAATCTCGATAACGTCCATGAAATAAATATCACGGAACTCTTTTTCTTCGGTAAGAGCCGTACCGGTCATACCTGCTTTTTTATCAAATTTATTAAAGAAGTTCTGGAATGTAATCGTTGCAAGAGATTTGGTCTCACGCATAACTTTTACATGTTCTTTTGCTTCAATCGCCTGATGAAGACCGTCAGAATAGCGACGTCCCGGCATAATACGTCCGGTGAACTCATCTACGATACATACCTGGTTATCTTTTACAACGTAATCCTGGTCACGGAACATCAAATGATGCGCACGCAGCGCAAGAATAACATTGTGCTGGATTTCCAAATTCTCCGGATCTGCAAGGTTTTCAATCTGGAAGAAGCGTTCAACTCTTCTCACACCTTCTGCTGTCAGGTTTACAATCTTATCTTTTTCGTTGACAATGAAGTCTCCATCCTCTTCCTGCTCAATACCGAGGATAATATCCATCTTTGACTGCTCTTCCTGATCCTTACCGCGTTTTAACTGACGTGCAAGAATATCGCAGGCTTCATAAAGCTTCGTAGATTTTCCGCTCTGGCCCGAAATAATAAGAGGCGTACGCGCCTCGTCAATCAGAACCGAGTCGACCTCGTCGATGATTGCATAATTAAGACCGCGAAGAACAAGTTCTTCTTTATAAATAACCATGTTGTCACGAAGATAATCGAAACCGAGTTCATTGTTCGTAACATATGTGATATCGCATCCGTACGCCTCACGACGCTCTTCGGAATTCATGGAGTTCAGTACTACACCAACCTTAAGGCCGAGGAACTCATGAATCTGTCCCATCCACTCCGCGTCACGCTTTGCAAGATAGTCATTGACTGTTACGATGTGAACTCCTTTTCCTTCTAATGCATTTAAATATGCCGGAAGTGTGGAAACAAGTGTTTTACCTTCACCGGTACGCATCTCGGAAATACGTCCCTGATGCAGAATAATACCACCGATCAGCTGTACACGATAATGCTCCATATCCAAAACACGACGTCCGGCCTCTCTGACAACCGCAAATGCTTCTACCAAAATATCGTCAAGCGTCTCGCCGTCCGCTAAACGTGCTTTAAATTCTTTTGTCTTGTCTTTTAATTCATAATCCGATAATGCCATCATAGAATCTCTGAGTGCTTCAATTTTATCTACGATCGGCTCAATACGCTTCAATTCTCTTTCACTGTGAGTACCGAAGACTTTTTCAAACATTCCCATTTTTACTTTTGACTCCTAACATTTCGTTTTTTCGTCTTAAACTCTATCATTGTAACAGATTTGAATGTAGTATTCAATAAAAAAGAAATGACCACTATATTAATTTTTTGTTAACCCAAACAAGCAGTGCGGCGGTAAATCTCATTTCTCATGCAAGCTTGCTGATGGGGAATGAGGGGTTTCGACATATGGCGCCTCGAAAACAGCGAGATTTATAGTGGCGAAGCCACGATAAGCCGCAACGCGGCGGAAATCGAGATGTTGCAAAGGCGGCTTTTGCCTGGAAATATGGCATTTTCCTCTAGTTCCTCTCATTTTGCACTCATATATCTGTAAATTTTGAAGCCATTTTCCTATATAATTTATTTTTCAAACTATTATATCTGTATTTTTTTATATAAAAACGCTTCTTTGGTTTACATAACGCAAAATCACAGCGCTTTTTTTCTCTGTTTTTTCATATATTTCTTCTTTTCAGTCACAATCTATCTGTTTTTCCTTCAAAAAAGTACCTCTATATTTTCTCATTTTGACTAGTTATATCTGCTTTTGCGCCCCGGATACCGAAAATCATCCCGTGGCAACAGGCAAACACACACCAGACAGGAGTAAACCCTATCATGTTTTGCATTGATTTTCCTTATTATAAGTGTTATGATTTTATCAAATGGAGTTTTTGTGCATACAAAGACTCTTCATACAATACTAAACAAACGAGGTGCAGAAAAATGTCAAAAAGTTTTGATGATTTATTAGCAAAAGTCAGCACCTGCTCCAAGAAAAAACTGGCAGTAGCCGTTGCACAGGACAAACCTGTACTTGAAGCAGTTATGGCTGCAAAAGAAAGAGGCATCGCAGATGCTATCTTAGTCGGTGACGAAGCCGAAATCAAAAAAATCGCAGATGAAATCGGTATGAATCTTGCAGATTACGAAGTAATTCATGAAGCAGATGTTCAAGAAGCAGCACTTATTGCTGTCGGTCTTGTTCATGACAAGAAAGCCGACATGTACATGAAAGGTATCATTGACACAAAATCTTTCTTAAAGAGTATCTTAAACAAAGAGCGCGGACTCCGTACAGGAAGACCGTTATCACACGTTGCTGTATTTGATATTAAAGGAATCGACCACTTGTTATTCTTAACAGACGTTGCATTCATCCCATATCCTACACTTGAGGATAAAGTAAATATTATCAACAGCACAGTTGACGTATGTCATGCATGCGGAATTGATACGCCTAAGGTTGCTCCGATTGCAGCTGTTGAGGTAGTAAATCCTAAGATGCCTTGTACAGTAGAAGCTGCTGAACTTACAAAGATGAACGAGGAAGGCCAGATTACCGGATGTATCGTAGACGGTCCTCTTTCTATGGACCTTGCTATCGAGCCGGAAGCAGCACTTCACAAAGGTGCTACAGACCGTAAGATTGTCGGAGATGCAGATGTACTTCTCTTCCCTGACATTCATGCAGGTAACCTTGTATATAAAGTACTTGTGCACACAACAGAATTCAAAAACGGATGTATCTTAACAGGAACAAGTGCTCCTGCTATCTTGACATCACGTTCCGATTCTTTCGAGACAAAAGTTAACTCTATCGCTCTTGCTGCTGTAGTTGCAGAAGCAATGGCAAAACAAAACTAATACAAGGAGGACGGATCATGTCAATTAAAAGTTTAATTATTAATCCGGGTTCTACTTCTACCAAAATCGGTGTATTTGAAGATGAAACCTTATTATTTGAAGAAACATTAAGACATTCTACAGAGGAAATTTCTCAGTACGCTTCTATCGTAGACCAGAAAGATTTCCGCAAAAACATTATCGTAAATCTTTTAAATGAAAAGAATTTTGATATTAAATCATTAAACGTGGTTGTAGGCCGCGGCGGTATGTTAAAACCGATTCCGGGCGGTACTTACGCTGTAACAGATGCTCTTCTTGAAGACTTAAAGATCGGTAAACAGGGACAGCACGCATCCAACCTCGGCGGTATTCTTGCCCGCGAGATCGGAGATTCTATCGGCGTTCCTTCTTACATCGTTGACCCGGTTGTTGTTGACGAATTAATGCCGATTGCACGTTATTCAGGTGTCCCGGAACTTCCTCGTACAAGCGTATTCCACGCACTCAACCAGAAAGCAGTTGCAAAACGCTATGCCAAAGAAAAAGGTGTTCCTTATGAATCACTTAACCTTGTTGTTGTTCACATGGGCGGCGGTGTTTCTGTCGGTGCTCATGACAAAGGACGTATCGTAGACGTATTCAACGCCCTTGACGGCGACGGTGCTTTCTCTCCTGAGAGAGCCGGTGCTGTTCCGAGTGGTGCACTTATCAAAATGTGTTTCAGCGGCCAGTACACAGAAAAAGAAGTTTACAAGAAAATCGTAGGTGGCGGTGGTTTCAACGCTTACTGCGGAACAAACGATATGCGTGATGTAGAAAAAATGGCTGACGAAGGCGATGCACATGCAATCGAAGTTCGCGATGCATTCATCTTACAGATGGCAAAGGATATTGGTTCTATGGCCTGTGTTCTTTCCGGTAAAATCGACCAAATTATCGTAACCGGCGGTATTGCATATGACAAAGCAGTTGTAGCAGGATTAAAAGAGCGCTGCGAATGGATGGCTCCGTTTACTGTATATCCGGGCGAGGATGAACTCCTTGCACTGACACAGGGTGCTCTCCGTGTTATGAACGGCGAAGAAGAAGCAAAAGAATATTAAAAGCCAAATATAAAAGGGCAATCGGTTCATTCCGGTTGCCCTTTCTTTTTATCATTCTTTATTTCAAATTTTTAAGCGGTGTCAAATACTGTGCTTTGCGGTTTTCCTGCTCTGCCAAATATGACTGATCTGTCGATGCATGAAGTTCCTGCATATACAAATGATGGTTCTTTGAAATCTCATCATCATTCTTTCCTAAAAGCAACATTGCTATATTCGAACACTGGTCTGCTGTACGCTCTAAGTACGTAAGAATATCCATGAAGATAAGTCCGCCGTTGATAGAACATACACCTTCGCACAGACGGTCTGTATGACGATTTTTCAGAAGAAGCACCATATCGTCAATAACTTCCTCAAGCGGCTCAATACGTCTGGCTACATAGTCATTTTCATCTGTCATCGCTTCAATCGTAAGTCGCAGAATCTCAGAAATCGCATCATTAATGATTGCAAGTTCTTTCTTAGCAACTTTTGAGAACGATACATCTGTATCCGCTTTTTTCTTAGCAAGCTCATCAAAATTCGTTGCATAATCGCCGATACGCTCAATATCACGGATACACTGCATTAACATACTGTGCTGTCGTTTGTCATTCACAGCTTTCATATGCGTCGAAAGCTCAATCAGATAGTGATCTGCGCGGTCTGTAAAGCAATCAAGTTTATCTTCCGAAGCATTAATCTGTGCAGAGCGATCTTCATCGTATTCTTTAAACTGCTTCATACTCAGAATAATATTTTCCTGTGCAATAGAAGCCATATTTACAGCAATTTTAGTCACCTCAGCAAGTGCAATCGGCGGTGTCATCATAAGTTTGGAATCCAACGCTGCAAGCTCCGGATATTTCTCTCCTTCTTCCACCTCATCATCTTTCACAATCGCACATGCAATCTTAACAAGAATACCGGTAAACGGAAGCAGAACAATCGCTGTTACCAAATTGAATATCGTCTGGAAGTTGGCAATAATACCACTGTCTACCGTTCCGCCCCAAAGATCCGGCATAAAACCGACACGGCGAAGAATTGCCATTACTATCATGAAAAAGATAGTTCCGACTGTATTGAATACGATATGTACAATACCGGTACGCTTTGCATCCTTAGAAGAACCGATAGAACAAACAAGTGCCGTCGTAACACAAGTACCGAGATTGATACCCATGATAATAGGATATACAAGATCAAATGTCATCACTCCCGTAGAAGATAATGCCTGCAAAATACCGACCATTGCCGAAGAACTCTGCACGATTACTGTAAGCACAAGGCCTGTCAAAATACCAAGGAGCGGCATATCTGTAAAGTAAGCGAGTACATCTGCAAATGCCTTGGAACTGGAAAGCGGTTCCACAGCATCTGTCATGCTGAGAAGCCCCATAAACAAAATACCAAAGCCAAGTGCGATCATACCAACATTTTTCGCGCTCTCTTTCTTGAGAAACATCACACAGATAATACCAATAATGAGCGCCACCGGTGCGAGTGTATCCGGCTTAAAGAATGCCAAAATTGAATTACCTGTAGAATCAATATCCATAAGCCTGATAATCTGCGCGGTTACCGTCGTACCGATATTGGCTCCGAGCACAATACTGACTGCCTGACGAAGATTTAAAATACCTGCGCCAAGCAAACCGACTGTCAAAACGATTGTTGCCGTCGAACTCTGGATGACCGCTGTTACAAGCGTACCCGTTAAAAGACCCAAAAACACATTTTTAGTCAATTTACCGAGTACATTCTTAAGTGTGTTACCGGACCCTTGCTTGAGTCCGTCTCCCATGATCTCCATACCATACAAAAACATAGCAAGACCGCCGAGAAGTTTGATAATCATCAAAATCGTTTCCATAATCATTTCCTCTTAAAATAAAATGTAGCGGGACTTTATGGTGTCCCACTACATTATCATACTTTATTTGACAAAAACTCACAAGATGATTTTTTACATAAATATTACTTTGATTTTACATATTTTTTTGACAAAACTTCTAATGCTGATTCTCATACTCCTAAACCGCACTGAACGCCGGCCAATAATTTAACATCAGATAACAAAGCACTGACATTAATAAAATAACCATAACCGTCATCTTCCAGCCTTCCTTCAACATATACTTCGGCTGTAGACCATATCCGACCGGAATCGCACGGATGGAAGTTGGAAGCATATATGATAAGTTTACGCCGACCGACGCAATATACACATACGGAATCGGGTTCTGTCCGATGCCCTGCATAATCGAAATAACAATCGGAATAGCAACTGCTGCAGTTGCTGTATTCGAGGTAACATCCGACATAAGAAGGGTTACTGTAATTATTACAAATACTGTAACAAAACCACCCGTCAGATTCATGGAAGAAACCATCGCACCGATAGAATCTGCAGCACCGGACTCTTTAATTAAAGTTCCTGCTGCCAGACCTCCGGCAAATATATAAATCATTTCCCAAACAATCTTTGTCTGCACCGATTTCCAAATCATCAGACGTTCACCGTCTTTATTTGCAATAAGGAATGAAATAATTGCACAAATCACAAAAGAATATGCCGGCTTTAACCCCGGAAGATAGTCCTGGTACAACTGTCTGCTGAACGAAAGCACAGTTGCTATCAGGAAAAGGGCAAGTGACATCTTTTCTTCAAATCCCATCTTCGGGAATTTTTTGTACTGCTCTATAAAATATTCTTTCGAACCACCAAGCTCTTCGTCTTTTTTTATGTTGCGGATCATAAAAAGAATGTTACTTACTAAAAGAACAAGCATAATCGGGAAGAAACGGATTACCCACGAACTGTACATGTACTCTTCCCCGGTAAGTTGCTGTATGTAATCTACTGTCACAAGATTCATTGCGCCGCCGAGCGGTGAAGTCAATCCTCCGAGACCTGCAGCATATGCGATGGTCAGAAGAAGTTTTGAACCAATCTTACTGTTTGCAATATCACCTTCACCGATATATTTAAGCATAGAAACTGCAATCGGAGTTACCGTTGCACAAACAACCGCATTCGGAAGCACAGAAGAAAGGGCAGCAGAAAGCAAAAACCAAAATACAAGCTGTGCTCTGAAGTTTGTTCCGACCATTCTGAGGAACGTTGCTGCAATCCTTTCATCAAGTCCGGTTTGTTCCCAAGACACCGATAAAATTGACGCACCGAGCAAAAGCAAAATTGTCTCTGATGCGTAATTGGCAATCACCGGAGCCATCGGAGTCATCTGTACAAGTGCATTGACCGCAATCGGCAAAAAAGCCGTCACCGCATAATCGACAGGTCCTGTCACCCACCAATATGCCATCCAAGCAACTGTTCCGACAGCTGCACGGCTTTCAAATGTCGTAAAAATCGTATCCGGCAACAACACTGCAAACAAAATCATGAGTATCGGACCGATAAGCAAGTGAATTAATCTCTTCTTATTCATACTTCTTCGGTATTTCCCTTCTTAACAAACATCTCTTAGTGATGGAACAGACGAATGCCTGTAAAGCACATCGCCATGTTGTATTTATTACATGTGTCAATTACATTATCGTCACGCACAGAGCCACCCGGCTGTGCAATATATTTTACACCGCTCTTGTGTGCTCTTTCGATATTGTCACCAAATGGGAAGAATGCATCGGAACCAAGCGCCACATCTGTCATCTGATCAAGCCACGCTCTCTTTTCCTCTCTTGTAAAGACAGCCGGTTTTTCTTTGAAGAATTTCTGCCACTCACCTTCTGCAAGTACATCCATGTAATCTTCACCGATATAAAGATCGATTGTATTATCTCTGTCTGCTCTGCGGATATTGTCCACGAACGGAAGATTCATAACCTGTGGTGACTGACGGAGGAACCAGTTATCCGCTTTAGAACCTGCAAGTCTTGTACAATGAATACGTGACTGCTGTCCTGCTCCGATACCGATTGCCTGTCCGCCTTTTGCGAAACATACAGAGTTAGACTGTGTATATTTAAGTGTAATCAGTGCAATTGCAAGATCAATTTTTGCCGATTCCGGAATTTCTTTATTTTCTGTTACAAGGTTAGAAAGAAGTTCATCATCAATTTTAAGCTCATTTCTTCCCTGCTCAAAATTGATACCGTAAACCTGTTTTGTCTCAATCTCAGCCGGCACATAATTTTCGTCAATCTGGATGACGTTGTAATTTCCGTTCTTTTTCTCTTTTAAAATAGCAAGTGCCTCTTCTGTATACCCCGGAGCAATTACACCGTCAGAAACTTCTCTTTTGATAATTCTGGCTGTATCTGCATCGCAAACATCCGAAAGAGAAATGAAATCACCGAAAGAAGACATACGGTCAGCACCTCTTGCTCTTGCATAAGCACAAGCAAGCGGAGAAAGCTCCCCGAGATCATCTACCCAGTAAATCTTTGCTTCAACTTCAGAAAGCGGAAGTCCTACCGCTGCACCTGCCGGTGAAACATGTTTGAAGGAAGTTGCAGCCGGAAGTCCTGTTGCTTTTTTTAATTCTTTTACAAGCTGCCATCCGTTAAAAGCATCCAAAAAGTTAATGTAACCCGGTTTACCGTTTAAAACAGTGATAGGCAAATCTTTGCCGTCCTCCATATAAATTCTGGACGGTTTCTGGTTTGGGTTACAACCGTATTTTAATTCTAATTCGTTCATTATGATTCCTCCGGTATCTTATTTATTTTTGTTTACAATCTTTGTTGTATATTCGCCTGTTGCGATATCAATGTAGCGGACAAAGAGAGAAACTTTATTCTCTTCATTTAAACTGTTCCAAAGAAGCTC
The DNA here is from genome assembly GCA_045546735.1 of Lachnospiraceae bacterium. GTDB lineage: Bacteria > Bacillota > Clostridia > Lachnospirales > Lachnospiraceae > SVFI01. The sequence continues at coordinate 6,327 of JAZQDJ010000150.1, read as the reverse complement.
CGCAAAACTTTCCATATCATCCGGAATAGAAATCAGTTCAGGCTCTCCTTCGAAACTCGGAAGCGGATTTCCGTCACCCATATATGTGTGGATGAAGTGTCCTTCACCTGCTACCGGATTTTCATAAGCAAATGTATATCTGTTGCATGCAGCAGGATTGCCGTTATTGCTCTTCAAAATAGACATTGCATAATTGTATGTACCGTTTTCCACGTGCATAATACCGGAAATACGAGGTGTATAGTTCGGTGCATCCGGCTCAAACTCTCTTGTGCGAAGTGCCTGCTCAAATGTCTGCTGTTTGTCCATCAGCTCATAGATAGTATCTGTCTGATCACCGTTTGTTACAATCGTCTTATTTCCGAGCACACGGACCGGTGCGTAAATAATCAGGCTCGGATCGCTGAGTTTGGAAGGGTCAAATGCCTGTGTGCGGATTCCCTGTCCATCCTCTACAAACACACGGTTACGGCTATTCTCGCTTCTTCCCATAATAAAATAAGCAGTTACCGCATACTTACCGTTTGCACTTTTTCCGATAATGATTCCGCGTCCCGGATATGCATTATTCTGAAGTTCTGTTTCAATCGCTCTCATCTGCATGTTAATTTCCTCCTGATAAAAAATCACTCTTTTATTAATATACCATAATTTCTCATTCGCGTATATGAACTTATTGCGCAAAAAGCAAAAAAAAACTATAATCATTTTAGGGAAAATCGACAAAAACTATATTTTTCTGTCCCGCTTGCCTGTCTGAAAAAGGGCTCCGAAGCGGTGGCTAAGTCGCTCTTGTTCCGGACAGGGCAACCATGACAGAATATCAATAGTTATTTGCGATTTTTACATATTGATATAATAATATATACAAGAAAGGACTACTGATAAAATGACCAAAAAAGAATTAGCAATTGCATTACACGACAAGAAATATAATTGTGCACAGGCGGTAGCTTGTGCATTTGCCGAGGAAGTTGACATGGACCCTGAAGCTATCTTTTGCATGATGGAAGGTTTCGGTCTGGGTATGGGCGGAATGCAGGGTACATGCGGTGCCATCTCAGGTGCTGTTGCACTGGCCGGCTTAAAAAACAGCGACGGAAATCTCGACGATCCCAAAACAAAAGCTGCTACCTATCAACTTTCAAAAGAAATCGTAGCAAAATTTGAAGCAAAAAACGGCGGCACTCTTTGCCGCGATTTAAAGGGCATCGAAACAGGGACACCACTCCGTTCCTGCCCGGATTGTATTATGGATGCGGTTGAGATTGTACAGGAAGTACTCGGCCTGTAAAATTCACCCATCATCAGACTACGGAGGAGATCCCATGGGAACTTTTCTTTATGCGTGGCTTGTCCCGCATTTTCCGGTAATTCTATACTATATATATGCTATTATCTCAGGCAATCCTCTCGGAAGCGATCCGATCATTATATCCGGCCCGGAGCGAGCACTTTTGATTACTCTCGCCGCTTTGATGATCGGATATCATTTTTACTCTACGATACGATTACATATTTGGCCTCTGCATCACAAGAATGAAAGCGGAAGTTTTCGTGTCGGTGTTCAGTACGGTGGTCTTCTTCTGATTCGCATCGGAATTTGGGGCTTTTGGATTCAAGTGGCTCATTATTTGTTTTTCTATGTATTTGCACCGGAACCGGTGAAGAATTTCATTTTCACGCTTCGCTCTGCAACCCACACGAATGCTAAACTTTTGCTTACTTCCGATTTGATTTATACCGTTCTGTTTTTATTCTTATTCTTACTGAATGGTTGTCTAAGGGTAATTCTATGTTGTCACAGGCTCGGCGTTGTAAAGAGGGTGCTTATATGTCTGAATATTTGGATTCCTGTTGTGAATCTGTTTCTGATTCATTATCTTGCGCGTGCAGCCAAGGATGAATACGACATCCATGCTGCCCGTCATCAGAACGCCGTTGTTTACCAGGCCACACAGGAATGCCGGACAAAATATCCTCTGATTATGGTACACGGTATCGGTTTTCGCGATTTGAAGTTCTTTAACTATTGGGGGCGTGCTCCACGCTATCTGCAGCGCAGCGGCGCAACCATATACTACGGACACCAGAAAGCTTGGGGGACCATTGAAGAAAATGCTGCTGCCATTGCACAGACGATTGACCGGGCACTGGAAGAAACCGGTGCCGCAAAGGTAAATATCATCGCACATTCCAAAGGCGGACTTGACTGCCGCTTCGTGATTTCACGCCTCGGTTATGCCGATAAAGTTGCATCGCTGACTACAATGTCAACACCACATCGCGGTTCGGAACTGGTTGACTTTTTAAACACCTTACCAAAGCCTTTGTTCCGTAGGTTGACACAAATACTCGACCGGTCTTTTGCAATCTTCGGAGATGAAGCTCCGGATTCGTATAACGCCACACAACAGTTAGCACCTGCTTACTGTAAGGAATTCAACAAACAGACGCCGGATGCTGAAAATGTCTTATATCAAAGTTATTCTGCTGTGATGCGATGTTCTTTCAGCGATTCTCTTCTTTTCTTTCCGCACTTGATTTTATGGTGGATCACAAAGGAAAAAAATGACGGTCTTGTAACAGAATCATCAGCGCAATGGGGAACTTATCTCGGAACTTTAAAAAGTAAGACTATACGCGGTATATCACATGGTGATATGATAGATTTAAAAAGAGAGGACATCAAAGGGTTTGACAGTATAGAAATATATCAACACATTGTAAAAGGGTTGAAAGAAAAAGGATTCTAACGGAGGGTTTTGTATGGACAAACAAAAAACAGGTATATACTGTTTTACCAAAGCAGGATGTTACTACATCTTATTCGGTGCAATTTTGGGCGGAGTGCTTGGAGTCATTTCACTCTTTTATAATTTTAACGTTAAAAAAGATGATTTACTGACACTCATTTTTTTCGGCTTTTGCCTGTTTCTTTCTGCAGGTTATTATTTTGCAATCAGCAAATTTGAAGATCCCGACAAAATGATTCTAGATTTTCACCCTCCGAAGTCACATCACAGGGATGAAATCCTGAGAATCTGCGAAGGCATCCACCAGCAGCACAGTAAAAAATACATGCCTGTAGCTGTTTTTGTCCTTCCTCTTTCACTCGGTCTGATTGGTTTCGGAATTGCAAAAGTCGTGCTTGATTCTTATTATTTTTTACATAATCTCAAGACAATATTTACAAACATCTTTTTGTTTCCGGCAATTTCTTTAGGAATTATCATTTTTGTTTTCTGGAGAATCATATATCGAAACCGTATCGAAGAAATCCGTGAAGGCGCTTATGCTGTTGCGGAAGTAAGTTTTGTTGAAAAATATTATTGTGTTCACCGCAGTAAAAAATCCTATTACTTGGATTACTTTGTAATCTTATCGGATTCTCACGGAAATAAAGGACGATTCAAAGTAAGCGAAAGTGAATACTACAGATTCCATATAGACACTCCTATCGTTCTCATAAAGCGGACTAAGGGTAAACTATTTTATAATGCAATGGAACCCGTTGCCATACTGTTACCGGAAGTTTATAGTCCGGATATGTAAGCAGACAAAAATCCCCGGTCATTTTCTTCTCAATGACCGGGGCTTTTTTATTCTTTAAAACCGAATTTTCTTGCTATCCTCTCATAGTTCGGCATCGAAACACCATACTTTCTTCCCATACGGACCGGTTCAAACACAAGTCCGTCCATCTCTGACGCTTTTCCTTCCCATAAATCACGCTGCATAGAAGTCGATGCTTCCGGAGACAGTGCGTCAAGAATTTCCAGGTTTGTTTTTACAATATCTACTAAAAACGGAATTTCCATCGCCTCGGCCAGTGTACTGATTTCAGCCATGCAGTCTGTCAAAAACTCACGTTCGTCTCCCGCCTGTTGAAAGATTTCCGCCTTTGCATCAAAATAAAGACCGCAGGCAGCCATCGGTGCTATGTGAGAATATTTCTGAAATGCATCCCTTTTTATATTGTCGGAAATGCGTGCGTCAATTCCGCTCTTTTGCAAATCCTGCGCAATTTCAAAAATTTCACGGCACAGTTTTTCCTCTTCTCTGACACCATACACAATGCGGAAAATGCTTCCTTTTTGCTGTATTATGCCGGGCGCCTTTTTTTCTGCCGCAATATAAATGCATCCGTCGGTCACAAGGCTGTCCGGAAGTTCTTTTTGCAGTCTGCTTCCTGTTCCGTAGATGTTCAAAATCGGTATGACAATCGTATTCACGCCGCAATGTTTTTTCAAAAACGGTATTATTTCAGGTAGCGAATATTCTTTCACACAGACAAACATCACATCCGGTGTCTGCTCATACTCTTCCGCCTTTGCTACTTTGAGCTGCGACACTGTAAATGTGCCCAAATGAGGCGTTTCCATCGTCAATCCATTTTCTTTTATCCGCTCTAAATGCTCCCCGCGGGCAATCAATGTCACGTCAAACCCTGCTTTTGCCATATAAGCCGCTATACTTCCGCCGCATCCGCCTGCCCCGGCCACACAATATGTTTTACTCATCATAATTCATCCATTCCGTTTTTTATTTCCATGCTCCACTCGATACCGCCGCCGTTTCGTTTCATGTCAATCATATAGCGGAACGTCTCGAGAAGCATCGCCATTTTGTCGCATTCCTCACCGTTTTTTCCACGGTCAAGACGAAGGTTAAATTTGCGCATTTGCCAAACAAAAATATCCAGTACACCCTTTCCTTCTATCCGGTATTCATCCAAAAACTCCTGATGCTCCATGTAATAAAGGAATTCTTTGTAAATACCTTCTTCCTGAAGCAAGTCTTCCCAAAATTTGTCGCGCCACTCGTCCGTATATCCCACAAACTCACAAAGCCGACAAAGTTCACTGTGAAGTTTCAATTTTTCACTTGCTATAATAATCGGTTGCACTATGCTAACTCCTATCTTCTTATCCGGCAAAAAACAATCCCGAAATAATATCCTGCGGATTTTCTTCTACACCGTCAATTTTGCCGTCTGTGATATACAAATATCCTTCCGTTCCGTCTTTTCCTTTAATTTTTATCCATTCCAAACCATCTGTCTCAAGGAAAAATATCGATTGCGCTTTCATGGTAATTATTTCCGACTCAGGATTCTGCGCAATGTGTACCGGTATATCTTTCATAAGATCATGCGCTCCGGTCGGAACCATTTCAAAAATCTGGTCTTCTGTTATATCCAGTCTTTTTGCCTTATAATCATAGAAAAAATATGTGTACGAAAAACATGTATGAATCAAATCCGTCCGCATGGTTCCGATCACTCCGCCGTCATAGATAAATCCGTCACGGTTCATATACTCTTTGAACGGGAAACCACCCACACATCCGAGATAATGAATTTCCCCGTCGTACGAATAAAAATGAGTCACGAGATCTTCACTCATACCGTAATCCATCACAGCAATTTCAAGCCCCTCGTAGTGTGGCGAAATATCCGTCACGAAATATTTCTCTGTATTCGGATAGAAATAAGACACCTCATCCGATGACAATTCAATTGCCATATCACCATCAAGTACCATGGTTATGTCATACATGCTGCTTTCTGCATTTTCACGATAATTTAATTCGAATGATTCTTTGTTTCCGTCACCATCCAAATCGTAGGAATACTCTTTACCAAACTGACAACTCTGCGGACTTGTTTTTGCTTTTGCCATTCTGTCTTCACAAGCTTTAATTTTTTCCAAATTATCTTTTTCTGTCTGTGATAATACACTTTCATCAAATGCATCTGACGCAACTGTCGGAGTGTACCAACTACAGGACGCAAAATAGTTTGCAAGATACGCATTTGTAAACTCGCGTCCATGACGCGCATATATTTCATTACGTGCAAGCCACAAAGTATGTGTCGAGAAGTTTTCAAGATAATATTCCGGTATATCTTTTATATCGCTCATCGGAATCACGTATTCACGCGCATCATATCTGACATTTTCCGCCTCGACAGACAGTGAACGTATCATCTTTTCCTTGTCCTTTGACATCTCCATATACTCATTTGAAATGACTTCATCATCATACCAAAATGTCACATCGGTCGGTTCCTGCACATAATAGACACAATCGTTTGTATATGCGAGTTGTGTTGCTCCTGTTGACTCATCAACCATCTCATCAGATCTGTAGAAACCAAACAAAAAGCCCCAACCTTCTTCTTTCTCATAAGAGGATTTCTGCATGATTGCAAAACCGTTTTCGCCGTCTTTTACAATGTATTTTCCTTCCCATGAAGCCGGGAATGTAATTGTCATATCTTCATACGTATAGATTTGGCCGCTTTCTTGCGGACTTTCTGTC
>JAZQDJ010000149.1:0-23815 GCA_045546735.1 Lachnospiraceae bacterium | reverse complement strand
GGACAGCAAGCTGCGGATGCTCTTGCAGCTGAAAGAGCAGGCCGAGATCATCATCACCATCAGCGCCGACGACATTGAGAAAAACAAGCGCCGCGGCGACCTTGGCATCACCTACGATGCCGACGTGCTGCGCCTGATTGACGCATTCCGGGGCGTGGGCTTGTTTGTGGGCAGTGTGGTACTGACCCGCTGGCAGGAGCAGAAAACCGCCGTCCAGTTTGAAAACCGGCTATGGTAAAAAATATAGAAGGCAGGTAATAGATATGGCTTGGTATGATGAGGCAGTATTTTATCACATTTATCCGCTCGGACTTTGCGGAGCACCGAAGGAAAATTCTTATGAGAAACCGGTGCACAGACTGAAAGAAGCGGAAAAGTGGATTGACCATATAAAGGAGACGGGATTTAACGCAATTTATATCGGACCCCTGTTTGAATCGGTCGGACATGGTTATGAGACGACAGATTACAAGAAGCTTGACAGTCGTCTCGGTGATAATAACGATTTGAAACATTTTGTAAAGGTTTGTCACGACAACGGAATCCGTGTTATTTTTGACGGAGTATTTAATCATACAGGAAGGGATTTCTTCGCATTTCAGGATATTAAGCAGAATCGCGAAAATTCCCGTTACAAAGACTGGTACTGTAATGTGAATTTCTGGGGAAACAATAGTTACAACGATGGTTTTTCTTATGAAAACTGGGGCGGTTATGATTTGCTCGTAAAATTGAATCAGCACAATCCGGAGGTGAAGGATTATATTGCGGATGTTATTCGTTTCTGGGTGAGTGAATTCGATGTGGACGGTATTCGTCTTGATGCGGCGGATGTACTTGATTTTGAATATATGAAGATGCTTCGCCGTGTAGCAAATGAAGTGAAACCGGACTTCTGGTTGATGGGAGAAGTAATCCACGGTGACTACAGTAGGTGGGCCAATGCAGATACATTACATTCCGTAACAAACTATATGTTGCACAAAGCATTATACTCCGGTCATAATGATCACAATTATTTTGAGATTGCTCATACAATCAAGTATCTCGGTGACCGTTGCAGCAATTTGAAACTTTACAATTTCACGGATAATCATGATGTGGAACGTATTTATACAAAATTGAATAACAAAAAGCATTTTGCACCGGTGCACATTTTGTCATACACATTACCGGGTGTACCTTCCGTATATTATGGTTCGGAGTTCGGTATTGAAGGAAAGAAAGAAAAATGGTCTGACGATTCGCTTCGTCCGGCACTTCATATGGATGATTACAAAGATGCGATTGCAAACAATCCTTGTACGGCTCTTATTGCAAAACTCGGCAAGATTCGTCAGAATGTGAAAGCGCTTTCTTACGGTGATTATAAAGAACTTTTACTTATGAACCGCCAGTTTGCATTCTCGCGTAATCATGACGGCGTAAGTGTGCTGGTAACGGTTAACAATGATGACAGCGATTATACGATGACGTTACCTGCCGGTAACAGCTCGGGATATATCGGTGCATTGTCAGGGGAAAAGGTAGCGGTTGTTAACGGAAATATTACAGTAAATGTGAAGGCAAATTCCGGAGATATTTGGGTTCCGGATACAGGTGAGGATTTTCTGAAAGATATTCCGGCTCAGAAGATAGAAGAGACTGTTGTTCAGGCGGTGGTTGAGCCGGCGGTCGAAGAAGTGGCTGAGGAAGTGATTGAGATAATAGAAGAGCCGGTGGCTGTGGAAACAACAGCGGCTGTGGCAGAAGAGCCGGTGAAAGAAACAGTTAGCCATGAGCAACCGGTAGATATGTCAAAAGCGGCTTATGATGAGGCGTACGAGAGAGGAAGAATTGCCGGCCTTCAGGAGGCGATTATTGCCCGGATGGAGAAGAATGGTTTTGTGACAGACCAGATGAGAAATGATGTGTATAATCAGACTCATATTCAGTCGCTTATTAATTGGGTGAAGAGTTTTTAGTTTGTAGGTGAGTTTGGGAGCAGATTTTAACAATCTGCTCCCTTTAGGTTGTTTGGAGTTGGGTGTCGTTGCAGATAGGACTAGGAAAAGTGTCGTATCTATAGGTGTTTTTCGGTGGTGAATTCATCTGAAAATAGATGTTCTCAGTTTTCTATCTGCAAAAAACTCAGTTTTCTACTTCAAAAGCAGAGATATGTAAGCCAAATCAATCATTTTATAAGAATTTTTACATATAGATTATGTCAAATGTATCAGAAATATAGGAAACGGGTCGAAAAAATTACAGATATAAGAAACAATTATTATGCAATCTATATGTAAGCGTTCGGAACCATCAACAAACTTTTCATATAGTACAAGCCAATATGTAAAATCTATAGGTGAAAATTTCCGGAAGCCAAACGGGTAAAGCTATTGCTTTTAAGTGTACGGTTAGCAAAAATTAATATGAAACAATGCAACCGGAAGTAGAAAAATATAGACGATAAAATCATTTGGGTATAAAATAACAAAGGAGACAGAAGTTATCGTTGAGGAGAGCGCAGTGCAAAGTTTTAAAGGAAAATCTGTACACAACGGAATAGTGATGGGACCGGTGGTTGTTTTTCGCAGGAATGGACAGGCAGAGAGAAAAAAAGTAACGGATCTGAAAGCGGAGCTTGCGAGACTGGAAAGTGCTCTTGCCGTCTCAAAACAGCAACTTATACAGCTTTATGACAAGGCGGCAAAGCAGGTGGGACAGGCGAGTGCGTCTTTATTTGAAGTGCACAGAATGTTACTGGAAGATAAGAGATATCTTGAGGAGATTCGCGGTAAGATTTCCAATGAATATATGAATGCTGAATATGCTGTTGCGTTGGTAGGAGATAGCTTTTCCAAGATGTTTGAGGCCATGGATGATGATTACATGAAGGCGCGTGGCGCGGATGTGATGGATGTTTCTTTGCGGATTGTAAGCAATTTGCAAGGCGACAAAGAATCTGCAGTGCAGATTGCATGTCCTTCGATTCTTGTGGCGGAGGATCTTTCGCCGAGTGAAACAATGCTTTTAGACAGAGAAAAGGTTCTTGCGATTGTAACAAAGTTTGGGTCTGTAAATTCGCATACGGCGATTTTGGCGCGTATGATGAATATTCCGGCACTTGTGAATGTGCCTTTTGAATTAGAAGAAGTGAAAGATGGAGAAACGGCAATTGTAGACGGTTTTTCCGGAAATATGACGTTGGCTCCGGATAAAAGGACGGCGGCCAAGGCAGAGAAAAAAATTATCGAAGAGCATGAAAAGCAAATCTTATTGGAAGAGTTAAAGGGAAAAGAGAACATCACTCTTGACGGACGAAGAATCCGTATTTGTGCCAACATCGGAAGTGCGGCGGATGTCAGCAGTGTACTTGAAAATGATGCGCAGGGAATTGGGTTGTTCAGAAGCGAATTTTTATATATCGGAAGAGATTCCTATCCGACAGAAGAAGAACAGTTTGAAGTATATAAGCAGGTGGCGGATTTGATGGACGGACAAAGTGTCGTTATCAGAACGCTGGATATAGGGGCGGACAAGCAGGCGGATTATCTGCAGATTGAGGAAGAGGAAAATCCGGCGCTCGGATATAGGGGGATCCGTGTTTGTCTGACACGGACAGAAATGTTTAAGACGCAGCTGAGAGCGCTTTTCAGGGCTGCATATTATGGGGACATTTCTGTTTTGTATCCTATGATTATTTCGGTAGAAGAGGTAGAAAAAATTCAGGAACTTGTGGCGGAAGTGAGCCGTGAGCTTGAAGCGGAAGGTCTTATGTACAAAATTCCGAAACAGGGAATTATGATTGAAACACCGGCGGCGGTTATGATCAGTGACAGACTTGCCGGAATGGTAGATTTTCTCAGCATAGGTACCAATGACCTGGCGCAGTACACGATGGCGATTGACCGGCAGAATGAAAAACTGGATGCTTTTTATAATCCGCATCATGAGGCGATTTTGCGTATGATAAAGTTGGTTGTAGAGAATGCACATGCTTGTGGAAAATGGGTAGGAATTTGCGGGGAGATGGCAGCAGATAAGCAGTTGACGGAAATGTTTATCCGGATTGGAGTCGATGAATTGTCGGTTGCACCTTCCATGATTTTAAGATTGAGGAAAAAGATTCGCCAAATGTGCGTGAAAGAGGCTGAATAGTGCATGGATGCTTAGTTTACACGTTGAGCTGCGTGTGATACGATTAGAATGAGGCATAAATTAGGGGGCATACAAATGAAAGACTTGGTATTTGTAGGAATTAAAGGAAATACGCATAGAGATACTCTTGAGATGTTAAAAGAGAGATTTCAGATTGATGTCATAGAACCGACTGCGGAGGCGCTTCGTACTCGTATTCAGCGGGAAACACCGGACATTATTCTTCTCCCGCTCGGAAATGATGCAAAAGAAGAAGCGGAAATCATGAATCTTTTGAACATGGATTTTATTAACATTCCGGTCGTTACTATGGGAACAGAGTACGAAACACTGCCGTATAAAAAATATTATGAGACGGCACAGTTTGAAAAAATTATTCCGCCGATTACAAAACGCCAATTACTTGACCTTTGTTGCGAGATGGCAGGAGTAGAAGTTGATTTATATGATGATGGTTCGCGTAAGCATATTTTGGTAGTGGATGATAATGCATTAACACTCCGGAATATCAAGAAAATGTTGCAGGACAAGTATTCGGTAGCAGTTGCAATTTCAGCGGTTCAGGCATTTACGTCAATCGGTCGAAAGAAACCGGATTTAATTTTGCTTGACTATGCGATGCCTGTGACAGACGGAAAAATGATGTTTGAAATGTTGCAGGCAGATGTTGAGTTTTCAAAGATTCCGGTCGTGTTTTTGACGAGTATGGCGGATGAGAATGTAGTAGTGGAACTGCTTTCTCTTAAACCGGCAGGATATTTCCTGAAACCGCCGAAACAGGAAAAGTTGTTGGAGACAATTGAAGCAATTATTTAGAAGTGGTGATGTGTATGTTTAAGCTGCAGATTTCCTGCATAGTCATTCTTTGCTTTCTTCTCGTACTGTTTTTATGGAGAAGAAAATTTTCAAAAGCAACTCACAAACTATATATTGCATTATTGATAGTATCTATCTTAGGAATTTTGTTTGAAATTCTGGCTATTTATTCTGTGGAGCAAATAAATGCAATTTCACCTATAGTATTTAAGTCGATACATAGGTCTTATTTAACACTTGTTTTGACATTTTTTTATTTACAGTTTAGATATAAGTCGGCATTTGTATATGAAGAAGCCGGTATGCAGGAGCGTGGGATTGAGTTTATCCATGTGGCACAGGTTATTTTGTATGCAGGAATCTTTCTTTTGCCGATAGGATATGAGGTGACTTTGGACGGACCGCAGTTCGAATATGGACCGGGTATTTGGGTTGTGTATGTAGGGGCTGCGTTTTATTTACTTGTTGTGTTTAGCAATTATTGTGAGCAGCTGAAAAAGATTGAAAAGAACAGATTGGTTCCGCTTGTATTGGGAGTTGCCTGTGGAATGGTAACATGTTCTGTTTATATGTACAATCCGTCTACTAATGCATCGGGAATCGGAATTGTAATCATGGCAATCGCTATGTTTATTTCGATTCAGGCGTCAGATACCATTGCAGAAAAAGATGCTGCGGATGAGCAGACAAGCAGTGTTGAAAAAAACGAAGTAATCGATCAAGTGGCATTTGAAGCATCACGGGCGCGGGTGCTGATTGTGGATGACAGTGATTTGAATCGGAAAGTACTGAGAAATCTACTGAAAAAAACAAAGATGCAAATTGAAGAGGCGGCGAGCGGAAAAGAGTGTTTGGAGTTTGTTCGTAAAAATGAATATCACCTTATTTTCATGGATCATCTGATGCCGGAAATGGATGGTTTGGAGACATTTGAGGCATTGAAAAACGAGCATTTGTGTGAAGGGATACCGGTTGTGGCAATGACGGCAAATGCGCTTTCGATGACAGAGGAAGATTATTTAAAACTTGGGTTTGCGGCTTATGCAGCAAAGCCGATTTTGCCGGAGCAGCTGATGGTGCTTGTATACGGCTTGTTGGATAAAGAGTTGGTTACTGCGGTTGAAATCGGTGAGAACATTGCGCAAGAAGAACAGCAGAAACCGGAGCAGACTGTCGAGAAGTCGGAGAAAGAAGATACAAAGGCTCTTTGGGATGAATTGCCGGCGGTAGATGGCTTGGATTATAATTATGCGGCGCTTTATTTCAAAGATGCAGAAGAATTCAAAGAAATGATTTATTTTCTTGTCGGCGTGATGCGCTCGGATATGTCAGAGCTTGGCTCGTATTTTGAAAATATTGGTGATGCGCAGCAGCTGTGCAATTTTCGGACGAAGGTGCACAGTATGAAAAATTCTGCGATGACAATCGGTATCGTACCGCTCGCAGGGTTGGCGAAGACATTGGAGGATGCGGCAAAAGATGCGAATGCAATGCAAATAAATGCTTTGATGCCTGTCTTCGAAGAAAAATGGGAGAAGTACAGAATCTCTTTGTCGGAAAAGTTTGTCGGAGAGACCGAACAAAAAACGCAGGCAGATCCTTCGTCGCCGGAGATACAGAAATTATTACGCCGGCTCAGAGAGGCTGCGGAAGATATGGACATCGATGCGCTCGATGAGATTATGGGGCAGATTGACAGTTATGAATTCCCGGCTCAATATGATGAAAAAGTACAAAAGATCCGCTTGGCAGTTATGAACTTTGATGTGGAGTATCTGCAAGAGGAAGGGACTTTATAACAAGGAATAGATTTGATAAAACGTCGGAGTTCTTTCGACGTTTTATTATCCTTAGGAAATGATGGGAGTAAAATCCGATGAAAATAGTTACACTGATAGAAAATCAGACGGAAAATGAATTGATGCGCGAGCATGGGCTTTCTTTTTATATTGAATATAGCGGAAAAAAGTATTTGCTTGATGCAGGACAAAGCAATCTTTTTGCGGAGAATGCAAAAAAACTTGGAATTGACCTTTCCGAGGTGGATATGGCTGTGCTTTCGCATGCACATTATGATCATGCAAATGGTTTTTCTGAGTTTGCAAAGGTTAACGCACATGCACAAATTTTTATGCAGAGTGCAGCGCAGAACATGTGCTTTTCGAAGAAAGCTACAGGGTTGACAGATATCGGTATTTCGCAGCAGGTACGCATGGCATTGGAGGGCAGAGTTTGCTATGCGGACGGTGATGCAAAAATAGATGAAGGAGTATATCTTGTTGCGCATCATTCGGAAGGACTTTCCGAGCGGGGAAAGCAGATGCATATGTACACCGAGGTGTCGGGTGAAAAAAGGTATGATGATTTTGCCCATGAACAGAGTCTGATATTTGAATTGCCGGAAGGTATTGTTGTTTTTAACAGTTGCTGCCACGGCGGAGTGGATTTGGTACTGGAAGAGGCAAAGGAAAGATTTTGCGATAAACCGGTAATTGCAATGCTGGGAGGATTTCATTTGATGGGATCTGACGGACCGGATTCCATGAGAGAAAGTGAGGAACAGGTCCGGTTGCTCGGGCAAAAACTTTGTTCTTTGCAAGTCGGCAGATTCTATACGGGACATTGTACGGGAACAAAGGCTTTCCCGATTTTAAAGGAGGTGCTCGGGGACAGATTACAGCTTCTTGTAACAGGGAAGGTGATTGAGCTATAAACCATAAAAATAACGGCATATAGCGTATCTGTTTCGGAGGAAGAGATTATGAATAAAAATTCAATTGACGAAAATAAAGCAATACAAGACGGATTGGAGAAGTTTTTGGACCAGGAACTCGGCGTGATAGGGGAGGAATCTGTTTTGCAAAAGCCGGTGCAAAAAGAACTGAAAACGGAGTTCGTAACAGAGGTTGTGCGCCCGCAGCCAAAAGCGCAACCAAAACCGCAGCCAAAACCACAGCCGGTAAGGTACTATGAGGACGAGTACGACGAATATGAGGAAGACGTGTACGACGAGGATGAGTACGAGGATGAGACTTTTGAGGAAGAGGTATTGCGCAGAACACGTCGCAGAAAACAGAAGAGTGCTTCCGGGGTGACTTCCCATAAGAAAAAAACGAAAAAACAGCCGAAGAAAAAGGCAAAGAAAAAATCAAAATGGAAAAAAGTGCTTTTCATTCTTCTTCTTACTGCAATTGCCGTTTTTGCATGGTGGTATATCATGGTCGGAAAAGTTTACAAAGAGATGAATTATGAAAAAACAGCAGGACTTGCGTCGGAGCCGATGAAACAGGACGGAGTGACAAATGTTCTTCTGATTGGAAATGATTCCCGTGATAATGGTGAGGACGGAAGGTCGGATGCCATGATTCTTCTGTCTATCAGTAATGAGACGAAAACAATTCACATGACCTCGCTTTTGCGTGATATGTATGTAGAGATTCCGGGACATGACGGAAACAGATTAAACGCAGCGTATGCGTATGGTGGTCCGTCGTTATTGTGTGAGACGATTGAACTGAACTTCGGTATCGAAGTAAATCGTTATGTGCTTGTCAATTTTCAGGCTTTCGCAGCGCTTGTTGATGCGGTCGGAGGAATCGATCTTGAAGTGACAAATGAGGAAGTGCAATGGATTAATGCATATCTGAATGAGTACAATCTGCTTGAAGGCAGAGAGATGACAACGGATTACCTTGATACTTCGCTTTCGGGAGAAATTCATTTGAATGGTCCGCAGGCACTGGCATACAGCAGAAACCGATATATCGGTACGGATTTCGGAAGAACGGAGCGTCAAAGAAAAGTGCTTGGTGCAGTGATAAAAAAACTTCCGGCTGCATTTGCAACGAATCAGAATGAACTGATTGGGGAATTGTTCCCGAACTTGACAACCAATCTGACACAGCCGGAGGTGTTCCGATTGAGTATGGATGCAGGAAAACTTTTAAGTTATGAGGTATTACAGACGGTGATTCCGGCAGAAGGAACGTATTCAAATGCATCTATTCGCGGAATGTCAGTTTTAGAAGTGGATTTTGAGGCAAATAAAGCAATCATTCAGAAAGAGATATATGGAAAAGACGACTTTTGAGAAAATATATGATGTTGTAAAAAAAATCCCGTATGGGCAAGTGGCGACATACGGTCAGGTGGCATCGCTGGCGGGAAATAAGCGCTGGGCGAGAGTGGTCGGATATGCGCTTCATGTAAATCCGGACCCGGATCATATCCCTTGTTACCGGGTGGTAACAAAGGACGGGAATGTTTCCCGCGCGTTTGCTTTCGGTGGTGAGAACAGGCAAATAGAATTGTTAGAAGCGGAAGGGATTACATTTACGGATGGTCACGTCGATATGGAAAAATTTCAATGGGAAGTTCCCACGCAGTGGTAAAGGAGAATACAAATGAAGTTTAAAGAAAGATTTCTGGCAGGAGAAATTGAATTTGAAGAGATCGATGATTATATCGTAGAGTGGAACAATTCCGACACGCCAGAGACTCTTGCAAAGTTTTTGGGCTTAAACGGCGAGGAAGAAGCTGTTTGGATTGATGAGAGTGATGATGCACTTAAAAATGTACTTGAAAAATTAAAAAAATAGGAATAATATAATTCTCGGCGCAACATGCGATTGTATTGGGGAATAGAAGAGCATGTTTGCAAGGAGGATTTATGGAAAAATTAAAACCGAAGTTGTTTTCTGTTATGAAAACATACACCAAGGAACAGTTTGTAAAAGACGTTGTTGCGGGAATTATTGTGGCGATTATTGCACTTCCGTTATCAATTGCGTTAGCACTGGCTTCCGGCGTGACACCGGAACAGGGTATTTACACAGCCATTTTTGCAGGATTTGTGATTTCCTTTTTGGGCGGTTCAAGAGTGCAGATTGCAGGACCGACGGCGGCCTTTGCGACAATTGTTGCAGGGATTGTAGCTAAGAGCGGAATGGAAGGACTTATCGTAGCGACGGTTTTGGCAGGTCTGTTTTTGATTTTAATGGGACTTTTCCGTTTCGGAAGTCTGATCAAATTTATTCCGTTTACGATTACGACCGGTTTCACGTCAGGTATTGCTGTTACGATTTTTGTCGGACAGATTAAGGATTTCCTCGGTCTTACTGTAGTGACAGAGGAACCGCTGATTGAGACGATGGAAAAATTAGAAGCTGTTGTGGAATTTATGCCTACGATTAACTGGCAGGCAGTGATTGTCGGTATTGTATGTATGGTGATTTTAATCGGATGGCCACGTATCGAGAAAAGAATTCCGCCTTCACTTATTGCTGTGCTCGTCAGCATTGCAATGGTGAAAGGCTTACATATGGAAGTAAATACCATCGGTGATCTTTATGAGATTTCCAATAAACTTCCGGCTCCGCAACTCCCGGGATTTTCGTTTGATCTTGTGAAAAGAGTACTTCCGGATGCGTTTACGATTGCTATTTTGGCGGCGATTGAATCGCTTCTTTCCTGTGTGGTGTCAGATAGTATGGTAAACAGCAAGCACCGTTCCAACATGGAACTCATTGCACAGGGAGCAGGTAATATTGCATCTGCATTGTTCGGAGGCATTCCGGCGACAGGCGCGATTGCAAGAACAGCAGCCAACGTAAAGAACGGCGGACGTACACCGATTGCAGGTATGGTGCATTCCGTAACCCTTCTTTTGATTTTGGTTGTGCTTATGCCGTATGCGACACTGATTCCGATGCCTACGATTGCAGCCATCTTATTTATGGTTGCTTACAATATGAGTGAGTGGCGTGAGTTTGTTCATCTTTTAAAGACCGCACCGAAGAGTGATATTATGGTGCTTGTCCTCACTTTCATTTTGACGGTTGTATTTGACCTTGTAGTGGCAATTGAGTTTGGTATGATTTTGGCAGCACTGTTGTTCATGAAGCGAATGAGTGATGTAACAGAGGTGGAAGGCTGGACGTATATCGATCCGGAGGATGACCCTGATAATATCGGCTTGAAGGCAGTACCGAAGGATACGTTTGTTTATGAAATCAGCGGACCGATGTTCTTCGGAGCGGCAGATAAGATTTTAAAGATTTCTTTGGATGCGACTCATACTTGTATTATTCTTCGTATGAGAAGTGTAAATGCAATTGATGCAACAGCGATGCACTCGCTTGAGCAGTTGCAGGAAAAATGTGAGAAGAAGAAAATTAAACTTATCCTTTCCCATGTAAATGAGCAGCCGATGAGAATTATGGAAAAAGCAGGCTTTGTGGATAAAATCGGAAAAGAATATTTCTGCGAGCATATTGATGACGCGCTTGCAAAGGCAGAGGCATATACAGCGCGCTAAAGGAGTTTTGAATGAAAAAATATATCCTTCCGGCATATAATAGAATAAAGAAGGATATCGCAAATAACAGGGTGGAGATTTTGCTTTTTTGCGGAATCTTTATCCTGTTTTTTGTGGTTTTTAAAGATGTTTGCCCGACACAGATTTTGTTTGGGTTTCCGTGTCCTGGGTGTGGGCTGACGCGTGCAGGACTTTTAGTGCTTAGGCTGCGGTTTGTTCAGGCTTGGCAAATGCACCCATTTATATATGCATGGTTGTTTTTGGGGCTGTACTTATGTTATAACAGATATATTAGGGGAAAAAGAGCAAAAGCACTTGTGCCGCTTATGATTATTATTACGCTTTTTATGTTCGTGTTCTATGTATATCGGATGTATCATTATTATCCGGATGTGGAACCGATGACACAGCAAAGTGACAGTTTATATCATTCGGCGATCGAAGTTTTGCAAAAAATAGGGAAATAAAGGAGTAGAAACAATGGAAGAAAATCAAATGCCAAAGAAAAGAAATTATGAGAAATATTTAGAGGCACAGGAAGCAGGGACTTTGGGAACTTCGCAGAGCAGTGACGTATGGACACAGGACCCGTTTTCACAGCCTTCTTATCAGGAACCAAGTTATGAGGAGCCTATATATCAGGAGCCATCCTATCAGGAACCGGTAGCTCAGTCATCTTACAGCGATTATTCACAGCCGGTAACACCGCAGTGTTATAATGGACTTGAGAAGCCGGTATCAAAAGGAGAGTGGGCACTTGCCTATTTCCTTATGATGATTCCGTGTGTCGGTTTCATCATGATGTTTGTATGGGCGTTCAGCAAAACAGAGAAAAAGTCGAAATCAAATTTCTTTAAAGTACAACTTATTTTCATGGGTGTGATTTTTGCTTTATACTTCCTGCTTGCAATTTTTGGTTTGGCTATGGGCATTATGATGGGTTAATCCCTACAATTTGACAAAGAAAAATGGGGCTGTTGCAAAAGCAACAGCCCCATTCGCATCCAACATATCTATTTAGTCTTTATCGTTTTTACTTTAGACCAGTCAGAGTAAATCTTTTTTCCTTTCACTGTCTTGTAAGTTCTGACTTTTACGTAATACTTGGTTTTCGCTTTCAGCTTTTTCATCGTGTAAGATGTTTTTTTGTAACCTTTTACATAAGCTTTCTTAACGTTCTTCTTGAAATTCTTGTCAGTGGCTACCATCACCTGATAACCGGTAGTCTGGGATTTTGCCGTCTTTTTCCATTTCACCGTAATTGCCTTTTTTGCAGCCTTTGGCGTTTGAATGCTTGGCTTCGCCGGTTTAATAGTGAAAGTCAGTTTTTTAGACTTCGCACCGGCATATTTGCCCTTGAATATAATGGTGTAAGTATACTTGCCGATGGCAGTTCTTCCTTTTGGCACAGTTACCGTATAATCCGTATTTTTTACGAGTTTTGCTCCGGTTCTGTCTTTTACTGTGACTGTTGGTTGCTTGGCTTTTCCGTTATAGACATAAGACTCTTTGGAAATTTTTACCGTTTTTATGCATGGAATAATGGTTTCATTTTGTATGGTACCACAGCCTTTTGTACAAATTTCATAGGATTTTCCGTCTTTCTCGAATGTTGCAGGTACTAAAACTTTCTTAAAATCATGGTCAAATCCATTACAAGTTGCATTCTCTTTCAGGATAGGAAGTTTGAAAGTGGCAAGGTATATGCCCGCTGTCTCAGTAACACTTTCCGGTTTTAGACCGTTCAAAGTGGCAACCTCTTTGACTTTATCCACTGTGAAACCGGTCTTTTTGCAGTTATACGGAGCGACCATCATGGAGCAATAATACTGGGTATCGTATTTTATGGTTCCCTGCTCAATAAATTGATGTTTTTCATCTAAAAGGGCATAGCTCATACCATATTTCATAACTTCCGGAATCTTTTTCCCATTTAGCTTGATTTCCAACTGGGTATTCTCAACCTGTACCCCTGCAGCATATCCTGACAGTGTTCCGGCATAGGATGTAAGTTCAGGGAGTTCTGTCGGCGCACCAAGGTTGAAATAATAGTTATACTCTAAGGCGCTTGTTCCATTATATTCCGCTTCACCTTCCAGATTTCCTGATGGTGTCTGGAGAGTCAGGGTACAATTGTCTGCAAACTCATAGTCATTATTGCAACTAAGCTGCAGCCGGAACAGATAGGAGGTGTTCTGTTCGAAACAGTCCCCGTTTATTGGTTCATAGTAGGCTTCCTCTGTATGATAATCACACTGATACCACTGACTGTTGTTTACACTTATCGCATTTGCCAAATTCACATCGCCGTTGACGGAAACAACAGTTGGGTAGTAGACAGTATCACCCGCCACAGGCTGTGCCTTTGGCAGGCTGACGGCGACAGAAGATATTTCTGTTTTTTTAACATCCTCTTTTGCAAGTGTCGGCAGGGAGAACGCGTAATAAGTCCTTGTGTTTTCTTTTCCTTTCGCAAATGCCGCAATTCCGTTTACTTTAACATTTTCTTTCTCCAGACCATTTATATCTAAATCAGATTCCAAATAGTAGAATAGATAATACTTTCTTTCGGCGGCGAATGCTGAATTAGACAGAATATCATACTCATGAGTTTCTTCGTTATAATTTCGAATAGTATATCTGCCGCTGTTTGCACCGTATCCGCCGTCTGTTTTAATAGAATCGTTTGAAGAGAAAGTCAAATCCAATATATTTTCTCCCACATAGTAACCGTCCATGGTGATATTTACCGTTTCTAAGTCCGGTTTGTATGCAAGCTTGTCATAAAAGAAATAGCATTTATCATATGCATCTGTAGTTGCAGTTTTTGAAGAAGTTGGTGTTTTCAAAGAAACAACGACAGTTGGCCCATATACATATCCTTCGATTTCGGGAAGTGTATCTATTCTTAAGCCATAGGCATATCCGCCGACAAATTTATATCCGTCCTGTGAACCGTCCCACGCAGTTACTCCTGCATCATTAATATCACTAAAGTTGGAGCTGCTGCGAAACCATGTAAAACCTGCAAATTTTTCTCCGTCAAAAGCTTCCCCGTTTATCTTGCTGACTGCCAGATTCTTTGTGCTGTTTTTTGCTTCGATATCGGTTGCGTGGTAAAGTTCAATACTGTCTATGCGCTGTTTTGCCGGTGGGAAAGTATAGTTAAAAGCCATGTAATCACCTGAATAGTAGTAAGTCGTTTCCTGATTATTTACATATACTTTTTTCTCATTTCCGAGTATAAAATGATACCCAGCCTTTGACCATAATTTCCCAATATTCAGGCTATACTCAATGCCTGCCTGGAAGGTGTCTTCTTCGGTAAGTGTATGATAATTACTCTGATCGTCATAGTAATACCAATAATAGTCATCATTTGTATCTGCTTCAATGTAGTAATTTCCGCCCATCTCAAACCTATTTTTATTATAGCAAGGATGTTCTCCCGCTATCGGTTCCGGCACCGTAATATACACCTCTGTAATAGGAATGCTGTCGGCATACGCTACCAGGGGCATTCCCGGTAACATCCCCAGAACTAACATAATCACAAGAGTGAAACATGTAACCTGTTTGAAAAATTTCTTTTTCATTTTTTCTACCTCCTTCTAATCCCCTTGACGCAGAGAAGTGCTTCAAAGTAATATTTATACTATTTTATATTAAAAAAACAAAAAAAACCCCACACTTTTTACCTTTTTAGTGTGGGAAATCACTATTTTTTGAGATTTTTTGAAGAAATAAGTAAAAAGAAGGAGCATCGCTCCATAAGATGATTTCTGTTTCAAAAATCACTTATTTTGCGACACTCCCTCTTGTGTCAAAAAATAATCATTAAATAGGAATCCAGACACTTACCGATTTTTCATTTACAGGAAAAACGCCGTGACCGCTTTCGTCAATGGTTACAAAGTGCCGTACATTCCATGTGGCATCAAAAAATTTCTGCCCTGCATGTGAGGTTCCGACATACATGCGCTTGCTTGCAGCACTTCCGGAAGAAATTATGCAGGCAAGACCGCTCTCGCAATCAGAAGGATTGCCTTCGCGTGTAAAACCGATACAACGGGCATTGTCAAAATAATCATGCTGCGTTCCGTAAGCATGAGTCTGTCTAATGGAGAGCATATTGGTAAGTGGCTTTCCGACCGGATTTATGCCATGTGTCGGAATACCGTAGCAGTCACCGTAGAAAACACAAGGATATCCGCTTTCGCGAAGCAGAATCAAAGCGTAGGCAAGAGGTTTAAACCACTCGCCGACAAAAGAGCAAAGTGCTTGGTCCGGTTGAGTGTCGTGATTGTCAACAAAAGTTACTGCGTGCATTGGATTGCAGGCGACAAGCGTGTTGTCAAAAATTTTTCGTAAATCGTATCCGTCAGGATTGCAGGAAGCCTGATGGAAATTATAATGTAAAGGCACATCGAAAAGACTGAGACAATATCCGGTTTCCGCCAGATATTCTTTTAAGGCATGCAAGTCGTGGTGCCAGTATTCGCCGACAGTGAAAAGTTCTTTCCCGGCATATGCCTGCATAGCAGGAACCCAGTCGCGGTAAAATTCGGATTTGATGTGTTTTACAGCATCCAAACGAAAACCGTTGACACCGGTTGTGTCTAAATACCACATGCCCCATTTTGTGAGTTCATCAAGAACCTCGGCGTTTCCGAAATCAAGATCTGCGCCCATGAGGTAGTCGTAGTTACCATTTTCTTCATCTACATTTTCTTCCCAGGATTTACCTTCCAACAAATAGATACTGTTTTTTCGTGCGGTATTATCCCAGTCTACGCCGTCAAAATGCTTGGCATTCCATGTGAAATCAGAATATTTTTTCCTGCGTCCCGGAAAGGTAAAGCGGGTCCATGCAGTAATAGTTGATTTTTGAGCAGAAATCTGATCGCGGTTAAACCCGGTACATTCATAGGCGTTTAATGTTTCCGGTTCGTCTGCGCCGGTCTTGTGATTTAAGACAATATCTGCATAAATATCGATTCCGGCTTTCTGACAAGCTTTGATGGCAGCAAGATATTCACTGCGGGTTCCGTATTTGGTTGCTGTGCTTCCTTTTTGCTCAAATTCGCCAAGGTCATACAAATCATAGACGGCATAGCCTACGCCGTTGATTCCGTTTGCGTCCTTGTAAGCCGGAGGAAGCCAAAGAGCGGTAATACCGCTTTCGGCGAGTGACTCTGCTTTCTCGGCAAGTTGTTTCCAAAGAGAACCGTCTGCTGGAAGATACCATTCAAAATATTGCATAAGAGTTCCGTTCATCATATAATCACCTCTATTTTCGGCTCCAACGACCGCTTGCACCGCACGGAAGTACTAAACCGTTTTCGCGAACCGGAAGACCGATTTCCTGTGCCTCAACGATTCCGCCGAATTTCGGACAGAGTACAGTATTTAACATATAAGATAAAACTGCCGGTTGAAGTCCTGTTGTGTATGAGTTGATAAGGAAAAACTCGGCATCTTTAGAGAGTACTTTGGCTGTCAGTTCAATGAACGGATAAATGCTTTCCTCAATTTTCCAAATCTCACCCTTCGGACCGCGGCCGTAAGAAGGCGGATCCATAATGATTCCGTCGTACGTGTTGCCTCTGCGGATTTCACGTTCTACAAATTTTACACAGTCATCGACAAGCCAGCGGATACGGTCGGATGGGATATTGCTTGAGGCAGCATTTTCTTTTGCCCAGGTTACCATACCTTTTGATGCGTCCACATGTGTAACTTTTGCTCCGGCATTTGCTGCGGAAATCGTAGCGCCTCCTGTGTAAGCAAAAAGATTTAATACTTTAAGTTCGCGGCCGGAATTTTTAATTTTCTCCGCACACCAATCCCAGTTGACAGCCTGTTCGGGGAAAAGACCTGTATGTTTGAAACTGAATGGTTTCAGGTGAAAGGTCAGGTCGCGGTAACCAATCGTCCACTCATTCGGAAGATTGAAAAATTCCCATTCTCCGCCGCCTTTATTGCTGCGGTGGTAGTGACCGTTTTTGCGTTTCCATTCCGCCGCATCGTGTGGTGTGTTCCAAATGACCTGTGGGTCCGGACGCACCAAAATATAATCGCCCCAGCGTTCGAGTTTTTCTCCGCCGGAGGTATCTATTACTTCATAATCTTTCCAATTGTCTGCAATCCACATAGAAAAAACTCCTTACATTGTATAGTAGTGTAGGATATTTATCATATGCCCGGACGAAGAAAAATTCTCTCTCAGGCACGCTTTCGCTTGGATAAAAACGCAGCGGTACTAAGGATTTTCTGCGCACCGCTTGAAAACCCGTGAGCCGGCGTTTTTATACAGCCTTCGCGAAAAACTTTTCTCGTTCGGGCCAAATATAAATATCCTTAACACGACATATACAATGTACAATATTTTCGCATAATAGTCAAAACACTTGTGCTGAAAACCGAAGTGTGTTATTATTTGAAATGTAGTTTGCTTTTATGGATTAAAGCGTTAAATGAGAGGAGTAATACATATGACAACAGCAGCAATGGTAATTCTGGTTACAATCATGGTATATTTGTTCTGCATGCTCATAATCGGATTTGTATGTTCAAAGAAAAATGAGACAACAGCTGACTTTTATTTGGGAGGAAGAAAACTCGGACCTTTTGTAACGGCGATGAGTGCAGAAGCTTCTGATATGAGTAGTTGGCTTTTGATGGGTCTTCCGGGCGTAGCTTACCTGACAGGTTTAGCGGATGCGTTCTGGACGGCAGCAGGTCTTGCTATCGGTACCTACGTAAACTGGTTAGTCGTGGCAAAGAGACTTCGTACTTATACGGTAAAATGTAACAATTCAACGACACTTCCTGTATTCTTTTCTAACAGATACAGAGATGATAAGAAGATTTTATCCGTGCTTGCGGCACTTGTGATTATTATCTTCTTCGTACCATATACAGCGAGTGGTTTCGCGGCTTGCGGCAAATTATTCTCTACATTGTTTGGTATGGACTATTTCTTGGCGATGGTAATCAGTGCGATTATTATTGTAGGATATACTGCGCTCGGTGGTTTCCTTGCGGCAAGTACTACCGACTTTATGCAGAGTATTGTTATGACAATCGCAATCTTTGTTGTTTTGGGATTTGGTGTTGTAACTTCAGGCGGTATGGGTGAAGTTATGGATAATGCAAACAGTCTTGCAGGATACTTTAGTCTGACAGCGATTCATGACCCGGCGACAAAAACAGCCGGTGAGTACGGTATCATGAGTATTTTCTCTATGCTTGCATGGGGACTCGGATATTTTGGTATGCCACATGTTCTTCTCCGCTTTATGGCGATTGAAGATCCGAATAAATTAAAATTATCCAGAAGAATCGCAAGTATTTGGGTTGTGATTTCTCTTGGAGTAGCAATTATGATCGGTATTGTAGGAAGTGCGATGACAAAAGCAGGCGTTATTCCGGTACTTGACGACGCAGAGACAATTATTGTTGTGATTTCCGATGTTATCAGTAAGCATGGTATTTTGGCAGCGGTTGTTGCGGGTCTCATTCTTTCCGGTATTTTGGCAGCGACAATGTCAACTGCAGATTCGCAGCTCCTTGCAGCATCTTCGAGTGTATCTGAAAATATTATCAAAGAAGTGTGCTTTAAGAATTTATCAGATAAAGCAAGCATGATTATTGCCAGAGTTTCCGTAGTTATCATTTCCGTAATCGCGGTATTTATTGCAAAAGATCCGAACAGTTCCGTATTTGATATTGTGTCTTTCGCATGGGCAGGTTTCGGTGCAGCCTTCGGACCGGTTATGCTTTTGGCATTATTCTGGAAACGTTCTAACAAGTGGGGGGCACTTGCAGGAATGTTTGCCGGCGGAGCAATGGTATTTGTTTGGAAGTTTATGATTAAACCAATCGGCGGAGTTTGGGGGATTTACGAACTTCTTCCGGCGTTCCTTGTAGCACTTGCAGTCAATGTAGTAGTCAGCCTTGTGACAAAAGCACCGACGCAGGATATGGTCGATGAATTTGAGGCTGTAAAAGCAGAATGTAAATAAAGGATGAAAAGATGAAAAAAGCAGCACCGCTATTTGTAATATTAGCCGGTTGTCTGTGGGGCAGTATGGGAATCTTTGTCAGGGGACTTAGTTCCTATGGATTTACATCTTTAGAAATTGGAGCGCTTCGAGTTTTCGGAGCGCTGCTCTTTTTGGGGATGGGAATCTTCCTATATAATAAGAAGCTGCTCCGCGTACGCATAAAAGACCTGTGGTGTTTTGTTGGAACCGGAATTGTCAGTATTGTATTTTTTAATTTTTGCTATTTTACAACGATACAGCTTACGTCCCTTTCTGTGGCGGCCGTACTTTTGTATACGGCGCCGGTCTTTGTGACGGTAATGAGTATCTTTCTATTTAAAGAAAGATTTCATATGAATAAAGCAATCGCTCTTATTATGGCATTTGCAGGATGTGTTTTGGTAACAGGTGTATTGGCACAGAAGCTTACACTGTCATTGCAGGGAATACTTCTCGGATTAGGGGCAGGATTTGGTTATGCGCTTTACAGTATTTTCGGAAGATATGCCATCCAAAAAGGATATGAGAGCCTGACAATCTCGTTTTATACATTTTTGTTTGCGTGTTTTGGTTTTTTGCCGCTTATAGACGTAGGGCATCTGGCAGGATGTCTGAAACCGGAGTGGGAGTGCGCGGCGCTTGGGCTCGGAATGGTTCTTTTAACAACGGTGCTTGCATATTTGGTTTATACGCTGGGACTTACTTATATGGAAGCGGGAAAGGCATCTATACTTGCATCGGTTGAGCCGGTAGTGGCGACGCTGATTGGTTTCTTCCTATATAAAGAGAAACTGTCCGGAATGACACTTGCAGGAGTGATTTTAGTGCTTGGATCGGCTGTTTTAGTGAATATAAAGCCGAAAAAGTAAATTGTACTTAAAAAAATACAAAGTTTTTTTGTATTTAGTCAAAAAAGTGAAAAAAAGTGCTTGCAATCCCGTTTTGACTAAGTTATACTAATTTTTGCTGTGGCATGATAGCTATGAAGCGTGAGGTTGCTGCAAGAAATTGCAGGTTTTCCGTGGAGCGAATGTCAAGTTAGGAAACTGACGACAAGTCACTGTACCAAGTAAACAGTCTGCTAAAGAAGCAGAAACGACGTGTGAAAGTCTAGGACACACACGGGAGAGTGTACAGTCACTACTTGTCGTACTAAGAAACAAAAGTACGAAAAGGAGGGACTTTTTTTATGGCAAATCAGCAGGTGATGAGAATCACATTGAAAGCCTACGATCATCAGTTAGTAGATGCATCGGCAAAAAAAATCATCGAAACAGTGAAAAAGAACGGATCTCAGGTAAGCGGACCGGTACCTCTTCCTACGAAAAAGGAAGTTGTTACTATTCTTAGAGCGGTTCACAAATACAAAGATTCCCGTGAACAGTTCGAACAGAGAACTCACAAAAGACTGATCGATGTAATTGCGCCGACACAGAAAACTGTTGATGCACTGCAGAGAATTGAAATGCCTGCAGGTGTTTACATCGGAATCAAGATGAAAAACAACTAATTAGTAACACAGATTAGATCCTTAACAAAGGTTTATATAGAAGCAACACAGAATGTTCCACTTATATTTACCGATTACCCGGATCTAGAATGAACGACGAGGCGAAAGCTTATGACTCGTTCCGCTGTAGAAACAAGGAGGTAACAAAATGAAGAAAGCTATTTTAGCAACAAAAGTCGGAATGACTCAAATCTTCAACGAAGACGGTTCTTTAATTCCTGTAACCGTACTTCAGGCAGGACCTTGTGTAGTAACTCAGATTAAAACAGTAGAAAATGACGGTTACAGCGCAGTTCAGGTCGGCTTTGTAGACAAGAAAGACAAAATTGTCAACAAAGACAAAGCAGGAAAGAAAGAAGTTTACAACAGACATGGTGTAACAAAGGCTGAAAAAGGCCACTTTGAAAAAGCAGGTGTTTCTTCAAAGAGATATGTCAGAGAGTTCAAATTTGAGAACGCTGATGAGTACGCTCTTGCACAGGAAATCAAAGCAGATATCTTCGCAGAAGGCGACAAGGTAGATGCAACAGCTATTTCAAAAGGTAAAGGATTCCAGGGTGCGATCAAGAGACACGGTCAGCACAGAGGACCTATGGCTCACGGTTCTAAGTTCCATCGTCATCAGGGTTCAAACGGAGCATGTTCTTCTCCTTCAAGAGTATTCAAAGGAAAAGGAATGCCGGGTCACATGGGTAGCGTAAAAGTTACAGTACAGAACCTCGAAGTAGTTAAAGTAGATGCTGAGAAGAATTTACTCTTAGTGAAAGGCTCAGTACCGGGACCTAAAAAAGCTTTAGTAACAATCAAAGAAACAACTAGAGCACACGCTTAATTAGGATGAAAGGAGGACCATTCAGATGGCAAACGTATCTGTTTATAATATGGAAGGCAAAGAAGTTGGCACAATGGACTTAAGCGATGCAGTATTTGGCGTTGAAGTTAACGAGCATTTAGTTCATCTTGCAGTAAAACAGCAGCTTGCAAATAACCGTCAGGGTACACAGAAAGCAAAAACACGTTCTGAAGTATCAGGTGGCGGAAGAAAACCTTGGAGACAGAAAGGAACAGGTCATGCAAGACAGGGTTCTACAAGATCTCCACAGTGGACAGGAGGCGGAGTTGTATTTGCTCCGACACCGAGAGATTATTCTTTCAAATTAAATAAGAAAGAAAAACAGTTAGCACTTAAATCAGCTTTAACAAGCAAATTACAGGATAGCAAATTAATCGTTGTAGACGAGTTAAAATTTGACGAGATCAAAACTAAGAACTTCAAACAGGTTATGGATAACCTTAAAGTAGAAAAAGGTCTTGTAATCCTTGCTGAGAACGACGCAAACGTAGTTCTTTCTGCAAGAAACATGGCTACCGTAAACACTACTTTAACAAACCAGATTAATGTATATGACATTATGAAGGCAGGAACTGTAGTTCTTACAAAAGACTCCGCAGCAAAGATTGAGGAGGTGTACGCATAATGGCAGCATTAATGTATTATGATGTAATTCTTAAACCGGTTATTACGGAAAAGAGTATGGAAGTGATGAGCGAAAAGAAATATACTTTCTTAGTTCATCCGGAAGCAAATAAATCACAGATCAAAGAAGCTGTTGAAAAAATGTTTGATGGCGTAAAAGTTGAGAAGGTTAACACAATGAACTGCGACGGCAAAAAGAAAAGACGTGGCTTAGTAGTTGGTAAGACTGCAAAAACGAAAAAAGCTATCGTACAGCTTACAGCAGAGAGCAAAGATATCGAGATCTTCGCAGGTCTGTAAGATGCAATTTTAAACGCAGTAAAGCGTGATAACAAATCGAGATTCGAAAGGAGAAACAACCATGGGAATTAAAACATATAACCCATATACACCTTCCAGAAGAAATATGACTGGATCTGATTTCTCTGAAATTACAAAATCTACACCGGAAAAATCTCTTTGCGTAGCATTACCGAAGAACTCCGGTCGTAACAATCAGGGTAAAATCACAGTAAGACATCGCGGAGGCGGTGCAAAGAAGAAATACAGAATCATCGACTTCAGAAGAAATTCTAAAGACGGTATTCCGGCAACAGTAATCGGTATCGAGTACGATCCGAACAGAACAGCAAACATTGCTCTTATCTGCTATAAGGATGGAGAAAAAGCTTACATCCTCGCTCCGGAAGGATTAACAGACGGAATGACAGTAATGAGCGGTGCAGAAGCTGAAGTAAGAGTAGGAAACTGCTTACCATTGGAAAACATTCCGGTTGGTACACAGGTTCACAATATTGAGCTTTATCCTGGAAAAGGCGGACAGATGGTTCGTAGTGCAGGAAACAGTGCTCAGCTCATGGCAAAAGAAGGTAAGTATGCAACACTTCGTTTACCTTCAGGCGAAATGAGAATGGTTCCAATCGTTTGCCGTGCAACTATCGGAGTTGTAGGTAACGGAGATCACAGCCTCGTTAAGATCGGTAAAGCAGGACGTAAACGCCACATGGGTATCCGTCCTACGGTACGCGGTTCCGTAATGAACCCTGTAGACCACCCTCACGGTGGTGGTGAAGGCCGTTCACCTATCGGTCATCCCTCCCCTGTTACACCTTGGGGCAAGCCTGCTCTGGGTTATAAGACACGTAACAAGAAGGCAAGAACCGAAAAATTCATTCTGAAGCACAGAAACGGCAAATAAGAAGGAGGTACCGATAAATGAGCAGAAGCTTGAAAAAGGGACCGTTCGTCGAAGAAAAGCTTTTCGCAAGAATTGCTGCGATGAACGAAGCCAATGATAAGAAAGTTGTAAAGACATGGTCAAGGGCCTCCACAATATTCCCGGAATTTGTAGGTCACACCATTGCAGTTCACGACGGCAGAAAGCACATCCCGGTATACATTACCGAAGATATGGTTGGACATAAGCTCGGCGAATTCGCACCTACAAGATTGTTCAAGGGCCACTCCGGCTCCAAGACAAGCAACACGAAGTAAGACGGGAAATGAAG
>JAZQDJ010000148.1:0-23506 GCA_045546735.1 Lachnospiraceae bacterium | reverse complement strand
GATGCAATCCGCATCCGTCGAAACAAAGGAGGAGATAGCATGTTTGATACAATGGATTTTTTGATGCCTAATTTAAATTTAGACACTGAGAACAGGAGTTGGGAGATGCTGTATAAAATCGACCGGAGAGAGTTTGAACTGGAAGAAGAAAGTGTGAAAAGTAAAATGCAGGGGAAAGAGATAATCTCTTTAGAAGGGGATTTTACAAAATGTGTCGATAAAGAGACACTCGTATACGAATTTCTGGAAGAGGAAACAGATAAGACTTTTAAAGTTGTGCTTCCGCATAAGCTTACAAAACAGGCTTGGAGAGAACATCATTGGCGTTTGAGCGGATATATGGAAAAGGAAATGTTTATGGTAACAGAACTTTGGCTTGGCGTGTATTCGGAAGAAGATTTTTCTGTCGAGCGGAAGGGAAAGAACACATTAGAAAGTGCTGTTATCAAGAGCATTGAAAATATTTCATTAGAGAAAGAAAAGAAACCTCGCAGTTGCAAAGTAGAAATTCAAAAAGGAGAAAAAATTTATTTGTCTTTTTTGAAAACACAGCTTTGGGATGCCTTTGTGGGAAAAGAGGTGTGGGTAAACGGATATACATTGGAAAAAACAACCCTTTTTTTTACGGTAAAGGAATTGTATATCAAGGTTGATGCAATGCTTTATGCCTTTTTGATGCGGGAAGATGGTAGTTCGATTTTGAAAACACCGGGATATGTAGAAAAGAAGAGGGGAGAAGATGAAGGATTGGATGCGCTCTTAGACTTTTATGAGTATAAGGGTAAAGAAACCGAACAAGGTGCTGATGATGAAATGGGATTAGCTTTTGAAGGCGTAGTTACGGTATCTAAGGTATGGTGTGAGATTGCTGAAAAAGGTTCGCATTTATCGTTTACATATGAGGATAAAAAGTATACGGGTGTTTTGAGTGAAAGACTGAACAACACAGAGAATTTTATGGATGTTCCGGTAAGAGTGGTCGGACATCGTATTTCGGGGAATAAGGTAGAACTTGATTTTATTGCTCCTGACATAGTGTGCAGAGAACTGATGGACAATATGGGATTTTCAGCCGGTTTTACTATGAAATTTTCGGATTTAGTAAGAAAGCAGCAGAGAGAGCTTTTCCCCAAATTGAAAAAGTATATTGCTGATGGTGGAGATCCTAAGGAAATAGGGAAAAACAATATAGATTATGACGTACGATGCATGTTGGATTTTGAGAGTGCAAAAAAGCAGTATTTGTTATGCCCGGAATTATATCCGGATGAAGTGCGGGCAGAAATTGAAACCGGATTATCTCATTTGAAAAATGAGAGGATGGGGAATGGAAAAATACATAGAAAAATCATTTCTACACTTGTAAGTTTTCCATATCGTGATGAAAAGAGAGCGGTGGATGAAAATGAAGTTTTCCGGGAGATGAAATGTGAAATTGTCGGAAACGAAAAACAGATTCGAAAACTGATAAAGACATATAATTCGGAAAAAAACTTTGTGATTTTGGCAGGGGAAGACGGCATTGGGAAACGAAGTTTGGTAAAAGCGTTTGGGGAAGCAGTGTCAAAACCGGTAATCTATTTTCCATTGGAAGGTTTGACAATCGAAGATACGCTTTTCTTCGGAGCGAGTCGCAATTATGATAATGCGGAAATCGGTCGGGTGGCGAGAAAGGTGTTTGCAGCGAATGGCGCTTGCATCTTGGTGTTTACCGGAATAGATCGGACAGATCCGAAAATTTTGGATAGCATCACTTCGTTGGTTAACGGTATTGTTTCAGATTTATTCTTAGAAGTTGATATTCCGGTTCCGCTTGTTTTTTCAATTTTGCTTACAAGTTCATTTGATAAGGTACCATCCGAATTTATGGCAGAAGGTGTAGAGAAAATACAGATGGAAAACTACACAGCGCAGGAAAAACAAGATATTATCTGCAAAAAAATGCCGAAACTGCAGGGGTTATCAGATGAGGTAATGGATTATATGTTGAATTCAGCGATTAGTGGCGGTGTCGGAGAGCTGATTTCCGATTTTCAGATGTTAGAAGAAAATATGGAAAATGCGCAGACACTTGAAGTAAATACCGTAAAACGTATTTTGGATATTGATGATGGGATGGATGTGAGTAAATGTTCTTCTATTGAAGTATTACTTCATTACTATAGATTCCATAAGGAAAAGTATTCCGATAATGTAAAAGTCCGAATTGAAGGACTGTATAAAGAGTATAGAAATACCGGAAAGGAAATGAGAAATATTATTGAAAAACAACTTTTGAATTTACTTCGCATTCGGGATGGAAAATGTGTTAAATCACCTTGGGATGTGAAAGAAGTCAGAAGATGCCTTGATGCCACTCACTTTGGAATGGAAGAAACGAAAGAAGCGATTATGAGAGCTTTGATTCTGTTAGAAACGACAGGACGGTCAAAAGGAATCTTAATTCATGGAGCTCCGGGAATTGGGAAAACATCTCTTTTTGAATCGCTGGCAAATTCTTTGAATATTCCGTTTCGTAAGATTTCTTGCAATGGCGCTCATAGCGCTGATGTTTTTAAAGGAACATCTCCGACAATCAAAGATGCCATGAGCGGAAAAATCGCCTCAGCTATTGCATCTGCCGGAACAAAGAGGATGTTACTTTTGCTCGATGAAATTGACAAGATGAAAGATGGGCAGCATGGGAATCCGTATGATGCTCTGCATGACTTGTTTGATTCTAATATTGTTGGTTTTGAAGAGGAATATTTGGGGGTTTCTTTAGATTTAGACGGTGTGATTTTTGTTTGCACGGCTAATAATCTTGATTCTATTCCGGGGTCTATTTTGGACCGTTTGGAGCTGATTGAAGTATCGGGTTATACGACGGACGAGAAAAAAGCAGTGGCTACAGAATATGTAATTCCAAAGGTGTTAAAAGCATTTGGGGAAAAGCATCATTTTTCGGAAGAAGCTGTTGACGTGCTTGTGAATGATTATTGTCCGGGAGTTGGTATTCGAGATATTTATAAAAAAACCGAGTCCATGTTAGCGGCTATGAAAATTAGCGGTGAGCTTGAGGATGTGGTTGAAATTTCGTCCGAAAGCGTGAAAAAGTATTGTGGTGCAGCTGAATTAAAACGTGATTGGTATCCGAATGAACTTTTGCCGGGGTGCGTCAGAATTCTTTCTGTATCCGGGAATGGCATGGGCAGTACGAGTGCTGTTGAAGTATGTGAAAATGTATTTGGAACAGAAAATAAAGTGACCGGTTTGGCAGAGGGATCTGCAAGAGAGAGTATTGATGTAGCATTATTAGTTTGTTCGCGTATGCTCAAAAAGAAAATTGAAAGTCTTCACATTCATTTCGGAAATGCGGGCATTAAAAAGGATGGTCCATCCGGCGGTGTCAGTCTTTCGGTAGCAATTCTGTCCTATATGCTTCAGAAGGAAGTGCCTGCTGACATTGGCTTTACCGGAGAACTGGATCTTTTTGGAAATATTATGGCTGTGGGCGGTGTGGAAAGTAAATTGGCAGCAGCTGAAAACGCAGGCTTCAAATGTGTGTACTTACCTGCGGAATGTTATCGCTATTTAAAAGAGAGTGATAAATTAAAACGCTTTAAAATGCAGGTAAAACCTGTAAAAAACGTGAAGGAACTGGCGGTAGAATTATTCGGAGAAAATGCGTTTGTATAAATTGAACCACAAAATTGTAATTAACTGATAAAAGGAAAGAAGGTGCCTAAATGTATCATCATTTTTTAAGATTGTGGGTGCGGAAAGCCGGATAAATGGGGCAACAATGTGCTCGGCGCCTTACTGATAGATACAAAAACCGGCGAATTGTCGGAGGTTTACATAAAATAAACAAACAAAAGAAAAGGAGGACAACGGATAATGAAAAAATATTTAAAATGGATTGGAATTGCAGGAGGGACGCTGGTTGCTTTTTTCAGTCTTTACCTGATGAATGATTGGTTTCTGCTTGAACTTTCGGAAATGGAAGTGGCAGCCGGAATGAGTGCCTTTTGTGCAGGTGCATTTACGATGCTCTGGTTGCTTCTCGGTAAAAAGAACTTGCCGGTAATCAATGCATTCCTTGTAACGGGATTAAATCTTGTCTTCTTTTTCTATTATATAACGTATATAACGTACTATGAAGAGACAATGCTGTATGTTCATTCGGTGATGGAAGCACTTCTTTTGCTTTACATACTTCTTCTTATGTTCGGTGAGCGTTTCATGGATCGTTTGGTTACGTTTGCGGCAATCAAAGATGAGGAGGGCAATTTAAAAAAGCCGGACGATGCAGAGGTTTTTGATGTAGATGCGTGGAAGAAAAAAGCGACAGCGTTTATGAACGGTGTTTGCAGTATGGTGGCAGTGTTTGGAGTTATTTATCTTTATCTGGGAGTGTCGGCATTTTGTGTAAAAGTTTTGGCGTCGGCACTTGCGACAATTCTGTTTTTCAATCTTTTAGTTCTTGTCTGGAAAGTGCCGGCAGATGAGAAGTGAGGTGAGGGCAGATGGAGAAAGTAAAGGATGGATTGGTACTAGTTTTTCTTGGTATTGTGCTCCCTATACTAATGATTTATGCCGGATATAAGTTATACGGTTACTGGGGGCAGTTTCAGGAAGGCAGAGAGCAGGAAGCCTATGTGCAGGAAGTGTCTACATGGTCGGAAGAGGATGAGGCAAAATATGCCCGGCTCCTATGGGATTTGTATGGAGGAGATTTCAATGCCCTTTCGATGAAAGAAAAGGAGATTATCGGACGTGACCTGGTAGAGTATTTTTGTGTGAGTTTGGGTTGTACAAGAATACCGGATGTCGTCTATATGGATATTCCGGAGGAGGGAGTGCGTGGTTCTTACTCAGATGAGGAAAATCTGATCAGGATTGATATGGAATATTTTGATGACCCGCAGGTAGACTTGGTCTGTAAAATTTCGGTCATAGCGCACGAATGCTTCCATTGTCATCAGCATGTGGTTTTGCGCTGCCTGGAGGATGTGCAGGCGGCGGACAGCGAGGTTTATGAGACCATTCTTATGCAACGGGAATTTCAGGATATTCTGGCGTGGGGAGAAGAGGTTGAAAACTATGGAGAGATTGCAAGTGATTTTGCGCTATATTACACGAGTGATCTCGAATCAAGTGCCCGGGAATATGGTCTTGAAATGAATGAAAAAATGCTGGATGAGTGGACGCATCGTTATTCCAAACTTGATGAGGACGAGGTTCGCCGAAAGGCAGAGAATAAGAGTTTTGTAAAAAGATATACGGCAGAAACAGATTGGATGCTATTTGCATTAACGGCGCTCGGTTCATTTGTGCTGGGGCTGGTTACATACATAAGGACGGGAAATCGTCGTTTTTCGGTTGTCTTCGTGTTGCTTTTTATGGCGGTGTTTGCGTATGAAACAATTGTCCGTCAAAGTCGCATGCTGGCATCGGAACATGATTTTTCCTTATATTCCAATATAGAAATGATCTTAAGATTTGCGTTGGCGTTTACATTTCCGCACATTGCCGGAGCTGCACTTATTTCGAAAGAAAAATCTCCGCGCATGGAAAATGTGGTGCTTTATTTGGCAATAGGATATTTATTACTCAGAGCATTTTCTTCGCCGCTTTATATTGCATTTTGCGCAGGTGTTTTGTTTCTCTTGTTCTGGCCGGGCAAAAAGAGAAAAAAGAAAGTGAGGATAAAAAATGAAATTAGAAGTGAAACAGGAACTCTTTAATCAGATTGGGATTGAACTTGATCAGTTGCACTGGAATATAGACAAAAGCAATGATTTTCAGCTTTGCGGAAGCATGAAGTACAGTGGGACCGCTTTAAATGCAGATGGATATGAACTTCGGATGAAGGCAAATTTTTGCGACGCTTCCGGAGGAATTTTACATATTGCCAGGGATTTCAGACCGTATAAAAGCGATGATTTTTCTGTTATTAATTATGTGGTGTTTGATATTTCATCCGCTAATGTCAGCCGTTTTTTCAAAAAGGAAGAATTGGATCATATTGAACTTTATCCGGAAATAAGAAAAGAGGTGTGATGCCATTGATTTATTTATCAACTTGACTGAAAGCACATGACCCACATTTATCAATGAGTACTTTTACGGAATGGAAGGGATTACAGAAGACGAGTTACTTGAGTTTTTTGAATTTAAGATATAATTTTGGCACAGACGAAAAGACTGCGGACACATGGACTGCGGTCTTTTTGGTTTTATAGGATTGGGCTTATTTTCCCAATTTTCGGATAGCAAGTAGGAGAAATAGGAAATATATCTGCAAATTTTTGAAGCATTTTCGGATAGAAAGAAGGAATTTCTGTATTTATAGACGAAAAAGTGTGGTGGAAATGGTCTCGAATGAGAGTTATGTAAACCAAACTGGCTTTGAAGAGGTAAAAAATACGGATAAATTGCGAGAAAAATCATAAACTAGTCGAAAACCAGGTGAAATTTTACAGATATATTTGCCGGGAATGAATGGATATAGACGAAAAGGCGCCT
Organism: Lachnospiraceae bacterium; assembly: GCA_045546735.1. Classification (GTDB taxonomy): domain Bacteria; phylum Bacillota; class Clostridia; order Lachnospirales; family Lachnospiraceae; genus SVFI01. The sequence continues at coordinate 16,996 of JAZQDJ010000148.1, read as the reverse complement.
GTTTTTTTAATACAAGAGCGAATTATGAAAAACATAAACCGGATTCAAGCCATAAAAATACGGATAGATTGCGAGAAAAATCATAAACTAGTCGAAAACCCGCTATCACACATCGCCCGGCAACAGCAATCGCTATTCACAACTTTACAAAACACAAAATCACCAATTCATATATAAACTCGACCGCCACAATATCTAGCCGAAAATTGTGAATTTTTCGCAAATAAACACAATATTTGGGTTGACGCAAGAGAGCCGTAATAGTATGATTAAATATGGATTATTTTCACTATGGGATAGTATGTTAAGTGCGTAAGAGAAAGAGATAGGATAGATTTATGAAGAGATACAAAAGATGGAAAAAAGGAATGGTGATGCTGGTATTTAGCGCAGTGCTCGCACTTGGATTGGCGGTTGGCGCAGTAAATGCCAAAGCAGAGACCGGAACAGGAACGGTAAAAGGGACAAATGTAAATGTCCGCAGCGACGCAGGTACACATGCCTCGCGTGTTTGCTCTCTGAGTAACGGAGCAGCGCTGGTTGTTACCGGAAGTAAACAGGACACAGCAGGTAATACTTGGTATGCGGTATCGTTCACGCAGAACGGGAAAAGTTACAACGGATACATAATATCGACTTATGTAAACTATAAGCCAACAGCAGATACATCCGTAACAGACACGGATGATTCGCAGTCAGGCACTTCGGGAAACAACAGTACAACAACCAAATGGAAGGCAAAAGTTACGGCGACAAATGTCAATGTCCGAAAAAAAGCAGTAACAGGAGCGGTAGTAGGACAGGTGACTGTCGGGGCGCAGGTAACGGTTCGCAAGGAGACGACGGGTTCGGATGGTAAAATCTGGTACTATATCTCGTTCAAATGGAATGGTGCCACGAAGAAAGGCTGGATTCGGTCTGATTTTGTAAAGAAGACTGAGACGCAGTCACAACTGCCGCAGGATGATACGACAGGAAGTGCGCAGGATAACACCCAGTCCGGAACAACTGAAATCGATGTCAGCGGTATCACAGATTCTGAAGATTCCGGAACAGATGAACAGAAAGATGATAAAAAAGAGGACACGAGTGAGGTGGTGTCATCTAAAAAAGAAGGCATGATTACAGGCGACTTTGTGCGCATTCGTAAAAAAGCCGTGTCAGGAGCAGTCATTACGCAGCTTAATAGAGGTGCAAAAGTGACGGTTAAAAAGGAAGTGAAAGGTTCCGACGGCTACGTTTGGTACAAAATTACATTTAAATATAACGGAAAAAATAAGAGCGGTTATGTGCGTTCTGATTTTGTAAAGATTACAGAGGAGAAAAAAGAGGAGCCGAAAGAAGACAAAGAAGACAAAAAGGAGGATGTCACAGTTATTAAAAAGGGTACTGTGACGGGGGATAATGTCCGTGTCAGAACGTCTCCGGTCAGCGGAGATGTTGTCTGCAAACTTATGCGTGGAGATGCTTTGATTGTAGACGGCGAAAAAACAGGTTCCGATGATAAAGTGTGGTACAACGTATCCTTTACTTATGACGGGGCACAGAAAAGCGGATATATCCGCAGTGACTTTGTCAAAGTAACAGAAGAGACTGTCACCAAAGAGGAAGAAGAAAAAGAGGATACCGAAATCGACATCTCACAGGATGAAGATTTTGAAGCGTATTTAACGCAGCAGGGTTTCCCTGAGACTTATAAAGATTCGCTCAGAGCACTGCACACACTTCATCCGGAGTGGGAATTCCGCGCTGTGCAGACGGGACTTAATTGGGATGATGCTGTTGCGGCAGAGAGTAAAGTCGGTACCAGTCTTGTTTCAAAATATGCGATTACTTCTTGGAAGTCTACAGAGAAGACAGCTTATAATTGGAAAACGGATACATATTATACTTTTGACGGCGGCGCATGGGTTGCAGCGTCGAAAGAATTGGTATCTTATTATATGGATCCGCGTAATTTCCTGACGGAGAGCACAATTTTCCAGTTCGAATCGCTCGAGTATGAAACATATCAGAATAAAACAGGTGTGAGCCGTTTGCTTGCCGGCACCTTCATGAGCGGCAAATTCACAGAACCGGACGGAAAGCAGAAAAGTTATGCGTCTTCTTTTGTGAAAATCGGCAAGAAGACGGGAGTAAATCCTTATCACCTTGCAGCGAGATGTTATCAGGAGCAGGGAAAGGGAACAAGCGGTTCTATCAGCGGAACAATGAGTGGTTATAAAGATATTTTTAACTATTACAATGTCGGTGCTTATGCAGCAAACGGAAATTCCCCTGTTTTGCAGGGATTAAAATATGCGGCTTCATCCACCACTAATCCGGACACCAATTATTCCAGACCTTGGAACACACGATATAAATCATTGCTTGGAGGAGCGCAGTATATTGCGCAGAAATATATTAAGACCGGACAGAATACGCTGTATTTCCAGAAATTCAACGTTGTAAACAAAAAGAACGGCTTATACCGCCATCAGTATATGACCAATATCCAGGCAGCGGAAGCGGAAGCAATTAAGATGAGCAAGGCATATGCAAAAGAGGATACGAAACTCGCTTTCTATATTCCGGTTTATAATAATATGCCGCAGGTTGCCTGTCCGAAACCGGTCAGCGATGCAAATCCGAACAATTACCTTGCAACGCTTGAGATTGACGGACAGGAACTGACTCCGATATTTAATCCGGAGACATTGACTTATGACTTGACTGTTCCGAAGAAAACGAAGAAAGTGAAAATTTCTGCTACAGCCATTGTGTCGGAGGCGACAGTGGAAGGAACCGGAAAAGTGAAGTTGAAACGCGGAGAAAATGAAGTTCAGATTACTTGCACTGCGGAGAACGGTGCGGTCAGAACTTATACAATTTATATTGTGAGAAAATAGAAGGGAAGAACAATGAAGACATCAAAAAAAGTATTTAAGATAATTTCCGGAGCATTTTGCATGCTTGCAATGTTTGTTTTAATGATGCAGACAGAAGTATTTGCAGCGGGAACGGTAACGGTGACGGCAGACAGAACCAATGTGTCAATCGGTGAGACAATTGTTGTTTCGGTAAAAACGTCTGTACCGGAAGACCCATCGACAGTACCGGAGGTTTCTGTTACTTATAATCCGGACTTATTGAATTTGGCAGGCTGTGACGTAGAATTTGGCGGTGGCGGCGGTCTTGTGACTTTTAAAGGAGAGAGCGCACATCTTACCTTTACGACAAGCCAGACGGGTGTCGCTACAGTCGGAGCAGAAGCGATTATTGATGATGACGGTGCAAATCCGGCAGTGGCAAATGCAATGATTACGATTGGTGCAAATGCAGCAGAAGGTCTTTCGGATGATGCGACATTATATGTGTTGGAGATGAATCCGGGACAGCTTGTTCCTGCGTTTTCATCCGATGTGACAGAATATCAGATTATTATAGACAATGATGTGACAGATATTACGGTAAGCGGCGCGGTTTCTGATCCGGGGGCAAATATTACAACAGCAAGCGGATTTAAAAATTTGAAAGAAGGAACCAACCAGGCTGTGATTACGGTTACGGCAGCTTCCGGAACAATGCTTACATATCGTTTTACAATTGTGCGCGAAGAGGCGCCGGTGGAAGAAGAGCCGGAAACGGAGCCTGAAACAGAGGCACCTGCAAGCGAGGGTGTTACAGGAGAATTAGGTGTAACGGTTGACGGAATGGCATATACGGTCCAGAGTGTTATTCCTGCGGAAGCAGTACCGGAAGGTTGCGTAAAGACAACTTCTACATTTAACGGAAAGCCGGTTGAGGCAGTACTGTTTGAAAAAGGTGGATTGACACTTTTGTATGCAGTAGCGGACGGAAGCGAAAGCGGAGATTTTTTTGTATATAATGAAGCAAGCGGAAAACTTCGACTTTTTGTGCAGATTTACAGTGTAGAGAACAGATATATTGTTCCGATTGAAGCACAGGATAATGTACCGATGCAGTTTAAAGCATCAGACATGCCTTGGGACAATTTTATGCTTCCTGCTTTTGCTCTTGAGGATACATCGGTAAAAAATGCGCAGGAATTTTATCTTTTGTACGCGGTAAGTAATGAGGGCGTAAGAGGATTTTATTTATATGATACGATAGAGGGAACTTATCAGCGGTTCTTAAATTATACAGGAGCAAAGACAGTAGCTGCAGCTCCGGCAGAAGGCGGATTCGGAAAACAGGCCGTTCTTGTAATTGCAGTTTTAGCAGTTTTGCTTCTCGGTGCATTTGTATTGATTATAAATATGATTGTTAAGAATAAAGAGATGCAGGAAGATTCTCTTTATGAGAAAAAAAGTACACCGAAGAAAATAAATAAAAAAGTGACACAGCAACAGCCGAAACTTGAACCGAAACCGGAACCGAAACCGGCCATGAAAAAGACAGTTGTACCGGAGCCGGCTGATGAGGCAGAGGAGGAAGAGGTATTTGAGGAAGTTGCAGTAAAACCTGCAGTGAAACCGGAAGAAAAACCGGTTGAGAAAGCAACAACGGAAGCACCGGTTCAGGCTCCGAGACCGAGCAGACCGGTAATGCATACAGATCATGTTGTGACACTGAAACCACGCCAGGTCGAAGGGGCTGTCGGAATTACGGGAAATATTCCGGTTAAAGTTGTGCCGACACCGAAAACAGAAGTGAGAAGACCTTCGGTTCCGATTTTTACTTTGGAAAAACCGGGCGGAGATTTGGATGATGATTTTGAATTTGAGTTTATAAATATCGATAATGACTAATACTTTATGTAAAGACTAATTTGTAACAATGGAGGATGTTGCTATGGAATATACCGATAAGGCGAAATCGGCGCTTGCACTGGCGGCAAAAGCAGCAAGAGCCATGGGGCAGAATTATATCGGGACAGAGCATATTTTGCTTGGGCTTATACGGCAGCAGACGGGTATTGCAGCTAAGGTGCTTTTGGAAGGGGGCGTACAGGAGGATGATGTAATCGACCTCATCCGTGAGTTGATTGCGCCGCCGAACTATCTTGAATTAAAAGAAAGAGAGGGCTACTCTCCGAAAGCAAAAATGATATTGGAGTTGGCTATGCAACAGGCAATCCGGTTGAAAAGCGAGAAAATCGGAACGGAGCATTTGCTTTTAGGCCTTTTGCAGGAAAATAATAACGTGGCAGTCCGCATTATTTCGGCACTCGGAATCAATACGCACAAACTTCATGCGGATGTACTTGTTGCCATGGGAATGGACGGTATGCTTTATAAAGAGCAGTTGGCGCCGAAGAAAAACGGTGGAGCGACAAAAGTCTTGGAGCAGTACAGCCGGGATATGACAAGGATGGCAAAAGAAGGGAAACTGGATCCGGTCATCGGACGTGAGAAAGAAATTCTTCGCCTTGTACAGATTTTAAGCAGACGTACCAAAAATAACCCTTGCCTGATTGGTGAGCCGGGTGTCGGAAAAACAGCAATTGTAGAAGGACTGGCTCAAAAGATTGTGACGGGCGATGTGCCTGAAACCGTGCGGGATAAACGTGTTATGACGCTTGATTTGTCCGGAATGGTTGCGGGCAGCAAATACCGCGGTGAGTTTGAGGAGCGTATTAAAAAAGTAATTAAAGAAGTAATGGCAGACGGGAATATCATCTTGTTTTTGGATGAGATTCATACGATTATCGGAGCCGGCGGAGCAGAAGGTGCGATTGATGCGTCCAGCATTTTAAAGCCTTCCCTTGCGCGTGGGGAAATACAGTTGATCGGCGCAACTACGGTAGATGAATACCGCAAGCACATTGAAAAAGATCCGGCGTTAGAACGCCGTTTTCAGCCGATTACGGTGGAAGAACCAAGTCCGTCGGAGGCAATGCGGATTATAGAAGGAATCCGCCACAAATATGAAGAACATCATCAGGTGACGATTTCTGATGAAGCGGTCAGCGCAGCAGTAAAATTGTCTGAACGCTATATCAATGACAGAAATTTGCCGGACAAAGCCATTGATTTGATTGATGAGGCATCTGCGGCACTTAGGCTTGCAGGACTTAAAGTGCCTGAAAAATGTATGCAGCTGGAAAAAGAGATGCAACAGCTCGATGTTCAGATTGAGCAATCACTTCGTTTTGCTGATTTTTCAGGGGCGCATGAACAGCGTGTTGAGCGCAAGGCGCTTGAGAAAAAATATAAAAATGCTCTGCGCAGTTACGAAAAGAAGCAAAAAGAGAAAGGTTTGATTGTGACGGAGGAGGATATTGCGACTGTAGTTTCACAGTGGGCCAAAGTTCCTGTTAAGAAACTGGAGGAGAAAGAAAGCGAACGCCTTCTCAAACTTGAGTCTGTGCTGCACAAGCGTGTAGTCGGACAGGAAGAGGCAGTGAGCGCTGTTTCGCGTGCGATGAGACGCGGACGTGTCGGTCTTTCCGATCCGAACAGACCGATAGGGTCATTTCTGTTTCTCGGACCGACCGGTGTCGGAAAAACAGAACTTTCCAAAGCATTGGCAGAGGCAATGTTCGGTTCTCAAAACGATTTAATCCGGGTAGATATGTCGGAATATATGGAGTCGCATTCGGTTGCGAAGATGATTGGATCGCCTCCGGGATATGTCGGACATGATGACGGCGGTCAGCTGAGTGAAAAAGTCCGTCGCAATCCGTACAGCGTAGTGTTGTTCGATGAAATTGAAAAAGCGCATCCGGAAGTATTCAATATTTTGTTGCAGGTGCTTGATGACGGGCATATTACGGATTCGAAAGGACGTAAAGTCAGTTTTAAAAACACGGTAATTATCATGACGTCAAATGCAGGTGCTTCGCGTATTGTCGATCCGAAGAATCTTGGTTTCGCGACGGAAACTTCTCCGGAGCAGGATTATAAAAAGATGAAGGAAGGTGTAATGGAAGAGGTGAAACGTCTCTTTAAGCCGGAGTTTATCAATCGTATCGATGAGATTATGGTATTCCATGCATTAACCGAGAAGGAACTGCGTCAGATTGTGACATTGCTTTCAAGCGATCTTGTGAAGCGCTGTAAGGAGCAGATGGGAATGCAGCTTACAGTTACGGCTGCGCTCAAAGATTATCTTGTGAAAAAGTACTGTGACATCAAGATGGGAGCGCGTCCGCTTAAACGTGCCATGCAGACGGCAGTTGAAGATTTGTTGGCAGAGGAAATCCTTTCCGGTAAGATTCATGCAGGCGATCAGGTGACAGCAACCGTGGTCAAAGATAAAGTCATATTTAAAGTGAAAATGACTGGCAATATAGACTGAAATATACTATAATTATATTACTACAAACAGACAGGCATAGAAGCGCGAAATGCCTGATTAGGAGGACAAAAGAATGGCAGTTGTTCAGCAGTTAATTCGCAGTGAAGCAGACGGAACGCTCAGCTTCGGAAATCACGCACTTGCTCATAAGGCAAAAGTGGATGGCTATGAGTGCAGCGGAGATATTTACAAAGTAAAAACATATGCTACGATGACAAAACTGGAGAAAAACGGTATGTTTTTATATGAATCCGTACCGGGTACAAGTGTCAATCAGTTTGCTGAAACAGAGAAAGGTGTGCAGTTCTCGGTAGAGGGCGCAGGTGATGCACAGATTACGTTGGGACTTAGCGACGATACAGAATATGAAGTGTTTGTTGCAGGAGCCAGCGTCGGTACTATGAAAACAGGTCTCGGCGGAAAGCTCAGTATCAGTGTGGAGCTTGAAGCAGCAGGCGAAGTGGAAGTAAAGGTGGTAGAAGCATAAAGTGGCAAAGACAAAGATAACAAAAGCTTATTTTTGTCAGGAGTGCGGCTATGAATCTTCTAAGTGGCTGGGACAATGTCCCGGATGTAAAGCCTGGAATACCATGGTAGAAGAAGTGGTTCGTTCGGGGTCGGGCGTAGGTTTGAAAGCGTCAGAGAAAGGCGCAGAAGCAAAGAACAACCGTCCGCAGACAATTGCGTCTGTTTCCATGGAGGAAGATGATAAGTTTTTTACACATATGGATGAGTTTGACAGGGTGCTTGGTGGAGGCATCATGCCCGGTGGACTTGTACTTGTAGGTGGAGATCCCGGAATTGGGAAATCCACCTTACTTTTACAAATGTGTAAGCAACTTTCTGACGATAAAAGAAAAGTATTATACATATCAGGAGAAGAATCCTTAAAACAAATCAAACTTCGAGCAGTCCGTATCGGAGAATTTTCGGATGATGTGAAACTGTTTTGTGAGACGGATCTTGACAGCATTGAGACAGTGATTATCAATGAAAAGCCGGAAGTTGTTGTGATTGATTCGATTCAGACTATGTTTTGTGAGCGTGTCAGTGCAGCACCGGGTAGTGTTTCGCAGGTGCGCGAGGCGACAGGAGTATTTTTGCGCCTTGCAAAGAGCCTCGGAATTGCAATTTTTATTGTCGGTCATGTGACAAAGGAAGGAACAGTAGCAGGTCCGAGAGTTCTTGAGCATATGGTGGATACCGTTCTTTACTTTGAAGGAGACAGACACGCGTCATACCGTATCTTGCGCGGGGTAAAGAACCGTTTTGGTTCTACGAATGAAATAGGTGTCTTTGAAATGCGCAGGGAAGGTCTTGTAGAAGTTAAGAATCCATCAGAGTTTATGCTTGACGGAAGACCGGAAGGGGCGAGCGGTTCTGTTGTCGCTTGTGCAATGGAAGGCACACGTCCTATGCTGCTTGAAATTCAGGCACTCGTATGCGATTCGAATTTTCAGATTCCGCGACGTCAGACAACGGGAACGGATTTTAACAGGGTAAATCTGCTCATGGCTGTTTTAGAAAAACGATTGAGTCTCCATCTCGGTCAAATGGATGCCTATGTCAATTTGGCAGGAGGTCTGCGTCTTCAGGAGCCGGCACTTGACCTTGGCATTGTTATGGCGCTGATTTCAAGCTTTAAGAACAGACCGATATCAGGTAAGACAGTGATATTCGGTGAGGTAGGATTGTCCGGTGAGGTCAGAGGTGTCAGTATGGCCTCCCAGCGCGTGGCAGAAGCAAAGAAACTTGGGTTTGATACGTGTATTTTGCCGCTTTCAAATTATGAAAGTCTGATGCCGGAAGAAAAAGCAGGTATGAAATTTCATGGTGTTGCCAATGTTTCAGAGGCAGTAGAAGCGTTATCAGAGTAATATATTGTTATTTTGTTGCAATATAGTTGTAGAAAATTGCAAAAAAGCATAATATAATACAATTAGTCTAAGAGATTAGACTTGCTAATTAGCAATTCCGGAAGAATTCCCCTTTTACACAAACAGAAGGCCCGACGATTTCGATCGCCGGGTCTTCTGTTTTTTTGATGCGTGCAGAGGGGGAAGGAGTTTTTGGAGGGCTGATATGTTTCTATTTTCCGGTTTTCTAAGAAAGTTGTGAAAAAATCGGAGAAATAAGCACAAAAAAAGGAAACCTCATAATGAGATTTCCCAGCAGGGGAAGAGGGGATCGAACCCCCATTAACGGTTTTGGAGACCGCCGCACTACCATTGTACTATTCCCCTGGATTAGCACCGAAAATGATTATAGCACAGCATAGTATGCTTTGGCAAGGGATTTTTTGCATAAAATGAAAAACAAAAAATATAATTGAATATAGACATCGTTCATAAAATAAAGTAAAATAGGAACATAAATGGGGAAGGTGGTGGATGCAGTGCGTTCAGCATTAGAAATTAAAAAAATCGTTTCTGTTGGCGGTGGTGTAATCATTGATGCATCGCAGTATTCGACGGTAGACCTCAAAGCAATTGCAGCAAATGCAAAAGCGGATATTGTGTTAAAGAATACAGGGGAGATGTCTACTATGGACTTGAGAAGTATTGCATCGGCCGGAAAAGGACATATTATTGTTGACTTGACCGAATAAGATTTTTTCAACCTTTCATTCAGTAGAATGAAAGGTTGTTTTTTGCAAGAGAAAAGAGAGTAAGAGAATGAAGAAAACAAGATTTATAGTTGTGCTTTTCATATGTTTGTGTCTTTCCGTGTGCGGATGCGGTAAAAAAGACGGAAATACGAAAGTTGTTTTGACAACAGGTTTTGCAGAAGATGAATTATTCCGCATTGGCGAAAGTTCATGCAGCCGTGCGGAGGCGATGGTTTATTTGACCAATATGCAGAATCAGTACGAGAGTATTTACGGAATAAAGATTTGGGAACGTAAGATTGGCGATGAAACATTGGAAAAGAAGGTAAAAGATGTAGTTTTGGCCCGTCTTGCCCAGATTAAGACGATGAATCTGCTTGCCGGCCAAAGAGGAGTTACGCTTACAGAGCAGGAAGAGACGCTTGTGCTTGCTGCTGCGGGAGAGTATTTTGAATCGTTAAATGAGACAGAGATTTCATCGATGGGAATCAGCGAAGAAGTTGTACAGAAGCTATATAGGGAGTATGCTTTGGCAAACAAAGTATATGGAGAGATTATAGAAGGAACGAATCCGGAAATCAGTGATGACGAGGCCAGAACCGTTACGGTCAGTCAGATTTTTGTAAAAACATATGCGCTAAACGGTGTCGGGGAAAAGATTCCGTATACGGAAGAGAGCCGCGTTGCAGCATTTGATAAAATTAAAAACATACAGAAGATGCTGCGAGAGGGAGAGTCATTTGACGAATTGGCGGCGCGTTATTCTGAGAATGGACAGCTTACCGTATCACTCCGCAAAGGTGAGATGACGCCGGAATATGAAGAAGTTGCTTTTGAACTCGGAAATGAAGAAGTAAGCGGGATTATCGAAACAGAAGACGGATATTATATCATTAAATGTATTTCCACACTGGACCGCGAACAGACAGATCAGAATAAAGAAAAAATTATGGAGCAGCGCAAAGAAGAGGCCTTTTCAGCAATATATGATGAGTTTGTACTGACGCAGATCCGTAATTTGAATGATGAACTATGGGAGCAGGTGCAGTTTATACACGAAGAAGATTGTAAAACGACAACGTTTTTTGATGTGTTTAACCGTTATTTTGAAAACCAATTATAAAGCAATTATAAAGTAATTATAAAATTATTAGCACTCAAGCCATTTGAGTGCTAATTTTTGTTGACTTTTCATTTGGACGGGATTACAATTCTTTATAGTGAAAAGATTCAGAAGAAAGGAATGTGATTTTTTATGGCACAAACACATGGAAATTTATCCATTAACAGCGACAACATTTTTCCGATTATTAAGAAGTGGCTCTATTCCGACCACGACATTTTTTATCGTGAATTGATTTCAAACGGATGTGATGCAATCACAAAGTTGAAAAAACTTGCAATGATGGGCGAGTATGAAATGCCGGATGACCGCAAGGACCGCGTAGACATTATTGTAAATGCTGAGGAGAAGACGATTCAGATTATCGATAACGGTCTCGGTATGACAGCGGAAGAGGTGGAAGAGTACATTAACCAGATTGCTTTTTCCGGTGCGACGGATTTTATTGAGAAATATAAAGATAAAACAAACGATGACCAGATTATCGGTCATTTCGGACTTGGCTTTTATTCGGCATTTATGGTAGCGGATCAGGTACACATTGATACGCTCTCTTATAAAGACGGTGCAACTCCGGTTCATTGGGAGTGCGACGGCGGAACGGAGTATGACATGGGAGACGGCGATTATGATAAAGTCGGAACAAAGATTACGCTTTTCCTGAATGAAGATTGTTTGGAGTTCTGCAATGAGTATAAAGCAAAAGAAGTCATCAAAAAGTACTGTTCTTTTATGCCGACGGAAATTTATGTAAGTAAGGCAAATGAGACAGATGCTGAAAAACAGCCGGAACTTATGAACGAGACGCATCCGCTTTGGACCAAACATCCGAATGAGTGCACGAAGGAAGATTATCTGGACTTCTATCGCAAGGTCTTTATGGATTATAAAGAGCCTTTGTTCTGGATACATTTGAATATGGATTATCCGTTCAATCTCAAGGGTATCTTATACTTCCCGAAAATCAATATGGAATATGAGTCTATTGAGGGAACAATCAAGCTTTACAACAATCAGGTGTTTATCGCTGACAATATCAAAGAAGTCATACCGGAGTTCCTTATGCTTTTAAAAGGTGTAATCGATTGTCCGGATCTTCCGCTTAATGTTTCAAGAAGTGCGCTTCAGAACGATGGATTTGTGAAGAAGATTTCCGAGTACATTTCTAAGAAAGTAGCAGATAAACTCGCCGGAATGTGCAAGACAGAAAAAGAAGAGTATGAGAAATACTGGGATGACATCAGTCCGTTTATCAAGTTTGGCTGTCTGAAAGATGACAAGTTCTGTGAGAAGATGAACGATTATATCTTGTTTAAGAACATTGACGGGATTTACATGACGCTTCCGGAGTGTCTTGAGGTAAACCCGATTGATACAGAGGAAGCGTCTGCAGTAGATGAAGACGGCAATGTTGTTGAAGCGGAGGTGGTTTCAGAGGAGGACGAAGCTTCTGAAGAGACAAAAGAAAAAGTTATCTACTATGTAACGGATGAACAGCAGCAGAGCCAGTATATCAATATGTTCCGCCAGGCAAAAATGGATGCAGTTGTTTTAACACACTCAATTGACCAGCCGTTTGTCTCTCAACTTGAGAGCAAGAATGAGCATGTAAAATTCCAGCGTATTGATGCAGACCTTACAGAAACTTTCAAATCAAAGACTTCTAAGAAGGCGCAGAAAGAGTTTGAAGAGATTGCAGAAGAAATTGCAGCTTCTATGAAGAAGGCGCTTAAGAAAGAGAACATGAGTGTCAAAATCGACAAACTCAAAAACAAGAAGATTGCATCTATGCTTACGATTGCGGAAGAAACCCGCCGGATGCAGGATATGATGAAAATGTACGGCGGCGGAATGGCTATGTTCGGCGCTGAGGACGGCGCAACACTTGTGCTTAATGCAAATCATCCGCTTGTGCAGTACATTATGGAACATAAAGACGGAGAGCATACAATGATGCTTTGCCAGCAACTTTATGATCTTGCACTGCTTCAGAACGCACCTCTTTCACCGGAGGCGATGACAAAGTTTGTTCAAAGATCCAACGAGATTATGTTATTACTTGCAAAATAAGATGGTTATTTCCTGCTCCGAAGGCATTGGACTTTTGGAGCAGGAGAATTGCTAGCTTCTGTGGACTTTGTGGCATATAAGTGCGTTGTTTTGTGGACTAAGCGACATGTATGTTTCCGGTTGTCATGGCATTTTCATATATATTCAATGATTTATCACACATATATCTGTATTTTTCTCGACTGTTTTCCTCTATATTTCTAAAAAGCAAAGCTAATATCTGTAAAAAATCTTAATTTTACCCCAAAAGTATTCATTAAAAAACACAATGGTTTACATAAAACAAATTTGATTCATATATCTACCATTTCATTTTTAAAACTATCTGAAAATCAAGAAAAAATTTACGTCTATATTTTATCCCAAAATAAAAATCTATAGGAAGAGAAGGAGGAACTCTATGAATAAAGTAAGACAAGAGTTAGAAAAAAGGAAAAACTATCTGTTAAAAGTAAAAGAAGAAAAGGAAAAGGCATTGGAACACGCACCGAAAGGCTCCATGAGAATCAATAATAAAGGTGGGAAAACGCAATATTACCACAGAACAGACCCAAAAGACTTCAATGGCATTTATCTTAAAAAGAAAGAAATAAATTTGGTGAAAAAATTGGCGCAGAAAGATTATGACAAGCAGATATATGTCAGTGCAGTGCGGGAATTGGATGCAATTGAAAGATATTTGAAAAAGGTTCCGGAAAGAGAAATAGAAGAGATATATGATGCGATAAGGCAGGAGAGAAAAGTGCTTATTAAACCACTTGAAGTCCCTTTGGAGGAATATGTCAAAGCATGGCAAAGTCAGCCGTATGAGGGAAAAGGTTTTGAAGAAGATGTGCCTGAAATATACACGGCAAAAGGTGAGCGGGTCCGTTCCAAGTCGGAGATGATTATTGCAGATATGCTTGAGAGGGAAGGGATTCCGTACCGCTATGAGTATCCGATCAAATTAAAGGGGTGGGGAGTTGTATATCCGGACTTTACAGCGCTGCACAAAGAAACAAGAAAAGAAATCTATTGGGAACATTTCGGGATGATGGATAACCCGGAATATGTAGAAAACGCAGTGCAGAAAATTGCACTTTATGAGCAAAACGGAATCTATCCGGGAGATAGATTGATTATCACATACGAAACAAAGAAAACGCCCATCCATCGAAAAACAGTTTTCCGAATGATCGGGCGTTATTTGAAATAGTAAAAACATATCTTATCGCTGCTTGGCAAGTGGTGCAAATATGGTCTTTCGACCGATAAATCCAACAATCCGCGTAATCAGAATACCGACAAAAACACCGCAGGAGTCAATCAAGACATCTTTCTTGGAAGGCGTCCGTCCAATCGTAAAGGATTGCCTGTATTCATCAAGGCATGCAAATCCGACACAGAAGGCGCCGGCAAAAAATACAAGGAAAATCCCTCGCATTCCGTATACATACAGCGGAAAAGCAACTGTGATTGCAAGAATCATATACTCGGTAAAGTGTGCAAGTTTCCGCACGTAATAATGATATTTTTCTGTATATACGGCAACTTCCGCCGGGGTTAAGTTTTTGTCCGTAACATCACTTGCAATAAGGACAAGTTTTTCGGTGACTTTATAACTAAGCTGTGCAGAGTCCACGCCTGTTTGACCGGAAAAATTTAAAATGCAATACATAACGACAATTGCAGGTAAAAAAGATAAAGGTTTTAACACAAGGCGTAGCAACGTTTTGATAAATAACCAAATGTAACGCATAATATCTCCTTACTTCTGCAGAAATTCAAGATGATATTGGATTTCTGCAGGAACTTTTTTATTGTTCCGCTGTAAGCGGTAGATGATACTATGGATACGTGTAAGGTCTTTGGTTTTTTGGTTTTCATATTTTTCCAGCATAGAAGAATAGAAAGGATTTTTCTTCAATTCTTCGCGGTAAGAAGTACTGAAAGGGCAATAAGTCATAAAGATTTTGCGTGTCACTTTGTTCATGTGCGGAGTACCTTTGGACTCATAGGTAATCCAAGAAATATAGTCCAAAATAAAGGATTCACGGAAACGGTTTTTGACGCGCGCAAGCTGCTGGCGGCATTTTTCTTTGGCTTCCGTAGAAAGATCTTTATTCTTTTTGTAAAATTGCAAATAGTCAAAATACTCACTTGTAAGCGACAAATTGGAAACGTCATTCCAACGGCTTCCTTGCATGCGTTTGCACATTTCCCAGCGGAATTCACCGGTCAGACGAAGTGCCAGCTGCTTTAAGTCAGTCAGACAAAATACCGGGAATAACATACAGCCCGGTGTTGACCGGTTGCGTCCTTCAATTTCCTGCCAAAGTGCAGAGCGGATACCGATGTTCGGTAATAAAATGATATCCGGAAGGATTTCGCGCTGTACAATTTCACGCCCGCTCGGAAGATTTGAATCGCTGTACATGACTTCACGGCAGAAGGCAGAAAAATCAACCGCGGTTATTTCTTTGAAAATCGCTGTTAATGTTTTCGGAAGGACAAGTGTTTCTTCCGGTGTTTTCAGAAAATCGTGTTCGGACAAAAGAGGACAATAGGTCTGGAGCCGGCCATAGGTCATCTTAACGCCTGTCATAAACATATTATCAAGTTCAAAAATAACTTTGAGCTTTGGATTGTTCATACATTCTGCAGCATCTGCTTTTGTGATTTTACCGTCGTTAACCATAGTCTGTATATGGGCCGGAAAATCTTGGTCGAATTCATCACGGCGAGGCTGTTTCTGTCCGTTATATATAAGCATAAGCCAGTCATAAAAAAGATAGATTCTGTTGGCAGGATCAGAGCGATAAGAACCCAGCAATTTGTTCAAATGAATCGCATTTTCCACGCCGCATAAATGTTCGTCGACATAGCCGAAATATAAAAACATTTTGACAGCGTCAGGCATATTTGGTTGCTCAAGACTTACGAAAAATGTCTTCTTGTATAAGTCAAAAAATGCCTGTGTCAAAGTGGCGCGCAGCGATGAAAGCTCCGACGAAACCGATGTTTTGTCTACGATGTCTATATATGTGTTGACTGCTTTCGTAAATTCGGACTTGAATTCCGGTTCCATGTCTGCGTAGTCTAAAATGACAGACAGGGAGTTGCAGATTTTTTGCTCACAAATCTGATGTTGTATCTGCGCAGCTTCTGATTCCTGTTCGGCGGAAGCGGACGCTTCCAGACTTTGAGACAGCTCGCGATATTCATTAAGACGCTGCTGATGTAATTCGTTGGAAATAAAGCCCATATTTTTGGCACGGATAAACATTTTGCTTATCGTACCAAGAAGAGGAACCGTGTCTCCCTTTTTGCCGGCGATACTTGCAAGGAGCAAAGTATATAAGTCTAAAATGTCGATTTTGTCTTCGTTGATTAAAAGATGGCATAATCTGGATTTGTAATCGTCCATTTCGTCGCAGGCATTTAAATATTGATGGATGTCCTGGCTTGCGCGGAAGGCGAAACCGGAAAGAAAACCATGCTGATAAAACAGTGTTTGAGCCTGCTTGTCAGTACATATTTTTTGCAAATCTTTGTAATAGGACGGAATATATGCATCCGGCTTTACATCAAGCACAAGTGGCTGAATCAGTTCTAATCCGGGAAGGTTTTTCATCGGAATTTGATATTGTTTACACAGCTTTGTGTAATCGCGGTGATATTCCATAAGAGTGGAATAAAGTGAGTCACAAGCGGAATAGTTGCGGTTACAAAAATCTGCAATCAGGAAAAATTGTTTAAGTGCTGATTGCGCAAAATTTTTGCAGAAAGATGTATCTTCTTCGAAAATATTGTGCAGGCTGTCTAAAGATTTGTATGGATAAGAATCTACGACAACATTATCCTCAGCGACATACGTGCAGGAGTGGATATTGGTGTATAAATCAATAATCCCGATTACATCACCTGCATACAATTTGAGACGCTCGTTTGCAAGAGTTACGGATACGGTTCCC
>JAZQDJ010000147.1:0-1849 GCA_045546735.1 Lachnospiraceae bacterium | reverse complement strand
CCACTTACCCTTGACAAATCAAACACATAATAGTTACCCTCGGCTTTCTCCCCGCCAAGCATATTAAACACAATGAGTTTATCGTCTTCTCTTATCACACGCGTATGCTTGCTGTCACTGTTGTAGTACACGCAGTCAATTTCCTGCGTATCAATTGTCGCTGCAACCTTTGCCTGCTGCATATCGTAAACAATAAGTCCTCTAAGTGCGCCAAATACCATAATCTCGCCGTCACAACTGAAAATTTCCGGTGCATATATTTCTGTATGGCGTTTTTGGATATCTGCAATATTTCCCGCCACATCCTGTCTGCTCTGACCGAAAGTCAAAAACTCTTTAATTGCCGCATATACTTTACCGCCTGTCATACTGTTTGCTGCCGCTGCAAGCACAAACAAAATTGCAATCGCCGCCGCTGCCTGCGCAAAATGATATATAACACCTTTTTTCTTTTTCCTTCTTTTTTGTGCCTGTTCTATACTCACTGTTTTCTCTGCAGTTTCACGTTCTTCCATCGCTGCCGACAGACGCTCCCACATACGCTCGGACTGTTCCTGCGTCGGATTTAATCTATCCAAAGATTCACTAATCTTCTTATCTTCCATATCCCTTGCCCTCCTTTTCCAACATCTTCTTCAGTTTCCCCCGCGCGGCCGACAACTGTGTCTGCAACGTACTCTCACCGCGCCCGAGAATCCGGGCCATTTCCCTGACGGAATATTCTTCATAATAGTAAAGATAAAGCACTTCCCTGTACTTATCTTTCAGCTTCATTATGTAAGGTAATAAGTTGTCATCATCATCCGCTTCCGGCGATGCTGTCTCGGGAATCTCTCCGAAATCCACCTGCTTCTTCCAACTGCTCTTAAGCTGATCCTTACAATAATTTTTTGTCACTGTAATAAACCATGCATTTTCATGTTCTTCGTCATGAAATTCCTGTCCTTTTTCCACAAATTTCAGAAACACATTCTGAACTGCGTCTTCTGCATCCGCGCTGTTTTGCAGCATCATCATAGCGATGCGGTACACACGGCGGTGCTGACGCTCAAAGATCTGTTGTATGTTCATTTCTCGCCCTCCTTCACCCTATACACGACTCAGCACTCGAAAAAATCCTATTTTTTGTAAAATTTTTTATCCCCTAATTTTTCTGCCACTGCCTGCATGCGTTTTTTATCTACTTTGCAGATTTTGCGGTCATATGTATACATTCCGTTAATCTCACCCTCAACATCGGAAAGCTGTGTGTAAATGCACCCGCACACACCGTCTGCAATATACGGCAAAATCATCTTTTCATACATTTCCTCAATGCGCGCAGTCAGCTGACCGCTGTCCTTACATGCGCCGTATCCGTATTCCTTCTCACCGAAGAAATGATCTTTTATCATATATTGATATCCGCCGCACTCGGAAATAAACAACGGCCTATCCTTCGGGCAAAGCTTTCTCAATCTGAAATAGATATGCTCACTGTCAAAATCGTTCTTTTCCTGTGCAAACCATCCGGAAGTAGCATCGACTAACCTTGTTGCATCAAGGCCCTTTACCATGTCATACATCTCATCCGCGCAAAACTGCCCCCAGCCCTCATTAAAAATCGTATAAGCCACGATACACGGATGATTATACAAATGTTCTATTGTCTCCTTTGTATGTAAGCCAAACACCTCACGAACCTTTTTCGAGCGGTTCATATTCCTGTCACTGCGTTTCTTAAAACCGACATTCGGAAGTGCTGTATCACGCACAAAAGAATACGAACCGTTATTGACCATATCCTGCATCACAAGCATTCCGAGTTTGTCACAGGCATAGTAAAAATACTCCGGCTCCACCTTGATGT
>JAZQDJ010000146.1:0-4021 GCA_045546735.1 Lachnospiraceae bacterium | reverse complement strand
CTCGGTCACAAAGATGTAAATACCACACGTAAGCACTACGCAGATATTGAGGAAGAAAGACGACGTAGTGCAAAAAATGCAGTTACACTACGCGAAAAAAAATAATAGAATTTACATTTTATAATCGCTGATAATGCGTTCCAGTTCCATTACATCGGTTGGTGTCAGTAACTGATTCTTCAGATACTCTACCAAAAAATTATTTAAGGAACCGTTATATACTTTGTCCAACAATGCTTTTGTCTCAATGTTCTGTACTGTTCTCTTTGAAACCAAAGCCTTACATATAAAACCCGGATCTTCTCTACGTACCGCTCCCTTCTCAATCAAGCGGTTAATAACCGTATATGTAGTGTTCTTTTCCCAGCCGACATATTCTTTAATTATTTTTGCAATGTCTTTGGCTGCCAGTACCTTATTGGACCAAAGTAATTCCATGATATTTAATTCACCTTCATGTAATCGAATATCACCCATGAATTTCAACCCCTTTACACCTAATTCTACACCTGTGTCATTGCGTTTTTATCTGTCCGGTGTTCTCAAAATATCTTTTGAGCGACGGTGTAGTACAATTCTACCACATTAGAATTCAAAATGCAAGTACAAATTAAATTATTTGTCAAAAAAGGGCGTTTATTTTATTTGATACAAAAAACCGCATAATACGGGATTTGTGTTAATACAGATGTAGAATAAAAATTTTCAAATCCAAAACGATAATAATGTTCTCCGGATTTTCCGTTTGCCGCCTGGTATGACGCAATACTTTTCGCCTTCCCACCTATTGAAGTTCTAAGTTCTACCGGTGTCTCACAGTTATTTCTTACAAGTATGAAATCTACTTTTGCCTGTGCTTCCGATTCCCAAAAACAAAGGGAATCGATTCCGCTCGCTACCAAAGTCTGCATCACATAGTTTTCTAATAAAGCTTTTTTTATCTCCTCACTATCCTCTCCGCAAAAAGCTGAGGACAGCATCCCCACATCCGGTAAATACAATTTGAAATGAGACTCTTTTTTCTGCTCATTTATTCGAAGTACCATTCCACATTGCACTAACGCGTCAATACTCTCTTTATATAATGAATAAGTAACTCCTTTTCGAATCAGATTAAAACGAAATTTTTTATTTTCTTTTTTTAATTGATCCGGCAAAACCTGAAGCACTTGTGCTCCCTTTCCGGAGTCTTTTTCTTCATATAACGCATCCAATACCGACTGCATCCGGCATTTTACCATAGAATGAACTTCGCTTACATTGTAAATCGATTTTGACGAAATATATTCATTTACCGCCGCCGGCATTCCGCCGACAATCAGAAATTCCTCAAATAATGCTAACAGTTCCTGATGCACAATATCCGGCACTGGTTTTATATTTTGAAAGTGTCCCTGAATAATATCAATGTACCAATCGCTTCCGACAGCCGATAAAAATTCATCAAAGCCCAGTGGAAACAGTCGACATATCCAAAATATATTCTCAATCGATTTTTCAACAATTTCTTCCGAAGAACTGTTTGTAGAGGATGAAATGATATCTGTCTCCGACGGTAAAAGGCCGCAAATCACAAGTAACGGTATTGTCACCGGTTGAGTTAAGGCCGTCCAAAGCATCGGACAATACGAAATCTCATCCAATATGACAATCAATTCCGACAAGTACCGCTCATCCATTTGGAAATATGCTGCAATTACCTCAGAAAGCGAGTCGCCCACGCTCAATTTTTCCTCAAAAAAACATTTTGCACTCTTATTCAATTCAAAATTCACATATAAGAATTGCGGATAATATGCAGTTGCAAACTCCATTGCCAGATAAGTTTTGCCGGTTCCTTTAGTTCCAACCAACAAAAACGGAACCGTAGTTCCGCTTTCTTTCCATTCTATTAAATTCGTTACGGCATTTCGTTTCATATGTCGTAAACTCCTTCCTCTTACAAAGAATAGACCTGTTTCATCCGAATTCAACCGAACCGTATTGATTTCGAAACTTTTGCATCAGTTCCCTAAAATACTCGGGAAGTTCGGTGGAAAACTCCATATACTCTCCTGTGGTCGGATGTTGAAATCCCAACACCCCCGCATGTAATGTTTGACCGGTCAACTGAAACGGGTCCTTTTTGGAACCGTATACCGTATCCCCCAACAGCGGGTGCCCCAGGCTGGTCATATGAACACGAATTTGATGGGTTCTTCCGGTTTCCAGCTGGCATACGATATGAGAATATTTCGTCCCAAACTGCTCTTTCACCCGGTAATTGGTCGCCGCATATTTCCCCCGGAGCGGATTTACCATCATTTTCATACGTTCATCCGGATTTCGGCTGATGAAAGATTCTACACGTCCCTCCGGTTCCTTAAAGGTACCGTATACCAATGCCTCATACCGTCTGGTAATCGTATGCTCTTTAAACTGCTCCGCCAAATTACGATGCGCAATATCATTTTTACATGCAACAATTATTCCGGTTGTGTCCTTATCGATTCGATGTACGATACCCGGACGTAAAATCCCGTTGATTCCCGACAAAGAGCCTTTACAATGGTGCAACAAACCGTTTACCAAAGTCCCTGTATAATGTCCCGCAGCCGGATGTACGACCATCCCTTTCGGTTTATTCACTACAATTACATCATCATCTTCATATACAATATCTAACGGAATATCTTCTGCATCCACTTCCAGACCTTCCGGTGCCGGAATCAGTACTTTAACTTCATCGCCTTCTCTCACAAAATCCTTGCAACGTCCCGTATTCCCATTAATCCATGCTCCTCCGCTCTCAATCAGCTTCTGCACATAAGAACGGGAAACCTCCGGATGATTCACGGCAATACATTTATCCAAACGAAGCCCGGCATCGGATTCCGTGGCTATGAATTTGATTTCTTCCATTTGTTAAAATCCTCGTCTTTGTAATAAAAAATCCAAAGTGCACACATGGCAATTGCGCCGCAGGTAACACCGATATCCGCCACATTAAACACCGGAAAATTGATTAAATCAAAGGAAATCATATCGGTGACCTTTCCCATCCAAATCCGGTCGATAATATTACCGATACCGCCTGCCACAATCGCAGTCAGCGTCAGACGCATCGGACGCATCTTCTTTTCCTTCGGAAGCCAGAAATAAAATCCGGCAATCGCAAGCATACCGACAATGGAAAAAATAGTAAGTGCCAATGTCTTTCCTTGAAATATACCGAAAGAAGCTCCGGTATTATAAATCAAACGAAAAGAAAAAACATCCTTCCAAACGACAATCGGCGCTCCCGGCAATGTGGTACGGGCCCACCATTTGGTCAGTTGATCCACTACCAGAATAACAATAAGCAACACCATATGAAAAATACAATCACGCAAAAAAGTCTTACGTTCCATACCTTCCCCCTACTTCTTTACAATTGCTTGAAATCCGGCCCATAATTCTTCATCCGTCACTTCCGGGTCTAAAAATGCATGACCGATTTCCGACAATAAAACAAACTTAATCTTGGCACCGTCTGCTTTTTTATCACGATGACAAACCGCAAGAAGCTCTTCTTTATTTAAGGCAGGAACTTCGGTCATCATCCCCAACTTCAAAAGAAGTGACTTCACTTCCTCCGCTTCTTCTTTGGTAAGAGAACCACGCATTACGGAAATCTCTGCCGCAGCCACAATTCCAACGGATACACATTCACCGTGAAGCAATGTAAAATGATTTAACTTTTCTACCGCATGACCGATAGTATGACCGAAATTAAGCAAAGCGCGCTCTCCCTTTTCCTTCGGATCACGCTCTACCACACCTCGCTTAATGCAAAGACTTTGATAAATCATGGAACGAAGTACTTTCGGATCCTTTGCAGAAATTTTAGCCGTATTTTCTTTTAAAAACGTATGATACGCACGGTCTAGAATAAATCCATGCTTTACAACCTCACCTAAGCCCGCCAAAAACTCACGTTCCGGAAGCGTTTGTAATGCGGAAATATTAATATAAACCGCCGACGGCTGATAAAAAGCACCTA
>JAZQDJ010000145.1:0-2061 GCA_045546735.1 Lachnospiraceae bacterium | reverse complement strand
GTATGATTGGTATGAATAATCATACTTAATGCAGGAGATAGAATAATGGAATTTAAAGATGGAAGATATGCGTGGATGGTAAAAATAGGAGAAAAAGGACAGTTTGTTATCCCGAAGGAAGCAAGAGAATTATTTGACCTTCAACCGGGAAATGAAATCTTGGTTCTTGGTGATGAAAAAAGAGGTATCGCGATTTTGCCAAAATCAATGCAGCAGGAATATATCAGTAGAATCTTTTCGGAAATAGAAGAATGAGAGAAGGGGTAGGTTATGAGTAAAATTGTTTTCTTTTGTATTCCGGCGCACGGCCATACGAACCCGACACTTAATGTTGTGCGTGAATTGATTTCCAGAGGACATCAGGTGTGGTACTATTCTTATGAAATACTGCGCCAAAAAATTGAAGCCACAGGTGCGACATTTGTTTCTTGTGACGACTATGATATGGAACAGAAACTGACACCGAAGGATGCAGTTCGCGTGGGCAAAGACCTGGCGTTTTCTACGCAGATTTTGGTAGATACAACTTTGGCACTTGATGCTAAGGTCTGTGCAGATATGGAACGATTGAAACCGGATTGTATTGTGGCAGATTCTATGGCGGTATGGGGGAAGGCGGTTGCGATGAAGCGGGGTATTCCGTTCGTATCCTCAACCACGACATTTGCCTTTAACCAGCACTCTGCGAAAATCATGAAGCAAAGCATTGGCCAATTGTTTGGTATGTTGTTTTCCATGCCGAAAATTACAAAAGATATTAAGCGTTTACAGAATGCGGGCTATCCGGTAAAAAATGTTCTGGATATTATTCAAAACGATGATAATACACACACCGTTGTATATACATCGCCGGAGTTCCAACCATGTGCAGAAACTTTTTCAGATAAATATGCGTTCGTAGGACCATCTATCCGACCGGCAACGGAAGAGATTGCAAAAACCGGAGAGAAGCTGATTTACATTTCTATGGGCACGGTTAATAACGATATGATGCCTTTGTATAAGAGGTTTATTGCGGCGTTGGCGAGTACGGAATATCAGGTGATTATGTCAGTTGGTAGTTTAGTGTCTTTGGAAGATTTCGGATCCTTGCCGGAGAATATTTCTGTGTTTCCACAGGTTGACCAGATTGCGGTGTTGAAAGAGGCGGACGTTTTTGTTTCCCACTGTGGAATGAATAGCGTAAGTGAAAGTCTTTACTTCGGAGTACCGCTTGTGATGTTGCCACAGACTTCCGAACAGGGTGGAGTAGCGGAACGCGTGTTACAGCTTCACGCCGGTATGAAATTAGAGAAGACAGATATCACAGCTATTCGAAATGCTGTTGAGCTGGTACTTGGCGATAGTGCTTATCGTGAAAATGCAGAGAAGATAGCTGAAGGATTCAAACACTGTTCCGGTGCGAACGGTGCGGCGGATAAAATTGAACGGGTTTGTGGAAAATAGAAAATTTTAATGGATGAAAATAATGTGTCCGGTGAGATTATAAAAGGTAATTTCGCCGGATATTTTTATACATTTAACAAAACATTAACATTTCAAAAACAAATGTTTAAAACTGAGGATATATATTCATACCATCGACAGGACAACAAAACAAAAAACAGAAAAACGAAAAGAGAGGAATAAAACCATGTCAGAAAATTTTGAATATACTTATTCAGCAGCAGAACAGAAAGAAGTAGAGGCAATCAGAAAAAAATATCTTCCGAAAGAAGAGGATAAAATGGAAACATTAAGAAAACTTGATAGAAAGGCAGAGAGACCGGGGATGGTTGCATCGCTTGTAAATGGTATCTTGGGTGCGTTAGTGCTTGGAGCAGGAATGAGCTGCTGTTTGGTTTGGAGTGAACAGTTATTTGTGCAGGGTATTGTTATTGGAATTCTTGGGATGATAATGGTAGGTACATCATATCCGATGTACAAGAAGATTACAGCAAAGAAACGTGCAAAGTACGCGGAACAGATTTTGACATTAACGAATGAGTTGGCTATGAACTAATATAAGAAACGGAGATAAAATCATGGAACAGAAAATTAAAGAAGGATTACAGAAAATTG
>JAZQDJ010000144.1:0-23081 GCA_045546735.1 Lachnospiraceae bacterium | reverse complement strand
GGCTCACAGAACGACATGGCTACGATCCGACTTATTCGACAGAGCAGATTGTAACAATTTATGATTATTTGCACAAACTTGGCGGCCCGAATGGTATGATCCGTGCGAGTGAATTTTTCTTATATAGTAAAAAAGACCGCGATGCAGTTTATAAATGTATGGAGTGCGGTTATGAATTTCCGGAAGTGACGAGCTGGATTCGTGCAAATAAAGAGGATTTTAAACTTGTAAAAGAAATCGGAATGAAAGAGACGGGCATTCTTGTCAGCTGTTCCGATTATCATATTTTTTTGAAAATGAAAATGACAAGAAGACAGGCGATGGAGCATTATTTGTCTGTTGTGCGTGATTGCCTTGAGGAAGGTATCAGCGTAAGATGTCATCTTGAGGATATTACGAGAGCAGATATTTACGGATATGTAGTTCCGTTTTGTTTGGAACTTATGAAATTGATGGAAGAATATAAGATTCCTATCAAGGTGCGTGCCTGCGATACGATGGGATATGGTGTTAATTATCCGGGTGCAGTTATTCCCCGAAGCGTGCAGGGTATTATTTATGCGATTCATACACATGCCGGTGTTCCGCATTCGCTTATCGAATGGCACGGACACAATGACTTCTACAAAGCGGTTGTCAATTCTACGACAGCATGGCTTTATGGTTGTGCAGGTATTAACACATCCTTGTTTGGTATCGGCGAGAGAACCGGAAATACACCTCTTGAAGCGATGGTATTTGAATATGCGCAGCTCAAAGGTCATTTAAACGGAATGGATACAACAGTAATTACAGAGCTTGCAGAGTATTTTGAAAAAGAAATCGGATATAAGATTCCGCCGCGTACCCCGTTTGTCGGCAAAAACTTTAATGTAACCAGAGCAGGAATTCATGCAGACGGATTATTGAAAAATGAAGAGATATATAATATATTTGATACGGAGAAGTTTTTAAAACGTCCGGTACTTTGTGCGGTATCAAACACTTCAGGACTTGCAGGAATTGCACATTGGCTTAATACCTTCTTTAAACTTCCGAAAGACAGACAGTTTAAGAAGAGTGATGCAGTCATTGCGGAACTGAAAAAGTGGGTAGATGCAGAGTATGAAGGCGGACGTGTGACAGTGCTTACGGAAGAGGAACTTGTAAATGAGTTTAAAAACGCATGCGCACGCGTCGGCATTTCTTATGAAGAAGTGACGAAGTAGGGAGGCTTCTTTATGGCAGACTATAATCTGAAAGCTGAAGTATCAGATAAGTTTTCTTTGAGAGGTCGTGTATTTCACAAAATCAGAGAAGACATCCTGAATGGGAAATATAAACAGGGTGAAGAACTCCGCGAGGCGACAATCGGTGAGGAACTGGGCGTTTCCAGGACTCCTGTGCGTGAGGCGTTTCGTCAGTTAGAACTCGAGGGGCTTCTGAAAATGGTTCCGAACAAAGGAACATATGTGACCGGTATTACGCAAAAGGATGTGAAGGATATTTACATGATCCGTTCTTTGCTTGAAGGTCTTTGCGCCAGATGGGCGACGGAGCATATTACGTCGGAGCAGATGAATGAGATGGAGGAAAACGTATATCTTTCTGAGTTTCATGAGAGTAAAGGGCATTTCGATCAGATGGCGCAGATGGATAACCGGTTTCATGAGATTTTATACGAATCCTGTAACAGCAAGATGCTTGAGCATCAACTGCGTGATTTTCATCAATATGTGTACCGTATCCGCCGCATGACGTTATCCAGTGAGAAGCGTGGAAAAGCATCCAATCATGAGCATCGTGATATTATGGAGGCAATCAAAGCAGGGGATGCAGATAAAGCCGAAAAATTGGCGAATCTTCACATGATGAATGCATATGACAATATGTTAAAAAACGGTCTGATCGAAATGTTTGATCAGGAAGAAAAGAAATAAAGTAAAAGGAGACACAAACATGGCTAAAATTCAGATGACAACGCCACTCGTAGAGATGGACGGAGATGAAATGACCAGAATTCTCTGGAAAATGATTAAGGATGAGCTTATTTGTCCGTACGTTGATTTAAAGACAGAGTACTATGATCTTGGACTCGAATATCGTAATGAGACAAATGATCAGGTGACGATGGATTCAGCTCTTGCGACACAGAAATACGGTGTTGCTGTTAAATGTGCAACAATCACACCGAATGCAGCACGTATGACAGAGTATAACTTAAAAGAAATGTGGAAGAGCCCTAACGGTACCATCCGTGCGACACTTGACGGAACAGTTTTCCGTGCACCGATTATTGTAAAAGGTATTGAGCCGTGCGTACGCAATTGGGAAAAACCGATTACGCTTGCAAGACATGCGTATGGGGATGTTTACAAAAATACGGAGATTAAAGTTCCGGGTGCAGGAAAGGCGGAACTTGTATTTACAGCAGAAGATGGAACAGAAATCCGTGAGCTGATTCATAACTTTAAAGATGGCGGTATCTTACAAGGTATTCACAATACGGATGCGTCTATCAGCAGTTTTGCAAAAGCCTGTTTTAATTATGCGCTTGATACAAAGCAGGATCTTTGGTTTGCAACAAAAGATACGATTTCAAAGAAATATGATCATAATTTCAAAGATATTTTCCAGGAAATCTATGATGCGGAGTATAAAGAGAAATTTGAGGCCGCAGGTATCGAGTATTTCTATACTTTGATTGATGATGCTGTAGCACGTGTCATGAAGGCAAAAGGCGGCTTTATCTGGGCTTGTAAGAACTATGACGGTGATGTGATGTCAGATATGGTTTCCAGTGCGTTTGGTTCACTTGCTATGATGACTTCCGTACTTGTTTCCCCATCCGGTGTTTATGAGTATGAAGCAGCACACGGAACGGTACAGAGACATTATTACAAACATTTAGCAGGAGAAGAGACTTCTACAAACTCTGTGGCAACTATTTTTGCATGGACAGGAGCACTTCGTAAACGTGGTGAACTCGATGGCAATCAGGAACTTCAAGAATTTGCAGATAAGCTTGAAAAAGCAACGCTTCAGACAATTGAGAGCGGAAGAATGACAAAAGACCTTGCATTGATTACTTCGTTAAAAGATGTTATAGTATGTAATAGTCAGGATTTTATCAAAGAAATCCGTAAGACATACGAAACATTATAAGGTAAGGTTTGATTCATGGATTTTATTTCGGGTATTTTTTTACTCTTTTTAGCGATTACATTAGTTGTATATTATAACATACCGGGTAAGGGGCAGTGGATTTGGCTGCTCCTTTCGGGTATGTTTTTTTATTGTTTCGGAGCCCCGAAACTTGTTGTATTTGTACTTGCAAGTGCAATAACTTCATATGCGTGGGCGAGGTATTTTAAATCTTCAAAAGTGTTGTATTGGCTTGTGATTTTGTTTAATGCAGGACTTTTGGTCGGTTTGAAAGTTGCATCGAGCGGATCATTTATTGCGTCTTATTTAAAAATCGACCGATTTGCATGGCTGATGCCTGTCGGAATTTCGTTCTATACACTTCAAATCATTGCTTATATGACGGATGTGCGAAGAGGTGTGTGTGAAACAGAGCAGAATTTCTTTAAATACTTATTATATATCACGTACTTCCCGCAGATCATTCAGGGACCGATTCCGCGCTTTGCACAGCTTGGGAAAGAAATTTCACGTCCTCATAAATTTGATTATGCGATGTTTGTCGGCGGTTTTGAGCTGATGATTTGGGGATATTTCCAGAAACTTGTAGTGGCAGACCGTGCCAATATCATGGTAAACCGTTTGTACGGAGAGTATCAAAATTACCCGGGAATGTATATGATTGTAGCGGTACTTTTGTATAGTATTCAGCTTTATGCGGATTTTAACGGCTGTGTCTGTATTGTAAAAGGTGCATCTGAGATGTTCGGCATTAAACTAGCTGAGAACTTTGAGCAGCCTTACTTTTCCGGAACGATTCAGGAATTTTGGCGCCGTTGGCATATGACACTCGGCGGATGGCTGCGTGACTATGTGTATATTCCGCTCGGCGGAAACCGTAAGGGGAGAATACGCAAATATTTGAATATTATTATTGTATTTTTTGTCAGCGGTATCTGGCATGGAATCGGCGGAACTTTTTTCCTTTGGGGACTTTTGCAGGCGTTTTATCAAATTTTCGGCGACCTTTTAAAACCGGTACGAGATTTCTTTGTAAAAATATTGCATGTGGACAGACAGTCCTTTTCACATAAGTTGTTTAAGAGTTTATACACGTTTGGGCTCATTGCATTTTCGTGGTTCTTTTTCAGGGCTACGACGCTGACACAGTCATTTGCGATGATAAAGAGCAGTGTGACAACCTTTAACCCGTGGATTTTATGGGATGGTTCCCTTTATATGCTTGGACTTGATGCGAAAAATTTCTGGATGCTAATGTTTGGCGGACTTGTTATTTTAGTTGTTGAAATTATGCAGCAGAAGATGTCCGTGCGGAAGGCGTTTGCAAAGCAGGGAATTGTATTCCGGTATATAGTTTTGTATCTTGCAATCTTTGCGATTCTTATCTTCGGAATATATGGACCGGGTTATGATGCGGCACAGTTTATTTATGGTGGATTTTAGGAGGAGCGGACTATGAAAAAAAGAACAATTTTTCTTCGGTTTACAAGCTTTCTTCTGATATTTGCCGTTTTGTTTGTTGTTGTGACAGAGGTGCTGAAGGATAAGCGTGTAGAACTTGAATATGATGTAACATCAAAAGTAAAAGGTTTTTATCAGGAACCGGATAACAGCCTTGATTTTGTGTTTGTCGGTTCCAGTCAGCTTTATGCTGCGATTGCACCGAACGTGCTTTTTGAAGAGTTTGGAATGACGTCGTATGATTTCGCGGCAAATGAGCAGCCGATGTGGATTTCTTATTATTACATCAAAGAGGCACTTGCGCATCAGAATCCAAAAGCAATTGTGCTTGATGTGTTTACGATGTACGGTAATGAATATGAAAAAGAAGGGGCAACCCATATCAATCTTGATGATCTCCCTTGGAATTTAAATAAAATTCAGGCAATCCGGGCTTCTGTGCCGGAAGGTGAACGCGGTGCATTTTATTTTGAACTTGTCAAATATCATGATACATGGAATATGCTTGATAAACATAAAGTGATGAGTTCGTTCTGGGATGAAAGAAATGTTTACAGAGGTTATTCACCGTTTGTTGTTCCGCATACTTACGGAGAAGGGGCTCCGCAGGATGTCATTGACCAGACGGAGCGTGAACCGATGGGCGATATGGCAAAAGAGTGGTTGGATAAGATTATAGAACTGACACGTAGTGAAGGTGTTGATTTAATATTAATCAAGACACCGAACGGTCATGCAGACAGACAGAAACTTTATTTGTCAGTGGAAGATTATGCCAAAGAGCAGGGAATTCCGTTCCTTAACATGAATACCGTATTTGACGGTGAAGCGCATATTAATATCATTCATGCAGAAAAAGTGACCCGCTATGTCGGGGAGTATTTATCAGAAAGATATGAAATTACAGACAAACGTCAGGATCCGGCATTTGTTAAGTGGCATGAGGACGGAAGATATTTTTATCATAAAAAGGATAAGTGTGTCCAAATCGGTCTTTCCGATATGCAGACGTATTTTGAAACAATGCAGGGAAAAGAATGGGTGACCATGTTTGCACTGGAAAATACGGATGTAATAGCGTTTGACGAAGAAGAAAAGTCTGTGCTGGCAGCGCTCGGTATTACGCCGGATTATGACATGGCCGGGCCGTGGTGCTATCTTGTGCTTTTAGAGAACGGAAAGCCTGTGGCAGAAGGGGTGCAGGTGACAGGACCTTATGAACAGGAGTATGTGCTTGATGACGGTCATGTATATAAACTTTCTTATGGACTCGATGAGGATGGAAATGCTGTGGCAGGACTGTATATGGACGGCGCGAACTATTCCATGGAGCATGATGGAGTAAATGTGTTCCTTTATGACTCTTTGCTTGAGGAAATTATAGAGTTTGCTGCATTTGATACGGTGAAAGGTGCGACCGCAATCAGAGTGGATTAATGGACTGTGTTTTTCTTAGAAATATGTTGTTTCTCGATGGGAATATGCGGTTTTTCGGGGGATTCCTATAGAATTAAGAAAAAGAATGTATTTATAGGTGTTTTTTAAAGAAGATTTCA
Source organism: Lachnospiraceae bacterium (assembly GCA_045546735.1). Classification (GTDB taxonomy): domain Bacteria; phylum Bacillota; class Clostridia; order Lachnospirales; family Lachnospiraceae; genus SVFI01. The sequence continues at coordinate 16,920 of JAZQDJ010000144.1, read as the reverse complement.
GCTAAAAATGTGTGTTTCTATGAATTTATCTGATAAAATCAGCAGATTAAGAGAAGGAAAGAGAGTTATGTAAATTGCAAAACTTTCTTTTAAAATTATTTTACAGATATATAGTCCAAATGCATTTTGTATATAGGAAATAGAGCAAAATAATTACAGATATAAAGTAATAGAAGATATGAATCTATAGGAAAAGGAATAAAAACAAGTAAATTAACCCGGGTAACATAAAACCCCGCTTATGCCAAAAGGTATAAGCGGGGTTAATTTAATGAGTTTACTCATAAATCTTTTTTAAATTATCCAATTTTGCTGTCGCATTTTCCAACATTAAATCAACAATGGTAAGTGCAGTCATGGCTTCCACGACAACAACCGCACGCGGAACAATCACAGGATCATGACGCCCTTTGATTTGAACAGAAATATTTTCACCGTTTTTATTTACGGTATTTTGCTCTTTGAAGATAGATGGTGTCGGTTTGATGTACGCACGAAGAATAATGTCGTTTCCATCACTTATGCCGCCCAAAATTCCGCCGCTGTGGTTTGTTGCCTTTGTCACGGCATTGTCCTTCATAACAAACGAATCATTGTTTTCTGAACCTTTCATTGCTGCAACGGCGATACCGTCACCGATTTCAAAAGCTTTTACACTTCCGATAGACATAATTGCTTTTCCGAGACAGGCATCAAGTTTGTCAAAAACAGGTTCGCCGACACCGGCCGGAACGCCTTTTGCGATGCATTCGATTACGCCGCCGGAAGAGTCAAGTGATTTCATGCATTCTTCAAGGTAAGTTTCGGCAGAAGCAGATGCAACAGTATCAGGCATACAAGTCGGAGTGCTTAAAATGGCATCCGCATCAAATCTGTCATAATCGATGGAAACAGGTCCGATAGATTTTGTATAGGCGCAGATTTCAATACCAAGTTCTTTTAATATTTTCAGTGCAATGGCGCCTGCTGCCACGCGTCCGATAGTCTCGCGTCCCGAAGAACGTCCGCCTCCGCGATAATCACGGAATCCGTATTTTTCATCAAAGGTGTAGTCTGCGTGTCCAGGTCTGTAGTAAGATGCAATTTCTGAATAATCACCGGAACGCTGCGAAGTATTTCGCACAAGAAGTGCAATCGGTGTACCTGTTGTTTTGCCTTCAAACACACCGGAAAGAATTTCAACTTCATCGCCTTCTTTTCGAGGAGTGGCAAATTTCGTCTGGCCGGGTTTTCGTCTGTTTAAATAAAACTGGATATCTTCAGTAGAAAGCGAAAGTCCTGCAGGACAGCCGTCCACGACAACTCCGAGCCCTTCGCCGTGCGATTCGCCGAATGTCTGTATTGTAAAATGTTTTCCGAATATGGAACCTGCCATAATATACCTCCAAAATATGTATATAAAATCAACGTTTTTATTATACTCTAAGAGTCTTATGTTTGCAAAGCGTATTTTGATATGGTATGATTTATAGGGATTTTGACATGCTTGTAATAAGGTGGACAGAAGATGAAAAAATGGCTTAATATACGCAAAATACTATGTGTGATTTGCGTGTTTCTTGTGTTTTTGATAAGCAATAGTTTTATATATACAAAATTAGACGATGGTACAGGTGCAGAGTCATCACATTTTACGGAGGAAGAACTGGCGGATGCAGAGCTTTTAGAACATGCAGATGCACAGCAAGAGGAAGTGTTTACGATTGATGACGTTATGGAGTTTGATTCATCAGAGGTAGATGAATCGGAGAATGTATCAGAGGACGAAACTATTTCTGTTTCGGATTTTGATTTAAATGATTGGAAAATTATGTTGATTAATAAACAGCATCCGATACCGGAATCTTATGAGTTTACGTTGGCGACTATCAAAGGTAGTATGAAGTGTGATGAGCGTATTATTCCGGAACTTCAGCAGATGATGCAGGCGGCACAAAAGGCCGGTGTAACACTTGTCATCCGCTCGCCGTATCGCGATTATGAAAGACAGATTTATTTATTTAACCGTAAGATAAAAGGATATATGCGAAAGAAAATGTCATATCTCGAAGCGTATCGGACGACAGCGCAGGCGGTTACGATTCCCGGAGCATCAGAGCATCAGGTCGGATTGGCGCTTGATATTACTTCAAACAGTTATACAACGCTGACACAGGGGTTTGCAGAGACAAAAGAAGGACAGTGGCTGGCAAATCATAGTTATGAATACGGATTTATTCTTCGCTATCCGGACGGAAAAGAAGATATTACAGGTATCAGTTTTGAACCGTGGCATTTTCGATATGTAGGGAAAATGGCTGCGAAATATATGTTTGAGAATGATTTGACATTGGAAGAATTTACAATGCGGCTCAAGGATCAATAAAGAGAAATGAGGACAATTTATGTTTAAAGTAATAAAACAAGAGGGCAATGCCAGACAGGGAGAATGTGTGACGCCTCACGGCGTTGTACAGACACCGGTGTTTATGAATGTCGGAACAATTGCAGCGATTAAAGGCGCAGTTGGGACAGAGGATTTGGAGGCTATCGGTACGCAAATTCAGCTTTCTAACACCTATCATTTACATGTGCGACCGGGAGATGAAGTGGTTCACAAGCTCGGAGGCTTGCATAAATTTATGGTGTGGGACAAGCCGATTTTGACGGATTCCGGCGGGTTTCAGGTGTTTTCTCTTGCGGGACTTCGTAAGATTAAAGAAGAGGGCGTATATTTCAATTCACATATAGACGGCCGTAAAATATTTATGGGACCGGAAGAAAGCATGCAGATACAGTCACATCTTGCATCGACGATTGCGATGGCATTTGATGAGTGTCCGCCGAGTAAAGCAGATTACAATTATGTAAAAAATTCGGTGGATCGAACAACGAGATGGCTGGAGCGGTGTAAAAAGGAAATGACGCGTCTAAATACACTGGAAGATACAATTAACAAACAACAGTGGCTTTTCGGTATTAATCAGGGGGCAGTTTATAAAGACATCCGTGTAGAGCACGCAAAACGCATTGCGGAGTTTGATTTGCAGGGATATGCACTCGGTGGTCTTGCTGTCGGTGAGACACATGAAGAGATGTATTATGTAATTGAGGAGACAGCTCCTTACCTTCCTAAGGAAAAACCACGATATCTGATGGGAGTAGGTACTCCTGCAAATATCTTGGAGGCGGTTGACCGCGGAATTGACTTTTTTGATTGTGTTTATCCGTCCAGAAACGGCCGCCATGGTCATTTATATACGAAACACGGCAAGATTAATTTGTTTAATGCAAAATATGAACTGGATACCCGTCCGATTGAAGAAGGATGTCAATGTCCGGCTTGTAAGCGTTACAATCGTGCATATATCCGTCATCTTCTCAAGGCAAAAGAAATGCTTGGTATGAGACTTTGCGTTTTACACAATCTGTATTTTTATAATCACATGATGGAAGATATAAGAACAGCACTTGACGAAGGAAGATTTGCGGCATATAAAAAAGAGATGCTTGACAGCATGGCTGCAGGAGAATAGTTTATAAAGGTTTTACTTGCACAACTTCCATAATTTGTGTATGATATCTTCTAGTATGAAAAAAGAAACTAAACGGAGGTTTTGATATGGGAATTTTATTAACACAGCAGGCAACAGATGCTGCAGGACAGACAGGCTCAGGAATTTTCATGGTAGGATACTTGATTTTTATCTTTTTTATCTTCTGGTTCTTCCTTTCACGTCCGCAGAAAAAAGAGCAGAAGAGATTAAATGCGATGTACGCATCTATGGCAGTCGGTGACAGTGTTCTTACAAACAGCGGTTTCTATGGTGTCATCATTGATATTGATGATGAAGAAAACATGGTTATCGTTGAATTTGGTAACAACAAAAACTGTCGTATTCCGATGAACAAATCTGCAATTGCCCAGGTTGAAAAGCCGGATGCAGAATAATTTATGACAATCAGAAACGGAGTATCGTTTAGCGCGATACTCCGTTTATTTTTTTCCATTCCTTTTTTATAAACTCAGTATCTGTTCCGAAGTAAAATATTAAAAACAGGCAAAAGACAGATACAAACTGTGCACGGTATGTAAAAAAGTAATGTATAAACGCATGATTTGACAAAATTGCATATCTTATATAAGGGATGCTTCCGATGAACCATAAAACAGGTACAATCGAAGGCATATTTTTTTGTTTTTTAACAAGAAAAAACAACATTCCGATAACAAGCAAAATGATGACGGCAATAACCGTTCCGCCGGGTTCTTTTATTAAGGAAAACGGAAACAGGCAACGGAGATTTCGCACAAGTGCGCCGAAAATCTGGGCAACCAGTCCGTCTGCAACAACTTCTCCGCCGGTTCTGTATGCAGTTTGTGTCAGAGCATCATTTAATCCGTTTTTGCCGGTAAAGGCAGAATATAAAATCCACTTTGAAATCCATGTTATGCTATAAGCTGAAAACCATATGAATCCGTTTTTGATACAAGATTTAAATGGGTTCCCATTTGTTTCCTGCTGCAGGTACACAGCTAAAAGTAACGGAAGAAGACAAGTAAGCGTTTCTGTTGTTAAAAAATCAGTATACGCAGTCAGGTTACCGAGTATAAAAAAGAGAAAACCTAATTTTGCAGGTGACTTTTTGTGTAAAGTTACAACAGCAGGAACGGAAGCAAAAGCAATCAAAAACGTCGGTATATACTCCAAAGAAAAAGGTACATACCAAATGGAACAAAGAAGCGCAGAACCAAGAAAACCCCAAAACATTATTTTGCCGCAGCTGCGATAAATACTGTATGCTGCAATCCCCATAAAAACAAAAAGTGTAACAGCGCATAAAATATATATTTCCGGAAGGGAAAAGAAGATGAGCAGCGGTCGCAAGATAACAAGGCTTCCGTGCCAATAACGCATATATTCATATGTCGGCCGGGTATTTTGTGTAACGGCATATAGCAGATTCGTATTTTCATTTTCATATTCGTTGGAATAATAAGAACTGCATAGGGCAGAAACAAACGGATTTTCGCTGTCGGCCGACCATGCAATATTTAACAAGATGGAATCGGCGTATCGGTCGATTCTGGAAGAAACGTCGGTTTTTGACAGATGAAAAAAAGGTGCTTTTTGGCACAGATATACGGCGGAATCCTGCACATTTTCACGGATATATTTTTGCGGAATACAGAAAACTGCCGTGAGAAGTCCGAGCTCTAAAATCACAAGGCATATGAATAAAATCAAATACGAAAATATATTTTTTGTTCTCATAGAAAAAGAGTAGCATAAAACTATATTTTAGTGCAAGAAAAGTTGACACATGTTCATGGAATAAGGTAAAATTTTTGTGATTGTGATAAAAGGAGGATACTATGCAAAGGAGAGTAAAAAAATTACTGGCAATTATTATGTCATGTTTGATTTTTACGCAAATGTTTCCGGCGCAGGCCCGGGCGGCAATGGTAATTTCGGGGGAAACCATTTTGCTTACGCAGGCAGATGCAGGGGAAGATTCATATGAAATCGAATATGGAGGAACGCTTCAGTTTGATGAGGGTATTACGGTAAACGGGAGCGTATATTTTGGGTCTGGATCGAATTTGTATTTGATTATTCCATCCGGTTCGACAATGAACGGTTCGATTTATGGATATAAATCCGGATCTACCATTCAAAACAGCGGAAATATTACGAGCGAAATGCGTTTGTCGGACGGAGAGCTTGAAAATAAAGGATATGTATCCAATTTGATTGTAAGTTCAGGCGGAATGCTTAAGGCGTATAACGGTTCCTCCTACGGAGTATTGGATATATCAAGAGCAGGAAGCGGACAGATAATTACGGAAGGTGATATGGCAGTCGGAACATTGACGGTTAATACATATGGCTTTTCGACACTGGATAGTTCGACAACGTATCTTAATGTCAGTGATGCAGTAAATTTTAACGGTGACGGAAATATTGATGATAAATTCCGCATTGTTGTAGAAGATGAAACAACGATTATGTCAAGCGGTCAAGCAGGACTGTATGTTTGGAAGGATGGAATAAAATATCCTTTGCCGGAATATTCTTTGAGCGGTGAAACAATTAAAGATCTTTATTCTGTGAGTATTAATAAAAACAAATTGTCTTTTGATTCTCAGCCTGTCGGCTATCAGACAAAAGAAACAGCAACCTTCCAAGTAACGAATAACGGTGATTTTGATACAACTGTGTCCTTTTCTTCAGGTGGAGAATGGGATACTATGTTCCGTACAACATTCGGTTCGGAAATAATTACAAATTCTTCGAATGTCACGATAGAGCCGGGAAATATGGCTGAGATTACGATTACAATGAATACCGGTATGTCCGCATCGACGCACAGTGGTACGCTTACATTGGAGTGTAGTGCGCCGGACGGAACGGTGTACGAAACATTTAAAGTTTCAAGTGAAGTTGTTGTTGAAAGAAAGCCGAGCATTTCTGTTCCTTCAGGTGAATTTTACTCGTTTGACGGAACGGCCGGTGACAATGGTTTTTATACATCCGATGTCAAGGTGACGCCTGCTTTCGGTTATTCGATTGCGAAGTCGCTGGATGATGAATTCTCAGATTCTGTTACATATACAAAGAGCATAGAAGAGCCGTCTGTTTATCTGCAAAAGGATTCGACAGGACAGATTACGGAAAAAGCTCAGCTTCCGGATATTAAGATTGATAAAGACAAGCCTAAGATAAAGAATGCTTCGTCCGGTAAGACATATTATAAAAAAGCTATGGCCGTTACTGTTACGGATGATAATTTAGCGAGTGTAACATTAAATAGCATGACAATTGACGTTGCAGACGGAAAAGCAACAGCAAATCTTGTTGTATCTGATAGGAAGGAGAAATATGTTCTCAGAGCAGAAGATGCAGCGGGTAATGCAAAGGTTATTACGTTCTATTTGGCACCGGAATGGATGGAGGACGGAACGGTTCCGAGCGGTCAGACAGTAAATCTTTTCAAAGGAACACCGTACAATTTCGGGGACGGAACATGGACTGTAGCAGGTGATACAACCAGTTATGCGGGCGGAGTCATATTCTATGTGGCAAGTGACGGTCCATATACATTTCAGTCAAATTAAATAAGATAGGAGCAGAAAAATGGAGAAAAATTCAAAAAAGAAATGGATTATCATCGGCGCTTCTATCGCAATAGCTGTGATTGTTGTGCTTTTAATCTTGTTATTAAATAAAGAGGAAGCATATCGTGTAGTTAAAATTTATGAACTTGACGGAACGGCGACAGTAACCCGTGAGGAAACGGGAGAAATTGATATTTATCCGAATATGGTTTTAGCATCCGGTGATGAGGTTTATTTAAAAGAAGGTCTTATGACTTTAAAACTGGATGAGGATAAATATGTGTATGTAGAAGAAAACACGCGTTTCGCACTTCAGGCAACAGGGAATGATTCGAATTCCAAAACTACCATCGAACTGAAAGAAGGAGCGATTATAAATGAAATCCGTTCGCCTCTTTCGACAGATTCATCTTATGAAGTGCATACGCAGAATGCGTCGATGTCAGTGCGCGGTACGACCTTCCGTGTAGCAATTTACTATGATGAAGATGGGACGCTTTTTACGAAGGTTTCGGTATTTGACGGAAAAGTAGAGACGCAGCTCGTGTATAAAGACGGTACAAAGGCAGATCCGCGGATGGTGGAATTCGGAAAAGAGACTATTATTTTTGAGGATGATACAAATACCGATTATTTGGACGGTATAACAGATATCAAGTATGAAGAACTTTCGGTCCAGGCAATAAAAACACTTCTCGGACTTGTAAAAGACGGATTGGTGATTACGATTTCAGAAGAAGAACTGAGTGATATTTTAGCCACCATGACGGATGGCGATATTGAGGAAGAGGTTGGAAATAGCGAGAAGGAACCGGAAGAGAAACCGGAAGAAGAATCAGAAGAGGAACCGGAAGAAGAATCAGAAGAAGAATCAGAAGAGGAATCGGAAGAGGAATCACAGGAGGAAGAACCACAGACTCCTTCTAATCCCCCGGCAGATATTGCAACGTATACAGTTACGTTTATGTGTGACGGAGTTACTTTTGCAACACAGTCCGTTGCAGCAGGTGCTTGTGCGGTGCAGCCTACACTTATGCCGGCAGAATCAGGTTCCTGGGATTTTGATTTTACAACGCCGATTACGGCGGACACGACCATTAATTGGAAATAAATGAATTGAGGACAGAACAGATGAACGTAGAATTACTTCGGACAATTCCGACAGTTCAGGACTTTTTTCGTGTAAAAGCGGAAGGAGAAATACCTGAGAGTACGCGCCTTTTACTTGAAGCCATGCAGGAAGTGGTTTTTGAAGCCGGTGAGGATATCGTAACATACGGTGCGCAGCCTGATGACGGAATGTATATTATTACAGAAGGACATACAGATGTGTTAAACGGAGAGGGCGAGTGCGTAAACAGACTCGGTAAAGGAGATTTTATCGGAGAACTCGGTCTGATTAATGATGATACGCGCGGTGCGACTGTTCGTGCGACAGACCGCGTTGTATGTGCCAATATTTCCAAAAATCTGTTCTTCGAAGTTGCAAACCGCAATAAAAAGATATATGGCATGTTTATGAACATGTTATACCGCAAGACAGAAAAATTAGTGGCGGAACAAGAAAGAATTAAATCAGAACTTGCCATTGCAACAAAAATCCAGGTGGGATGTCTAGAAAATGATTTTTCATCTTTTAATACGCTGAAAGATGTTTACATCACTGCGGATATGCGCCCGGCAAAAGAAGTCGGCGGAGATTTTTATGATGTATTTATGATCGATGAGTCTCATCTTTGTTTTGCGATTGCAGATGTGTCGGGAAAAGGTGTTCCGGCGGCACTTTTTATGAGTATGGCAAAAATTCATATTAAAAACTATGCATCCCTCGGTCTTCCGCTGGATGAGGTGGCTTTCCGTGTAAATAACCAACTTTGTTATAAAAATGAGGAAGGCATGTTTGTAACAGCATTTATTTGTGTACTCGATCTTGCTACAAATGAAGTAAAGTTTGTCAATGCGGGACATAATCCGCCGTTTTTGATGAAAAACAGTGGGGAGTTCACAATGCTGAAACCGAAGGCAAATCTTGTGTTTGGAATGATGGAAGATGTTCCTTATCAGGAACAGAAAATAATGCTTGAAAAAGGTGATGTCATTTATCTTTATACAGACGGTGTGACGGAAGCGTTAAATTCCGACAATGAGTTGTTTGGCGAAGAACGTCTTGCGGAAGCATTAAATGCGCATCGTCATGAGATTGATACAACTAATACATTTATGAAGCGGATTTACGAGAAAGTAGATGAATTTGCTGACGGAGTCAGTCAGGCAGATGATATTACGATGGTTTGTCTGAGCCGTAAATAGTTGTGTATACAGGGGGAAATATGGATAAAAAACAATGTTGGCGGGATATTGCAGAATCAGCAGTTGTGTTTGTTTTAATTTTTCTTTTGACAGTTACAAATGTATTTTCATCACTTGATTATCTGTTAAAGGATGCAATATATCAGTCTCCGAGAGGTATCGACCATAAAATCAAGATTATCGGTATCGATGAGAGGACACTTGAACAGCTCGGACCGGTAAATACATGGTCAAGACAACGTTATGCTGATCTTATAGCACAGCTTAATACTGAGCCGGATAAGAGTCCGGTTGTCATCGGAATCGATGTTTTATTTTCGGGACAAGTGGATGAAGCGGGCGACAGTGCCTTTGCCAAGCAATGCGAAGAAAGCGGAAATGTAGTAGTTGCTTCGCAATTTGTGTACAAAGAAAAGAGTGAAATCGGACCGGACGGTCTTTTGATGTATCCGATTGACAGTTATCTCATGCCTTATGATGAACTTGCCGCTGCAACTACGCAAGGGTTTACAAATGTTTCTCAGGACAGTGACGGCGTTGTGCGCCGCGTGAGAATCAGTGAAGAGATAAACGGAGACACGGTTTCTGTATTTTCGCGTGAAATATTTGAAGCGTATTGTCGTAAGACGGGATATCAGGCAGGACTTGCTATTGTAGATAAATACGGAAAAACGTTAATTAATTATTCGGGAAAACCGGGAGATTATGAATGCCTGTCATTTGTGGATGTTCTGGAAGGGAAAATTGATCCTGCGGCTTTTTCCGGAAGCATTGTCCTGATTGGCGCATATGCAACAGGAATGCAGGATAATTTTCAGGTACCGAATGGCGGAAACAGTCAAATGTACGGAGTAGAGATTCATGCAAATATTTTGCAGTCCCTGTTTCAAAACCGGTTTTCTGTAAATGCCGATCCGTATCTGACAGCATTGTTGACCGGGCTGGTCGGAGCCTTTGTTTATTTTATTTTTAAGAAAAGAAAAATCTGGCTTTCAACTATTTTGCTTTTTATCAGTATCGGAGCTTATATCGGAGCAGGTGTTTTACTTAACAATTATCATTATTGTATACATCTTTTATATTTGCCTATTGTGCTTGTGATTGCCTACATATATTGCCTGTGTCTCGGATATATAGCAGAGAAAATCAGACAGCGAAAAGTAATTGCTGCATTTAAAAAGTATGTTGCTCCTGAAGTAGTAGAGGAAATTGCCTCGAAGGGTGACTTTAAAATACAGCTTGGCGGTGAAAACAGAGATATTGCTGTGTTATTTGTTGATATCCGCGGATTTACAACGATGTCCGAGGTGCTTACGCCGGAAGAGGTTGTGGCAATTTTAAACCGTTACCTTGATTTGACGACAAATGCAATCTTTAAAAATAAAGGAACACTTGATAAGTTTGTCGGTGATGCGACGATGGCCGTGTTTAATGCACCGTTTGATTTGGAGGATTATACGTTTAAAGCAGTTTGTGCGGCGATGGATATTGTAGAAGGCGGAGCTGCGCTTGAGAAAGAGTTGCTTGAGAAATTCGGCAGAACCGTCGGTTTTGGAGTCGGTGTCAACTGCGGTGAGGCTGTTGTCGGTAATGTCGGTTGTCAGTTCCGTATGGATTATACGGCGATTGGCGATACGGTAAATACGGCTGCAAGACTGGAGTCAAATGCAAAAAAAGGACAGGTGCTGATCAGTGATATGGTATATGAACGTGTCAAAGACCGCATTGAAGTTGAAGAAATTGGTGAAATTCCGTTAAAAGGGAAATCAAAAGGCGTTTTTGTTTATTCTGTAACAGCGATAAAGAAAGAGGTACTGAATGAAAATTGAACGTTTGTTAATCGTTCCGGATCGGGAACAAATGGAAAAAAGTATAATGTTGACAAAACAATATGATTGTGGTTTTGAGTATAATGATTTTTATTTGCCTTCTGTTTTAGATGATGAAATGCTGGTAAATGAGATTGTTTGTGCATATTCGGGGCAGGAGGAACTGCCAAAGGATTGTACAATGCACGGTGCATTTTTAGATGTTACGCCGTTTTCTGATGATCCGAAAATTGTTGCAGTTTCCGACCTGCGTATAGAGCAAAGTCTTAAAATTGCACGTAAAATCGGTGCAAATGCAGTTGTTTTCCATACGAATTTTGTCCCGAATTTTACAGTGGACTATTATTGTGATAATTGGGTTGAAAGAAGCGGGCAATATTGGAAAGAGAAGTTAGAGAAATACAGTGACATAAATATATATATTGAGAATATGTTTGATATGTCATATGAATTATTAGAAAAACTGGCACAGAGACTTTGTTCATATGCTAATTTCGGTGTATGCTTTGATTATGCGCATGCACATGCGTTTGGTGATGAAATGCGGATTGAAGCATGGGTAAAGGCTTTGGCGCCGTACATCAAACATGTTCATATTAATGATAACGATTTGGTGGATGATTTGCATCTTGCACTTGGGGAAGGCAAGATAGATTGGAAATATTTTAAATATTATTATGAAACTTATTTTCCGAAGGCAAGTGTTCTTATTGAGATGAGAGATCTTGCTGCGGCGGAAAAGTCACTTAAGTTTATCAGGGGATTGTAAAGGGTGATTTTATGGAGCAAAGAAACAAAAAATTAGTGGTCAGTGCAAAACTGGACAAGCTTGATACGGTAATTGCTTTTTTGGAAGAAGTACTGGAAAGAGCCGGATGTCCGATGAAGACGATTACGCAGATCTGCATTTCTGTGGAAGAAATATTTGTTAATATTGTAAATTATGCCTATCACGAATCCGGAGGGAATTGTGAGATGGACATAACGGCAGAAGAGAACGTCATGACGCTGAAGATTGAGGATTCGGGCAAAGAGTTTAATCCGCTTGAAAAAGAAGATCCGGATATTACGCTTTCGGCAGAGGAACGTCAAATCGGCGGTCTTGGCATCTGGATGGTAAAACAAAGCATGGATAGTGTGGAATATTGCTACGAAGAACATAAAAATAAAATAACATTAGTAAAATCATGGGAATAACCGGGAGGAAAGATTATGAAAATCGATGTAAAAAGCGAAGGAACAAAGAAATGGATAATACTCGACGGACGACTTGATACAACGGCGGCTCCGGACCTTACAGCTGTTTTTGAAAAAGAGATTCAGGGAGATATCAAGGAATTGGAAATTGATATGGCAGATTGTGGCTATGTAGCCAGTTCCGGGCTCCGTGTTATTTTGCAGGCGCAGAAAAGTATGAATCGTGTCGGCGGAAATATGGTTGTAAAAAACGTGAATGATGTCGTGATGGAAGTATTTGAAATGACAGGATTTTCCAGCATTTTAACGATTGAGTAGGAGGCATATATGGCACTGAAGGATCAGATTTTAAACTGTGTTACAGACCGTATCGGAGGAACACTTGCAATAGATGAGGCAACAGGAGATGTTGCTTATGCGGACTGTTTTTTTGAAAAAGTTTACGGACGTAATCCGGAAGGAGAGAAGGCAGAAGATGCTTTTTTCTGGTTGGGAGATTGTCCTGTTATTGCGGATGGTGCAAAAGTAACAGAATGGGAAACCATTGATCTTGAAACACATAATTTTTATAAAGTGGAATCTATGCGCATTGTGGATGATAAAGCCTATATGGTGCATCATTTGACAGATATTACAGAATATATGAAACTCAATCGTGATGTTACAAAGTATATGTCGTTCTTTAAGAAACTTGCAGGATTCCAGACTGCAATTTTAGAGAAACTTTCAAGTACATATTATGAGCTTCTTCCGATGCTTGCAGATTTCTTTAAAACAGAAGAGATGTTTTTTGTGCTTTTAAGAGATTCGCATGTTGAGATGATTACGTTTAATAAGAAAAACGGTAATTACAGCAATGCGCGTATTGCAGCAGATGAAGAGGCGTTAAAGGCGTTTTCGTTTGTAAGCGGTGATGAACTTGCGGTAAATGATTTCGCACAAGCGATGCATGAAGCGTTGACTCTTGCAGGAATTGCAGATGAAAGTAAAGTATATTCGCTTTGTAAAGGTGATGTTTCTGAGCAGAAGTATGCGCTCTTTTTTGTCGAAAATGACAAGATGGATAAAGAATCCATGGGAGAGGAGACGCTTCTTTCCGTGATTCGTCTTTATATTGAAAACAGCATGATGCGTGAGAAATTGATTTATGACAGTGAACATGACGGACTGACCGGAATGTATAACAAAGGCAAATATCTGGCGATGCTGGAGAGTGATTACCGGAATCTGGATTCTATCGGTATTTTCAACTTTGACGTAAATAACTTAAAGAAGATGAATGATACTTATGGACATGAAGCAGGAGATAAGCTGATTATCAAAGGGGCTGACAGTATCCGTAAAGTGACAAGCAGCACGGTTCACGGTTATCGTATGGGTGGTGATGAGTTCCTTATGATTGCCTGCAATGTGACAGAGGCAGAGGTGGCGCAGCTGAAGGCACGCTGGGAAGCGGAACTTGCTCGTTTAAATACATTGGAAGACGGCATTGAGTGTGTAATTGCAGCCGGTGTTGTTTACGGAGATAAAGGATACGATTTTGCGGCTCTTATGAAAGAGGCGGATGAGCGTATGTATGAAGACAAGAAGAAAAAGAAAAAACCGGGTGAGGAGATCCGCTAATTTATGTATAGAGAGATTTCAAAATTAATATTATACGGAAATATGAATAAAGACAGTATCCTGATGAAACTTGGTGATATTTTCCGCCGTTTTGATCATAAGACGGCGGAAAAAGACGAGTTGATTCAGGATATTTATACGCAGGTTAAACGTATTTTGGAAGTGGCAACAGACTATGGATTTGATAAAAATCTGTGGCATAATTATTTGGCGTTTTTGCTAATTACCAATGAAAATCCGTTCAGTTTAACCTGTGAAAAGGTAGGAGCAAATGACGGGAGTGTAAATAGGTTTGCGATGCAGGATTTTTATGTGTTCTATAACCTGTTTTTCTATGATTTTTCAAAGATTGAAAAAGAACTGGGTATCCACTGTTTTTCTATTTTGTCGGACTATAAGGCGATTGGAAAAAGCGAGTTTATGTACAATAAAAATGTCAGTGAAAAAGTACAGCAACTCAGTGAAAAGTTAGAACATGCGGAAAGTGAGCAAATGTTTTTTGAGGCTGTAACTTCTTTTTACAAGGATTACGGAGTCGGAATGTTCGGCTTAAACAAGGCATTCCGTCTGGAAGATGAGAGAGAAGGCGGAAAGGTTATTTTCCGTCCGATTAACAACATGGACCAGGTAAAACTCGATGACCTGATCGGCTACGAAATCCAGAAAAAGAAATTGGTGGACAATACCGAGGCGTTTGTATTGGGCAAAAAGGCAAACAATGTTCTTTTGTTCGGCGACAGCGGAACCGGTAAATCCACAAGTATCAAGGCAATTGTAAATGAATATTATGACCGCGGACTTCGTATGATTGAGATTTATAAACATCAGTTTAAAGATCTTTCGAGTGTGATTGCACAGATAAAAAACAGAAATTATAAATTCATCATTTATATGGACGACCTTTCATTTGAAGAGTTTGAGATTGAATATAAGTTCTTAAAAGCCGTGATCGAAGGCGGCGTGGAAACAAAACCGGATAATATTTTGATTTATGCAACTTCAAACCGCCGTCATCTCATTAAGGAAAATTGGAGTGACCGTAACGATATGGAGCATTCAAACGGAATGCATCGTTCGGATACGATGGAAGAGAAACTTTCGCTGGTACATCGTTTCGGTGTGACAATCAATTATTCAAAGCCATCCCAGAAAGAGTACTTCGGTATTGTAAATGAACTGGCAAAGAGAAACGGTATTGAGATGGATGAGAAGGAATTAAACCTTAAGGCAAATGCATGGGAATTGCAGCATGGCGGCATTTCCGGCCGTACGGCACAGCAATTTATCAATTATTTGGCAGGACAAGATAACCTTACATCATAACCGTTATACATAAAAGTTATAATAAGTTCTTTTGCTATAAAAAGGATTGATAATAACATGGTTTTCATGTAAACTAAGGTCTAGTGAAAATCAAAATCAGGAGGATTTTATCATGAATATGAATGTAGTATGTATTCCGGGCGACGGAATCGGACCGGAGGTCGTGGCAGAGGCAAAGAAAGTATTGGAGAAAGTTGCTTCTGTTTACGGACATGACATAAATTTTGAGGATATTTTAATGGGCGGTGCATCCATCGATGTACACGGAGTTCCGCTGACAGATGAAGCGATTGCTACGGCAAAGGCTGCAGATGCGGTACTTATGGGTTCCATCGGCGGAAATACACAGACTTCCCCATGGTACAAACTTCCGCCGGAAAAACGGCCGGAAGCAGGGCTTTTGAAAATTCGTAAGGCATTGAATTTATTTGCAAATCTCCGTCCTGCGGTACTTTATGAAGAACTTGCAGCTGCATGTCCGCTTAAGACGGAAATTAGTGAAAAAGGTTTTGACATGATGATTATGCGTGAGCTTACAGGCGGTCTTTACTTCGGTGAGAGAAAAACATTTGAAGAAGACGGACAGCTCAAAGCTATTGATACACTTACATATTCAGAGAGTGAAATTCGCAGAATTGCAATCAAAGGTTTTGATATAGCAAGAAAACGCCGTCAGAAAGTGACGAGCGTTGATAAAGCGAACGTTCTTGATTCTTCCAGACTTTGGAGAAAAGTAGTCGAGGAAGTGGCACAGGATTATCCGGATGTAACACTGGAGCATATGCTTGTTGACAACTGTGCAATGCAGCTTGTAAAAGATCCTGCACAGTTTGATGTGATTTTAACAGAGAATATGTTTGGTGATATTTTATCCGATGAAGCAAGTATGGTTACAGGTTCCATCGGAATGCTGGCATCAGCAAGTTTAAATGATACGAAATTCGGTCTTTATGAGCCGAGTGGCGGTTCGGCACCGGATATCGCAGGCAAAGGCATTGCAAATCCGATTGCAACGATTCTTTCTGCATCGATGATGCTCCGTTACACGTTCGATTTAGATGAAGAAGCGGATGCGATTGATAAAGCCGTGGCACAGGTACTTACGGACGGATATCGTACGATTGATATTATGCCGCAGGACGAAGAAGGTAAAAAAGCAGTGACACAGGTCGGAACATGCGCGATGGGCGATTTGATCTGTGAGAGAATCTCATAACATACAGGAGGCAGAAAAATGAAAAGTGATAACATCAAAAAAGGAATGAAACAGGCGCCGCACAGATCGCTCTTAAATGCGCTTGGAATGACAGCAGAAGAAATGGACAAACCGCTTGTAGGTATTGTCAGTTCATATAACGAAATCGTACCGGGTCATATGAACCTCGATAAAATCGTAGATGCAGTGAAACTCGGTGTCGCAGAAGCAGGTGGTGTTCCTGTTGTTTTCCCTGCAATTGCTGTTTGTGACGGTATTGCAATGGGACATGTCGGAATGAAATATTCCCTCGTAACAAGAGATTTGATTGCAGATTCTACAGA
>JAZQDJ010000143.1:0-1836 GCA_045546735.1 Lachnospiraceae bacterium | reverse complement strand
ATGGCTACGATCCGACTTTGTAAAATTCCGCATAACTGCGTTGTCGTCCTCGGAATCCGTCAGGATTCCTGTGTCCTCCGCCTTGTTCTGCGGAATTTTCCATCGACATCTGTTTTAAAGTCTTTTATCATAGAATAGTATAAAAAAACCGGCTCGAAAATATCGAGCCGGTTTCAGTCTGTAGAAAAACCCGAAATTCAGGCAAAGTGGATTTCGGGTTTTAATTGTTTCAAAATCAAAATTGTCAAACACAAAAATACAGAAGAATATTTATCATAGTATTTCTTCCGTTTTCTATCATAATCCTTATGAATCGCGAATTTTTTCAGATTCATGGCAGCAAACTTAAGCTTGACCCAATTTCTCACTGCTGTCAAGCCTCTGTACGGAGTGTAACGCATTGCGTGTTTTTCTTTTGCGTCCGCGAATACTCTCTCGATTTTCTCTTTTCGTTCTTTGTACAACTCCGCGTATTCGGGTGTATGTCTAATATCCTCGGCAAGCTCCACATAGTCGTGCCAGATATGCTTGGTCGCGATTTTTACGCAATCCTTTGAAGTTGTGCAAAGATGTCTTGTCGGGCAATTCATACATATATGCGAGTCGCTTTTGTATTCACGATATCCGTCGCGGTTTGTTGTGGAATATTTCAGCATCTGGTTTTCAGGACAAATCACCGCGTCATAAAACTCATCGTAAACATATTCATTCCATGGGTGATTGCCCTTCTTTGTCATCGGTCTTTTGTAGGCGGTAGACAATACTCTGCCGTCGTCAAATACCTTCTTGCAAATGTGCGGTGTTTTGTATGCGCTGTCTGCTACGATTGTTTCTACTTCGGGATACTTTTCTACTACTTCGTCATATACATCATCAAAAGCTACGCTGTCATGAACATTGCCGGGAGTTACTTCTACGCCTACCACATAACCATTTTTCTCGCAGGCTGTATGCGCTTCATACGCGAACTGCCTCTTGTGTTCGCCTTTTACGAACAGTCCGCTTTCGGGATCGGTCGTGCTTTTGGTGACCTCTTTCATTTTTTCTTCTTTCTTGCGGCGTTTTAGCTTCTTTTTTGAGGTATTGTTTTTCTTTTGTTGATTCTTAGATTTAGGCGGATTTTGTTCATCATCAAATGGCTTTTTGCCGTGTGCTTCACGGTCTGCGTTGATTTCTTCAAGCAGTTCTTCCGCGTATCTTTTGGCCGCAACAGGCACTTGTTCCTTGATTTTCTTGTTTTTGTTGGCGTTCGCTTTGATGTGTGTACCGTCGATGAATACCGCTTCCGGATTCAGATAGCCCTCATTTGCGATTTCGTCAAGTATCCAGTTGAATATCTTGTCAACGGTTTCTTCGTTAAAGCGATGGCGGAAATTATAGCTCAATGTGGAAAAATGCGGCGTCGGCTCATTAATCGCGTAGCCTAAAAACCAACGGTAAGCGATATTTAACGACACTTCTTCTGCCACACGGCGCAGTGAACGTATGCCGTAAAGATGTTGAATGAGAACCATCTTGAACAGAATCACCGGGTCTATGCTCGGTCTGCCGTTGTCGGTACAATACAAATCCTCTACAAAATCGTAGATTTTCTTAAAGTCTACCGCTCTCTCGATTTTGCGCAGCAGATGTTCCTGCGGCACTAAATCTTCTATGCATATGATCTCAACTTGGTTTCTGTTTTGTACGTTCTTTTCCAACATTTCTATCACCAAGTCCATTATACCACATTTAAAGCAAAAAGCCCAGCTTTCGCTGAGCTTTTTCGACAAACTGAGCCATCACAGAACTGTGATGGCTTTCTTATATTCTTTTGCAACATAGATAGGTGATCAT
>JAZQDJ010000142.1:0-1624 GCA_045546735.1 Lachnospiraceae bacterium | reverse complement strand
CTGAACGGAATCATAATTTATTCCGTCTATTTTACGGTTAAGCATAACTACCGGAATGGAAATTTCGCTGAGCATACTGCGGTATTCCGGAGTATCGAGAGCTGTTACAAAAATTATTCCGACATATCCTTCGCGGCAGGCCATCATTACGTATTCCTTTTCAACGGAAACGTCGCTGCCGCTGTTGCAAAGAACCATAGTAAGATGTTCACGGTTAAGAGCTTCGGCAACGCCGGAAATAAGGGAAGCAAAAAGGGAATAAGTAAAATCGTTTACCACAACAAGAACGCTGTTTCGCTTTTCTTCCGAAATTTCGGAACCGTTTATTTCAACGCCAAGTTCATGCATCGCTTTATATACCTTATTTACAAGATGCGGCTTTACAAGCTCCGGATTATTGAAGTCCCTCGAAACTGTTGCACAGGAAACGCCTGCGTATTTAGCTATTTCCTTTTGAGTTACCTGCATTTTTATTGCCTCTTTTTTAGTTCATACTTTATTATACTGAAATCTTAACACATTTTTTTGAAAAAATAAAGCCAAAAATTTCAGAAATTTCGGGAATTTACGCTTTACCTGTGAAAAAAGTGCAAGGCAAATATCAACAAAATAAACAGTATTTTTACAAAATTATGTACAATTCTTACAAAGTTTAGAATTATTTCTGAAATATCTGAAATATTATTGAAATTTACGTTTCAGATGTGTTATTTTATAAACGCAGAAAATCGATCGATATAAAATTTTTCAGAAAGGAATTTAAACAAATGGAGTACATTAACGTACGAGGACTTGACAAACCCGTCCCGAAGCTCATTTTCGGTACCGCATGGTTCTCTCTTGATGCTGAAGAAGAAGCACACAAAATGATGGACCTTTATGTTGAAAAAGGTGGCACCATGATCGACACCGGCCGTTATTACGGAAAAGGCAACGGCATTGCAAAATCCGAAGAAATTCTTGACCGCTGGCTCCGCAGCACCAAAGTAAAAAGAGAAGACATCATGATCTCCGATAAATGCTGCAACTGCCTTATCGACAGAAAAGGCCACCTTCACGAAGAATTTGTTCGCGTAAGCCCCACTTTCATCCAGGAAGACCTTATGTACAGCCTTGACCGCGTCGGCGTTGACTATTTCGACCTTTACCTCATCCACAGAGACGACCCGCACGTACCGGTTGAAGCACTTATGGATAAAATGGAAGAACTCCGCATCGCCGGTTATTTCAAAGCATTCGGCGTTTCCAGCTGGCAGCCTTCCCGTCTTAAAGAAGCAATGGATTACTGCAAACGCATGAACTACCGCGGACCTTCCGTCAGCAGCCCCGAATACAGCCTTGTTCACGCACAGTATAACCGCTGGCCCGGAACCTGGTATGCAGATGATGAATATGCACAGTGGCATAAAGAGAACAATATTTCTCTCTTTGCCTGGGCAGCACAGGGCGCAGGATTCTTTGTAGATCCGCTTCTTCCCGCATATGATCCCGAAACCGCACCGATGATGACCAAAGAATCCTTCCTTACCGAAGAAAACTTTGAACGCAGAAGACGTGCTCTTGAACTTGCAAAAGTTCGCGGATGCAAGTCGGATCGTAGCCATGTCGTTCTGTGAGCCAAGGA
>JAZQDJ010000141.1:0-34145 GCA_045546735.1 Lachnospiraceae bacterium | reverse complement strand
TTGTCTTCCTAAGACCGCTTGGCCTCCGACTTAGCTGGACCTGCTGCCATGTTATCTGGATGCAGTGTACGTCCTGTACCACCACCAGAAGCTACGGAGAAGTATTTTTTACCTTTTTCGTTACATTCTTTCTTGTATGTACCTGCTACTGGATGCTGGAAACGTGTTGGGTTTGTAGAGTTACCTGTGATAGAAACGTGTACGCCTTCTTTCCACATGATAGCAACACCTTCTGGAACGCTGTTAGCGCCGTAGCAGTTAACTTTTGCACGAAGTCCTGTAGAGTATGCTTTTCTGTAAACTTCTTTTACTTCGTTTGTATATGGATTGTATTCTGTTTCAACAAATGTAAATCCATTGATACGAGCGATAATCTGAGCAGCATCTTTTCCAAGACCGTTCAGGATAACGCGCAGTGGGTTTTTACGAACTTTGTTTGCTTTTTCTGCGATACCGATAGCACCTTCAGCAGCTGCGAAAGATTCGTGACCAGCCAAGAATGCGAAACATTCTGTTTCTTCTTCCAGAAGCATTTTTCCTAAGTTACCATGTCCAAGACCTACCTGACGTGTATCAGCAACGGAACCTGGAATACAGAATGCCTGAAGACCTTCACCGATTGCTGCTGCTGCATCTGCTGCACGTCTGCAATCTTTTTTGATAGCGATAGCTGCACCTGTGATGTAAGCCCAGCAAGCGTTCTCAAAACAAATCGGCTGGATACCTTTTACCTGATCGTAAACGTTAAGACCAGCGTCTTTTGTAATTTTTTCTGCTTCTTCAAGAGAAGCGATTCCATAACTGTTTAATACCGCATTGATCTGGTCAATACGTCTTTCATATGATTCAAATAAAGCCATTATAGTTTCCTCCTTCTCTTATTTCACTTCTTCGTCTGTTCTTGGGTCGATAATCTTAACAGCATCAGCAACACGTCCGTACTGTCCGCAAGCTTTTTCATAAGCTGTGTTAGGGTCATCACCTTTTTTGATGAAGTCTGTCATCTTACCAAGGCTGACAAATTTATATCCGATAATCTGATCATCTGCATCAAGAGCGATACCTGTTACATAACCTTCTGCCATTTCAAGGTAACGAGGACCTTTAGCAAGTGTTCCGTACATAGTACCAACCTGTGAACGAAGTCCTTTTCCTAAGTCTTCAAGACCTGCACCTACCGGAAGTCCGTCTTCTGAGAATGCAGACTGTGTACGACCGTAAACGATCTGTAAGAATAACTCTCTCATAGCTGTGTTGATAGCATCACAAACTAAGTCTGTATTTAATGCTTCGAGAACTGTTCTTCCCGGTAAAATTTCAGATGCCATAGCAGCTGAATGAGTCATACCTGAACAACCGATTGTCTCGATCAGAGCTTCCTGAATAATTCCTTCTTTAACGTTCAAAGATAATTTACAAGCTCCCTGCTGAGGTGCACACCAACCGATACCGTGTGTGAAACCTGAAATATCTTTTACTTCTTTTGCTTTTACCCATTTTGCTTCTTCTGGGATAGGAGCACAACCGTGATTAACACCCTGTGCTACTGGACACATTTCTTCCACTTCTCTTGAATAAATCATGTGAAATCTCCTTTCAAAATGTAATTTATATTGTGACAAAAGATATCGGAAATATCTTGTCAAAATCACTTTTTCTATTTTCGCATATTTTCTACAAAAAATCCATATTTTTTTTAGATTTTAGGGTCTTTTTTGATTTTAACTTTCGGAACTACTTTTCCGCCGTTTTTGTAAATGGAATCTGAGTTGATCAAACCTCTTACATTGCAGAGCGGATAAATATCTGTATTACGTCCGATAATTGTACCCGGATTAAGCACTGTGTTACAACCAACCTGTACATTGTCGCCGATGACTGCACCGAACTTGCGAAGCTTTGTATCCATTCTTCCGAGTGAGAAATTAACTTCTACGTTTGATTTGTCATTTTTCACATTGGATGTAATCGCACCTGCGCCGAGATGCGATTTGTATCCTAAAATACTGTCACCGACATAGTTGTAATGAGGAATCTGTACTTCATCAAAAATAATGCTATTCTTTACCTCTGTCGAGTTACCGATGACACAATTTTTACCGATGACTGCACTTCCGCGGATAAATGCTCCGTGTCTTACCTCTGTTCCTGCATCAATAATACAAGGACCGCCGATAAATGCTGTCGGAGCAACTGTTGCAGATCTGGAAATCCAAACGTTACTGCCGCGCTGTTCATACTCTTCCGACGGAAGCATCGGTCCGAGCTGCTCAATAAAGGATGAAATCTGCGGAAGCACATCCCACGGATTATCCACCGTGTCAAACATATATTTTGCTATCGTGTGTTCTACATCAAGATATTTTGCTACTTTAAACAATTCCATAAAAATTACCCTCCGTTTTTCTTTGTTTTTGCAGGTTGCTTATAAAACTGTGAAGCATATCGGAATTTTTGCATCAGAGCACCTTGGTGATTTGTGTTCTTTACATATTCCGTCCGCCTCAAAATAAAGCCTTCCAATTTTTCCATATATTCATCTGAAGTGATTTCACCTTCCGTCACCTTTGTAAGGCCTTTTTCCCAACTTGCCGTCAGTTTCGGGTCAAGAAGTGACTGAATGGAACAATCCACAACGTCATATATGCTCTCACCGAGCAGTGTCGGTGTGATAATCTGCGTTTTACTGTTAAGAGCGAGATATTTGTTATTCACAAGCTTTTTCAGTATTTCCGCACGTGTTGCTGAAGTTCCGATACCGCTCCCCTTTAACTGCATTCTTAAATCCTCATCTTCAATCATCTGCCCCGCTGTTTCCATCGCCAGAATCATGGAACCGGAATTGTAACGCTTCGGCGGTGAGGTTTCACCTTCTTTTATCGTGTACTCATGCACTTGTATTATATCATCTTTTTTCAAACTTGAAAGGAGATTTAAGAAATTCTCATCACAAGCTGTATCTTCTGCATCTTCTTCTTTATTTTCTTCCGGTTTTGCCTCATTTTTCTTAGAAAAACTGTAGTTTAGCAATTCCTGATATCCTGCCGAAGAAAGCACTTTGAAATTTGAGAAAAACTGCTCCGTATCTTTAGCAAGTACCAAAGATACTTTCTGGTACACCGCAGGCGGACAAAAAATGCCCAAAAATCTGCGTACAATCACCTCGTAGACCTTAGCCGAAGTCGGATGTAGACTTTGCAGTGCCGACAACCCCTGGCCTGTCGGAATGATTGCATAATGATCGGTAATCAGTTTATCATTGACATATTTTGTCTTTGCAAGCCCGTCGTATGTCTTTTTTTCCATAATGTATTTTACATAAGGTGCAACAGACGGTATCGCCGATAATCCCGAAATATTCTTTGTAATTTCTTTTGAAACAGCTGTCGAAAGAACGCGCGCATCTGTTCTCGGATATGTTGTCAGTTTCTTTTCATAAAGCTCCTGTGCAATCTGAAGCGTCTGATCCGGACTGATTTTAAAAAGTTTGGAACATTCATTCTGAAGTTCTGCCAAATTGAATAAAAGCGGCGGATTCTTCACTTCTTTTTTTCGTTCCACTTTTTTTACTTTCAGTTCTAACGGCTGATTTGCGGACAATTTTGCAATCAGTTGTTCTGCCGTTTCTTTCGCTTTAAAACCGTTTTCTTTATAAAGAAGCGGCGATTCAAAATATTCAGAACCTTCCACTGCTTTCCACTCCGCTTCTATCGGTTTATCCCCAATCTGGGCATTCGCTATCACACGATAAAACGGTGTTTTAACAAAATCACGAATTTCTCTTTCTCGTTTTACGACCATTCCGAGAACGCAAGTCATAACGCGTCCGACAGAAATAACCACTTTTTCCTCCCCGAGAAATTTGCGGAGATTATATCCGTATTTCAATGTAAGCACACGGGAAAAATTAATTCCCATGAGATAGTCTTCTTTCGCACGAAGATATGCACTGCTGCACAGATTATCGTAAGCCGACAAATCTTTTGCTTCTCTGATTCCGCGAAGAATCTCTTCCTCTGTCTGTGAATCGATCCAGACGCGTTTCCTTGTTTTTCCGGATACGTTCGCCTGCATCTCTACTAATCGATATATGTATTCACCCTCTCGCCCCGAGTCCGTACAGACGTAGATCACATCTACGTCAGGCCTGTTCAAAATGTCACTGACAATTTTAAATTGTTTTTTTACATTCTCAATGACTTCATATTTGAATTCTTTCGGCAAAAACGGAAGCGGTTCTAACGTCCACCGTTTCCACTTCTCATCATATGCATCCGGATAGCTCATAGTAACCAAATGACCGACACACCATGTGACGATAGCCTCATCGGATTCCATGTAACCGTCTCTCGATTTCATGTCATATTTCAATGCCTTAGCAAATTCACGGGCAACACTGGGTTTCTCAGCAATAAAAACACTTTTTCCCATATATTATAAATCATCCATTCCTAATAAAATAATGTTACCTTTTACCTTGGATTCCAACGTTAATTTCTCATCAAAACGACCGTTTGCAAAAAGATATATTTGTTCTGCTTTCATCTTTGCTTGCGAAAGAACTGCAAGATTGTTCTGATAATCTTCATAAGTTACCATTGGCTTTGAATAATAACAAAATGCGACAATCCTACGCCCGTCTTTATCTTGACCGACATAGTCAATCTTTCCTGTTTTTCCATCAAATAAGCCCGATTTCTCCGGCGCAAACAAAAGCGCTCCTTTTGCAGCAGACAGCATCATGTACTCCCGGCAAATCTCCGAAAAATATTCTTCACAATAATATAGCAAGTCTTTTTTAATATATTTATTGTAGAACTCTTTCGGCTCCATCGAAAGACAATCACTGTAATTCCGATATATATATTTAAACCAAAAATGTACATACGGACACGAAATACGGTAAACGCCTTTCTTTTGGCTTTCTTTCCCCGGTGTTTCTACAGAAAAAACTTTTTCAACAATTTCAAGTTCCATTAGGTTTTTAAGGTATACACTTATTTTAGCACGGGAAAAACCTGTATGGGTATATAAATCATTTAATTTTTCTCTTCCTTCCGCAAGCGCCGATAAAATCGTATAATATACTGACGTTTCACGAAGTTCTTCTTTTACAATGCGCGCGCCTTCTTCTTGGAGAAAAGCGCCTTTGCGCAAAATATTTTGGCAAATGTTTGTCTCAATCCCTGCTTTCGGATCAAAATAATCCCACAATCCCGGTAAACCGCCCAAAACAGCATAAAGCTTCACACAATCTGACATGGAATAATTCGGAAAACGCCGGATAATATCCGCAAATTTCAGTTCTTTTACCTTCAAAAAACCTGAAATATCAAGCGCTGATTTCCCGATTTTTGCAACAAGACCGTTTTCAATAAAACCAATGGACGAGCTACACAAAATAATCATCACATCGTTCTCGCTGTAGGCATAATGCAACAGACGGATTAACGCATTCATAAAGGTCATATCGTTTTTAATCATATGCTCCCATTCATCAAAAACATATACTTTTTTCTTTTGAGGTGTCGAATCCGACTGTAATTGCATAAAAATATCATCAAAATCCGGATACGCCGCAGAAAAAACTTGTTTTCCACCGGCTGCATCAGCGAGTAAATACTGTTGTTGTCTTGTACTTGCCGGAGTTGCCGTATATATAAATGCCTGTTTATCTGCGATAAAATCACGCAAAAGCGTAGTTTTACCGACATTCTTCTGTCCATATACAACAATCATCCGACTTCCGGAAGCGCTATAAACCGTATTCAAATATTGTAGTTCTTTTTCCCTTCCTACTAACATAAAATTCCCCGTTTTTTAACTTATACAGCAGCTAATAATTTTTCAATTTCCGATGCCGGCATCGGACGCCCCAAAAGGAATCCTTGAATATTGTCACAATTTACGCCTCTCAAATATTCAAGTTGTTCCGGTGTTTCTACGCCCTCTGCAACGGTTTCACAACCGAGTTTTTTCACCATGGCAATAATGGATTCCGTAATAACCCTGGTTGACGTATCATCAATTACCGTGTCAATAAATGTTTTATCAATCTTTAATGTATCAATCGGAAGTCCTTTCAAATAGGACAAGGATGAAAATCCGGTCCCGAAATCATCAAGTGAAATCTTGATTCCATACTCCTTTAATGTATGCAATTTATCTACTACCGAATCAAAATCATCAATTAATACGCTTTCTGTAATTTCCAATTCAATTAATTTCGGATCAATGTCATATTTTTCAATCAAAGAAAGTAAAGTATGTACAAAATCTCTTCTCTTATACTGAATTGCCGAGATATTCAACGACAGCATCATCGGATAGTGATACATGTCGTACCATTGTTTGTACGATTTAATCCCCTCTTCAAGCACCCAATTTCCGATTTGGACAATCAAGCCGTCTTTTTCTGCAATCGGTATAAACACACTCGGACTTACCATTTTTCCTTTTTGATTTCTCCAACGCAGCAATGCTTCTACACCTCGAAGCTTCTTGGAAAGAGAATCAAACTGCGGCTGATAATAAAGTTCAAAAGAACCTGTTTCAATCGCCGTTTTCAATTCATCTTCCATCTGCACATTTTCAATATAATCCGTAAGCATCGGTGTTTCGAAATAAGCAATACTGTTTCTGCCACTCTCACGTTTTTGCTGCATTACGATTTCTGCACAGTTAATCAAATCAAGCGAATTACGGCCGCTTTCAGGATATTCCGCAATTCCGACACTGACAGTACTATTCACTTCTTCTGCACCGGATAAAATAAACGGTTCGTCTATCCGTGTGCAAATCTTTTTAAATATCGTATCCACACTGTTTGTTCCATACGGATTGTATAAAGCAATATAATAAATATCCTCATAAAAATGCGACACAATTACATCTTCACATAACAAGTCTTTCAAAAACAGGCCGAACGCCTGTAACAACTCATCGCCCGACAAAATTCCCATCGATTCATTTATTTTCCGGAAACGGTCTAATTTCACACACAGAACAGAAACTTTTGTATACTCATCCTGTGCTTTTCTGACCCACTCACTGAGTAATCTAACAAAATAATTTCGATTATAAAGACCTGTCAAAGCATCATAATATGCCATATATTTCAAATCTTCATTTTGTCTCTTTGTCTTTGTAATATCCCTGACACGAATAATCTTTTCACTCGGATTTGCATTTTCATCATAAGAAATGGTCACTTCGAACTCTACCCACTTCTGTCCGTCGGCAAGTTCGCATTCAAGCGCCAAAGACTCTTCTCCGGATCTTTCACAATACAATACTTCTTCGAGTGCAGATGCGTATATCCCCTTTACGCATCCGAGAAGATTTTGAAAATCTGCCGAAGATTTTACCTGAAATTCAAAATACTGTTCCCAAGATCCAAGCGTTTCAAAACGATTCTCCTTAAAACTATAAAATAAAAAGGCATTCGAAGATGTCCCGCAAATCATGCGGAACATCTTATCGCTGCCTAATAATTTTTCGTTCATAGCTTTTAACAAGTCAAGTTGATAATTCATTTCATCCATGCTACAAACCCCACCCCATTAAAATTTTATGTCTTATTTTTTTGTAATAAATCCTTTTGCTTTTAAAAGTTCGGCACAAAGAACGGCTCCGCCGGCTGCGCCACGTACTGTGTTGTGAGAAAGACCGACAAACTTAAAGTCATAAATGCTGTCTTCGCGGATACGTCCGATATTGATACCCATTCCGTTTTCGTAATCCACATCAAGCTGTACCTGAGGTCTGTTGTCTTCTGTCATATAACGCATAAACTGTTTCGGTGCTGACGGAAGTTTAAGTTCCTGTGGTGCTCCGCTGTAGCTTTCAAGTTTCTCAATAAGCTGTTCTTTTGTCGGTTTCTTTCTGAATTTTACGAAAACAGCTGCTGTATGTCCGTTAAGAACCGGAACACGGATACACTGACATGTAATCTTCGGCTCCTGTGCCTTAACGATTTCACCGTTTTCTACTTTACCGAACACACGGAGCGGCTCCTGCTCACTTTTTTCTTCTTCTCCGCCGATGAAAGGAATGATATTTTCTACCATTTCCGGCCAATCTTTGAAGGTTTTTCCTGCACCTGAAATAGCCTGATATGTAGTAGCTACAACTTCATATGGCTCAAACTCTCTCCATGCATATAATACCGGCGCATAACTTTGAATAGAACAGTTTGGTTTTACTGCAATAAATCCTCTTGTTGTGCCGAGACGTTCTTTCTGGGCTGCAATAACATCTGTGTGAGAATCATTAATCTCCGGAACAATCATCGGAACATCCGGTGTCCATCTATGAGCAGAGTTGTTTGAAACAACCGGTGTTTCTGTCTTTGCATATTCTTCTTCGATTGCTTTGATTTCGTCTTTTGTCATATCTACTGCAGAAAATACGAAATCAACCTGTGAAGCAACTGCTTCTACTTCATTTACATTCATAACTACGATGTTTTTTACTGCTTCAGGCATCGGAGTTGTCATTTTCCATCTTCCGCCTACTGCCTCTTCGTATGTTTTTCCTGCCGAACGCGGGCTAGCTGCGATTGTTGTCACCTCAAACCACGGATGGTTTTCAAGAAGAGAAATAAATCTCTGTCCTACCATACCTGTTCCGCCTAAAATTCCTACTTTTAATTTTTCACTCATTTTTTCTTTCTCCTCGTTTGTTTTCTATATGCAGCCGGTTTTGCCGGACTTGCTTACTTTTCTAAATATGCTTCGCAAACTGCGATTACCTTTTTCATTGCTTCCGGTCCCGGAGCACCGATCGTAAGGCGTTTTTCTACGCATGTTTTTAAAGAAACCGCATCATAAATATCCGGTTCAAACACATCGCTGATTTCTTTCAGTTCTTCCATGCTCATTTCATGGATAGCCTTATCCTTTTCGATGCAGGTAAGCACAAGTTTACCGATAATGCTATGCGCATCACGGAAAGGAACACCATGATTTACAAGATAATCTGCTGCGTCTGTGGCATTTGTAAAGCCGTTCATCGCACTGTCTGCCATAATCTCTTTATTGAACTTCATGGTACGTACCATTCCCGTAAAGAGCGCCAAACAACCTTTTACTGTATCTATCGCATCAAAGGTAAGTTCTTTGTCCTCCTGCATATCTTTGTTGTATGCAAGCGGAATCCCTTTCATTGTTGTGAGAATGGACATAAGTGCACCATATACACGTCCTGTTTTACCACGGACAAGTTCTGCAATATCCGGATTCTTTTTCTGAGGCATAATGCTGCTTCCTGTCGAATATGCATCATCAATCTCAACAAACTGGTATTCATTCGAATTCCAAATGATAATCTCCTCACAAAAACGGCTCAGATGCATCATAATTGTCGATAAAGCCGAAAGGAACTCAATAATATAATCACGGTCAGAAACCGAATCCATACTGTTTAAAGTAGGTCCTTCAAATCCAAGCAACGACGCTGTGTAATCACGGTCGAGCGGATATGTTGTACCGGCCAAAGCTCCGCTTCCGAGCGGGCAGTAATTCATACGCTTATAAATATCCTGCATTCTGCTGCGGTCACGCTTAAACATCTCAAAATATGCACTCATATGATGAGAAAGTGTAATCGGCTGTGCTTTCTGTAAATGTGTAAATCCCGGCATATATGTCTCGGTATTTGCTTTCATGATATCAAGTAAAACTGTAAGAAGTTCTTTTAAAAGATCATCCACAGCTACTACTTCCTCACGTGTATAAAGACGCATATCGAGCGCCACCTGATCGTTACGGCTGCGTCCGGTATGAAGTTTTTTGCCCGCATCACCGATACGTTCAATTAAATTTGCTTCCACAAAACTATGAATATCTTCATACTCATCTGTTATTTCAAGTTTTCCCTGTTCGACATCTTCACGGATTGAAGTCAAACCCTTTACAATTGCATCCTTTTCCTCTGCTGTAAGAATCCCCTGTTTTTCTAACATCACGACATGAGCAATACTGCCCTCAACATCCTGATGAAAGAACTTTTGGTCGAATGAAATGGATGCATTAAAATTATATACTAAACGGTCTGTGTCTTTCGTAAAACGACCGCCCCATAACTGAGCCATATCATAGTACCTCCATCATATTAAATCTAAATTTGATATTACCATAAATACAAAGTAAGTTCAAGGAATTCTACACCGAAACAACCCTTTTCTCATATGATAATAAAAAAGATTTGAGGCAATTCATGTCAGAATTATTGTTGGAATGTAGAGATTTGTCGTTCTCTTACCATACACCCGACGGTGAAATTCCTGTTATTACACATATGAATTTTGACATATACAAAGGTGAATTTGTCTCTATTGTCGGTCCAAGCGGCTGCGGAAAATCCACACTCCTTAATTTATTGACAAATATGCTCCATCCGGAAGAAGGAAACATTGTATTACATTGCGCTTATGACACCCCCACTGCATTCGGATATATGCTGCAGCAGGATCACTTATTTGAATGGTATGATATTTGGGAAAATATATGTTTAGGACCGAAAATGAACAAATGTTTCACACAGGAATGTGAAGATTATTTAGAAATGTTGCTTGAGCGTTACGGCCTGACAAGTTTTAAAAACAAAAGACCTTCCGAACTATCCGGCGGAATGCGTCAACGGGCAGCCATTATTCGAACGCTAGCCATGAAGCCGGAACTGTTGTACCTTGACGAGCCGTTCAGCGCCCTTGATTATCAGAATCGTTTAAATGCAGCTGACGATATCGGACAAATCATTAGAAAGGAAGGGAAAACAGCCATTTTGGTAACTCATGACATCGGTGAAGCCATCAGTCTTTCTTCACGCATCCTTGTACTATCCAAACGCCCGACAACGATAAAAAAAGAATTCCTTCTTCCATTCCGCACTCAAGACTTAACACCGCTTGAAATACGAAACTCGAAACAATTCGGCGAATATTTCAATAAAATATGGAAGGAGCTGAACAAACCATGAGCGACAGACAACTAGCGTATCTCAAAAAACAAAAAGCCAAGAAGCGTCTCATTCAATCCGCGCGCTTATTCCTCCTGGTTTTCTTCCTTGCGTTGTGGGAATTTACTTCAAGATACGGAATCATTGATTCATTTTTCTTCAGCAGTCCGAGTAAACTTTGGCTCTGCTTTTTGTCAATGATACAAGAGCAAAAATTATTCACACACATTGGAATCAGCCTTCTTGAAACGCTTTTGAGTTTCCTTTTCATTATGCTGATTTCAATAGCTGCAGCTTCACTTCTGTGGCGATATGAATACATTGCCAAAGTATTTGAACCGGTACTTGTTATTTTGAACTCTCTGCCGAAATCAGCACTTGCACCGCTTATTATTGTCTGGCTCGGAACCGGGATGAAAACAATCATTATTGCCGGAATATCAGTCGCTTTATTCGGCTGTATTATCAACCTATATACTTGTTTTCAAAATACCGACTCTGACAAACAAAAACTGATATATATTCTTGGCGGCAAAAAACACCATGTTTTCACAAAAGTCATTCTCCCTTCCGGAGTACCCACCATCATAAGCAATATGAAGGTCAATATCGGATTAGCTCTTGTCGGCGTCATGATCGGTGAATTTCTGGCCGCAAAACAAGGACTCGGGTATCTGATTATTTATGCCAGTCAGGTTTTTAAACTGGATTGGCTGATTCTATGTATTCTTATACTCTGTTTGATTGCTATCGGATTATACGAAATACTTCATTTTATCGAAAGAAAAATCTGTGGATAAACAGAAAAATCCGCAAAGCCATAGACTTTGCGGTACATAAAATAAGAGAAATTATAGTTGCAATTCATACACATTTTCGTTATAATACAATTCGGTGATAGAAATCACCAAATAATATATATGCTGAAATAGCTCAGTCGGTAGAGCACTTCACTCGTAATGAAGGGGTCGAGGGTTCAAGTCCCTTTTTCAGCTTAAAACCGCAAACTTTGATGGATAATGGGTTTGCGGTTTTTCTTATTTACGTTCTGAATTTATATTTCTGCTCCAAATTATATATCCATCGATTCTACTTTCGTACGATAAAGTCTCCTTTTGTTTGTTCTTCTAAATACTCCCAATCCTCTTGCCATTTTCTCTTTTTTGTCTTGTAATCGGTTCTATCCATTAAATTCCATGTTCCTTGTGCAAACTCGTTCACACTTCCCATTGAATCACCATAATTATTTGATTTTCTCATCTGCATGGATACAATTCCAACCGCAAGACAAAACGAGCCTATTAAACTCAAAATTATAATCCTTACAATCATTTTATCCCTCCTGTCTGTCTTTCACAAAACGGTTCATTGATGATGCCCCCGATCGCCCAATACTATTCTTGAGATCCTTTATTTCTTCGCCTCCGATAATCACACCTATAATAAACATAAACAAAGTAAACAGATACTCCCATATTATCAGACCACTTTTGATAGAAACCCAACACAAAAAATACATAATCGGAACAACAATAAGCATAATTCCTGCCGTAACTGCCAACAAACGTCGAACAACCAGCTTTTTATTATATGGAACCGCACCAACTACTTTTTGTGTCTGTCCGTTTACTAAAATCGTATATGGTACATTATCATAACGAAATGTTATGAACCAAGCCGGAAGCATGGCGTATCTTTTGTTCATCACATTACAATACGGAAAACAGTTAATCAATCTAATGTCACTTGCCTCAATTGTCGTCTTTATCTCCTCATCAAACAAATTTTTACATCTATAAATCAAATAACTTTCCATCTCTTCCGCTTGATAATCAAAACAATCCGCATAAAAACCAGACAAATATGCCGGGTGGAAAGGAACCATTTCTTTTGTATTATACGGTTCCAAACGCTCTGTCACACTATTATTCAGTTGCTTGGATGCATCTATTGTCACATCATGAAACGTTACATGTGCCTGTCTCTTAAAATACTCTGTACGCGTATTCTGTCCGTAGTCGACATCACCGCTTAAAAACTGAGTATCGAAAAATTCTACATCATGCAGCCAAAACGGTATGTAAATACCTCTGACACGTTCCACCTCAAAATTTTTAACCTCCTTCGGCACAAACGCCCCTTTTTTAACATATTCTCGAATCAGTTGTACAGCCTTTTTTTTCGAGATTTTAAACGGAATAATATAGTCCGGTTTTTTAATCGAAGAAACTCTGTCAAAAACTACCGTCGGCTGACCACAATATGCACAAAATGTAGAAACCTCAACATCGTTTACAGCAATTTCTGCCGCACATGCCTTACATGAATAGTATTCTATTTGCATTTCGTCTTTGATTTCCGTCGAGTCCTCAAACTGAGTCACCCAAAAAGCAGCATCACATGCATCACACTCTAACATTCCGCTTTGTGGCTTAAATAAAAGCGGCGCAGAACAATTCCGACATTTGTATATCATTTATATTTCCTCCCCATAGCAACTTAATGGCTTATTCTTCATTGACATTTTTGTATCAGATATTGTTATTATATCTTAGCTTACAGGGGTTGACAATCTTTCCCATCATAACAAAATATCCTTAACTTAATTTGTATCTTCAAGTGTAAAATCTTTTTCCGCTTCAAGAGCTCTATGTAAATATAATGATGTTATTTTCTCGATCACCGAATATTCATCTCCATGTACAAACGCCATAAGATAATACATTCTGGCCAAATCACTCGGAGCTTCCTGCATTGCAACGCGATAAGCATAACGACATCTCGGGTTATTCAAACTTGCAATAACTTTAAGAGCCAACAAGTATTCATCTTCTGTAAATTTCATTATTTTTACTCCTCTAAACATACACTACCGTTCCCCATGGCGGCTCACATTCCGGCTGTTCTACAATACACCAAAGAACCGGTACTCCAAGCGTCACCTCTTCTTTCGGAAACGGTGCATACCCGTCTGTCATAATTATAACTGCTGCAGGCAAGTTTTCCATCATCTGTTCTTTCATATAGTTAAAAATATTGTAAAAACTTGTTCCGCCTCCGCCTGTCGGCCGAATTCTCGAAAGCGAGCTGACGTCATCAAACATGACCGGCTCTGTAACCGATGTGTCGAAAAAACTAAGTTTTCCTTCAAATCCTTCGAACTGCACAAGCGCTGCCTTTATTTCCGACAACATATCAGAAAGCATCTCCTGACTGATACTTGCACTTGTATCCACAACAAACCAAAGATTTTTAACCTCTTCCGATTCCATTTCAAAATAGGACGGAATGATAAAATCACTGCTTGAAAACCTTTTATCAGAAGGGGAAAACGTGTAATCATACGTATCGTTTACAAGTTGTACAAAATCATGTAGAATCTCTTTCCAGTTAAGTTTCGACTCATATTCCAAATCCTCCAGGATTTTCCTGATACAGGCAGGCGTTCCGTCCGACGACCACCCTTTTTGCTTTGCGGTACTGATAATTTCCTGTGTCCAATCTTGTGCGAGTTCTTCTTTTCCGCCAAGATTTCCCCATATGTCATGGCTATCTATCTTCCCTTTTCCAAACGTCTTTATAAAATTGGTAGATGCAAGCAGCATATCATATACCTGTTCTACCGTATAAAGACTTCCTTCTTTGCCGTCCGGTGCTTTATGCATCAGTTTCACGCCGTCAATTACAAACTCTGTCAATCCCCTCGCCTGCAGTATATGTGAATTCACAACGATATCTGCCGCGATATTATACAATTCCGGGTTTTTATTCTTACGGCGGACACAATGACCGAGAACGCAGTGAAGCAGCTCGTGCAATATAACAAGTTCTGTCTCTTCCTGTGTCAGTCTCCCCAAAAACTCCGGATCCCATATAATCCGTTCCATATCGGTACAGGCAGTTTCGCAAGGCGCAAGCGCAAACTTCAGTTTCATAAGTAGCGTTCCGTAAAAAGCTTCCTTAAATAAAAGCGACGTGCGTGCTGTGGTTAATTTTTTCAACAACTCTTTTTTAGTTAATTCCATGCTTCTTCATCCAATCTTTGAACGCACTTATTTTTAATAGTTTCATGCGCAGCTGCTTTACATCACAAAGGTTTTGATATAAGCACGCTGCATAATCAGACGGGAACTGCTTTGCATAAAGACACATATTTTCCAATTCGGTCAATGAAATCCCGTCACTGTTTTTTTCTTTGCTTACCGCATACGTTGTCATAGAACAGATTAATGCATGAAGTACATCATGCGAAGCCGGATAGATAAAAGAACTTCCATCAAAAATCTCATCTACCTTCGGCACTTCTTTTAAAATTCTGCACCATTTAAGAAACTCAAGTGCTGTCCCACTGCCAATACAAGCACTGATCAATGTATGGTATTTTGCAACATCCTCATCTTTGCTCATTGAATTTAAAATATTAGATACGAACATCCATGAACGTGGAGATGTAAATGCCACTTCATCCAGTTCTACCTTTTCACAACACAATTTGCTGTTATCAAAAGAAAGATACCCGAGCACAAAGGGATGAATTCCGTTATTTATTGCCCATATGCGCCATGAATCAAAATCCACTGCCACATCAAAATGCATCATACGGTTGGCAAGTGCATTCGGCATACGATAAGCTACCGAACGGTCTGTCGTTCTGTTACCCGCTGCCATAATAATCGTATTGCCCGGTATTTTATGTTCTCCGACGGCTCTGTTTAACGTAATCTGATACGCTGTTGCCTGAATGCTTTGAGGCGCTGCGGAAAGTTCATCCAAAAAGAGAATATTTACAACATCTTCCGATGCATCTAAATTGAAAATCTGCGGTTTCAGCCACTTTGTAAACTCTTTGTTGTTGTCAGCTACCGGAACTCCGCGCAGATCAATCGGCGAAAACAAAAGAAGGCGTATATCTGTTACATGAACAGTCTTACCTGTATTTTTACGGATATTTTCCGCAATCTGCATAACACCGTCTGATTTACCGACTCCGGGCGGTCCCCAAAGGAACTGCGCCGGAATCATCTGAAACGGTAATCCGCTCTTTATTACATTGGTATACAAATCCGAAAGTTCTTTCACAACAGCACCGACGGATAAGGTCGGGATATTATTTGCATAACTCATGATGCTTTATCCTCCTTTAATTTTTCATCAATTTCCTGTAATTTTGCAGACAATTCATCCACCTGTTCATCATATTGATTCCCGTAATTCAAACTGTCTGTCGCCTGTGTTTTCTGCATCTCAAGTGCTCTGAGTGCTTTTTCCTGCTTTTCTTTTGTTTCGGGCAATGTGTCCAGCACGTGGTCAAAACGCCTACTGCATCCAAGTGCTTTATCACCGTCTAATCTTACTTTATAACGTCCTCCGCCTTCACGTTTCAGAATTGCAAACGGCTCATCTCTTTGCATAAACTTCGGTAAATAGATTTCAAATCCCTGATAATCCTCAAATTTTGTTTCTTTCTCATTCATGACATTCTCTTTTAATGCCTCTAAAATCTTCTCACCGAATCTTTGTCTTTCTTCATTCGGAATACTCTTTTTTACGCTTTGATAATATTCCATGTCTTGTGAAATGATTTCAATGGTATCAAGTGTTTTTACAATCTTACCCGGAAGTGTATACAAAACTTCCTTTAAATGAAGTAATTCTTTGCGTTTGCGCCGCTGATTCACACGCGCTCGCTCCAAGCGGTTAGAAACCTCCACGCGTTCTTTGATAAGGGGATTTCCGATAGCCAAAGCTTTGATTTCCGAATAAGTAAGCACTGTATCCGCACAGTCACTTTCATCTCTGTGCACGGCAGATAAAGCACCCGACAAGAACTGCGAGATGAATTTCTGCTTATTCTCTAAAATTTGCCACGTATATGAGTCAAATGACCCTTCTGTGACATATCGATAGATAAACACTTCGTCATTCAAATTGCCCTGACGGATAATACGCCCTTCACGCTGAACCATATCAGCAGGACGCCACGGTACATCCAAATGATGCACCGCCAAAAGACGTTCCTGTACATTTGTTCCTGTTCCGAGTTTTTGTGTCGAACCAATCAAAACTTTAATTTCACCTTTGTTAAACGCCTTCTCCAGCTTACTTCGTTTACTTTCTGAAACTGCATCATGGATGAAAGCAATTTCTGACTCCTCCAAACCACGCAGTACAAGTTCTCGCTTTAATTCATCGTAAATATTAAAGGAATCTTTCGGCGTTGAAATATCCGAAAATACAATTTGCGTGCTGTCAGGATGTTCAAAGTAAATTCTTGTAATCTCCCTTGCACACACCTTTACTTTATTCTCTTCTGTAACCGAGACAATATCCGGACATACAAGACGGATATCGAGCGCCGCCTGTCTTCCGTTGATAGTAATTTTCAACAGATTATCTTCTTTACTCTTTACCTCACGGTTTCGGATTGCTTCTGTGCGCTTTACAATTTCTTCGTTGTATACCTTTTGCTCCTTTGATTTTCGCACCGAAAGATCGGTATATCCGTTAAACTCAGGCAGACCAAGCTCTTTTGAATCACTCTGGTAAAAATCACAGACTTCCGAAAACATAGACATAAGCTCCGGAAGATTGTGGAAACGGTTAAATCTTGTCGTAAAACGATAATTTGCACCGTCTACATCTACTTCAAAGGAATGCTCCTCTTCGCAAAATGTGTTAATCCAATCACTAAAGTGATAAACTTTACACATTTTCATCTCATCCGGTTGCAAATATTTCTGCAATACATACAAATCTGCAAGCGAATTTGTAATCGGTGTACCTGTCGCAAAGATAACATGTCCATCCTGTTCCTGCATAAATCTGACTTTTTCCATCATGGAATTTGCCTTCTTGCTGCCTCTTGAATGAAGGCCTACAATATTGTCAAAATTGCTGTCTAAGGAAATGTTCTTGTAATTATGTGCTTCATCCACGCAAAGAATATCGATTCCAAGTTCATCAAAGCATGCTGTTTGAGAATCCTTAAACTCTTCCTTAAACTTGACAAGCATTTTTTGTAATCTATCATATTTACTGCGCAGCTCACTTTTTACAGAGCCACGGACTGCATTCAGCATTTCTCTGCGCGCCTGACGTATTTCATCCTCTTTTTTTGCGAGAAGATATTTAAAGCTCATCGAAAGCATATCGAAAGAAGAATATGCCATAAAAATCACATTGTATTCGGATGATTTTATTATATTTAATGTCTCTTCTCTCTTGCTTGGCGTAAAATCCCTGCCCGGATATACGACAAACACTTTGTCCCCGGGATACAGATTGCGGTAAATTGCCGAAGCGGATTCTAATGTCGTATTCGGAACAACAATCAAAGCTTTTTGGGAAATTCCCATACGGATCAGTTCATGTATTCCGCTTGAATATTCATACGTTTTTCCGGAACCGACATGATGGGCAAGTAGTGTGTTTTTACACATAATAATATGAGCAATTGCTTTCTTCTGATGCGGATGCAAAACAACTCCCGGAGCCAAATCCGGCAAAGTCAAATAACTGCCGTCATACTGCGTAATGGTATATCCGTAATACAGCATAAAGGCTTCTTGGATTTTTGTTTCAATATCCGGATTACTGTGAAGATATTTCTGCCACTCTGTATGAATCAAACGTTCTCTCTCATGTGCAGCAAGCGTTTCCTGCTGATTTAGTACACGCACCTCTTTATCCTGCGCTTCATCATAGACTTTGTCATATACTTTGATAGGCTGCGCATTCAGCATCTTTTTAATAATCTTTGTTGCCGGAATTTCTCTTGTTCCGTATGTATAGTACTGATCCATATGATATGGCATCTCATTGTAATCTACATGCCACTTTCCGAGGAAAGCATTGTATGTCACCTTCGGTTCGCAAAACAATCTGAACAATTTCTTTAAAAAACCGCTTATAATCTCAGGCGGAACCCAGGTAGCACCGAGATTTACATGTATATCCTCTTTATCAACCATATCAGGCATATTATCCTTGAGAAGCTGTATGTTCGAAGAAAAAAGACCTGTTTTAACATGCATGGCAACAGCTTTATTGTATTTGCGGACAATATTACCGCGAAGGTACATATTTTTTGTAATCCAGCCACGGCTCATATCATGCGTACGCGCATATTCATCCGGATCAAGCCAGATAAGCTTCCCTGCATAAAGTTTAATTAACGCATCTTCTTTCACACCGCAAAGCTTTGACCAATACGCAAGGTCGATGCATCCAAGACGATTCAACATAATATTCATTCCGTCTTCCGGTGATACATGACCATCTGCAAATTGCAAATTCTGCTCAAAATTGTCGTCATACATCAATTCAAATTCTTCGGTATTTTTGTAAAAATCACTCACGTACATCGCCTCCTTAAAGTACACATTTCAAGTTTACACAACACTTTGTCCATTATTGCGTACTATAGTTATATCACTTGGATTTGTTTTTTCTATAAACTAACAGTTTACAGATGATATACTATATAACGTAAAAAAAGAGCCTCACTCCACTTTTGTGGGTGATGCTCTTTTTCTTCTCCTTATTTTACGACAACTTTTATCTTTTTATATACTCCGTTCTGGGCATATACATAAATATAACAAGTTCCCTTGCTCTTTGCCTTTACCACACCTTTTTTCAACGATACCGTTGCCACTTTTTTATCGGTAGATACAAAGTATATTTTTCTATGCCGGCTGATTTTCTTAGAACCTCTCTTCTCGGAGGCTTTAATGGTATATTTCTTATTCTTTTTTAAAGTCAGTGTATATGCGCCGGAAGTTTTTTTCATCTTTTTGTCCGTCGAAATTACAACAGCCTTTGCATTTCCTTTTTTGCCACCGGCAGTTGTCACATGAATTGTCTTGGAAACAGCAAGCGTAATTTCCTGACCGCCTACCACTTTGTAAGCTCTGACAACATATTTGTAATACGTCCCTTTTTTACGTTTTTTATGTGTCCAGCTTATCTTTTCTTCTCCTTTAACATTCTTAACAAGCTTATATTTATATTTCTTTCCGCACTTGTTTGCGTAGATTTTGTAACCGTCCACACCTTCTATTTTGTTCCATTTCAACTTAATCGTATTTTTTGTCGTCTTAACAGCCCTGGCCTGAAAT
Source organism: Lachnospiraceae bacterium (assembly GCA_045546735.1). Lineage (GTDB taxonomy): Bacteria > Bacillota > Clostridia > Lachnospirales > Lachnospiraceae > SVFI01. Next base: position 14,067 of record JAZQDJ010000141.1, on the reverse strand, counting down.
TTGGTAAAATCAGAACCTTTGACTTCGCCGTCATCCGGAGTATCCATAATCGTCTCATCCGTAACCTGACTTTCCTGTGTCACTTTACGTGGGATACTCTCTGTTTCTGTGTATGTACAGTTTTTACACGAATAGCAGATTTCTCCCTCTGCAACGGTTGTTGCTTCTTTCACTATGACACCCTTGCTTTTATCTAAGTCATGCTTTTCTGTCCACTTAGCATAAACTGTTAAATCGCCGACACTTGATGATGAAATTTCACTTATTTTGTCAGTAAATTTCTCATCCAGATACCAACCGTCAAATATATAACATGTTTTTGATATCTGTGGCAACGCTTGTGACGTACCATATGTATAACCTGTCGGAAGATGCTTTACGCCATCTGCTCCATCCGTGTTTTTATATATAATATTATAACTATTCGGAAGCATTTTTGCATAAAGCGTAATATCTCCAATTCTTCCCGCTGTAATCTCCGTAATTTTTTGTGTTAATTCTTCATCTTCATACCAACCATCAAATGTATAGTTCGGAAGTTCCACGTATCCGGAAAGCGGAAGTGTAACATCAAGTTCATATGCATCCGGACAATCCACTAACTCTCCTTCATATACATAGTTTAACTTATAGGAATCCAAAAGACGATATAACGTAGTGTTTGCTTCAAATTCTGTCGCCTCATCATCTGCATACCGAGTCCACGCATCATCCCTCCAGCCCTTTGCCGTAGTTTTTAATGTATATAAACGTTTATCTTTTCCTGTTGTCAGAGTTTCCAAACCATCCATCTTCAAAACAAACGGTTCATCCGCGCCCAAGGTCGAAGATTCGAAACTAAAATTGCTTAAATCCAAATGTTTGATGGAATGACACCCCGAAAACATATACGACATCTCTTCAGCTTTACTTGTATCAAAGCCGCTTAAATCTATCGATTGCAACGATTTACATCCATAGAACATCTGCGACATATCCGTTACCTTACTCGTGTTCATACCGCCAAGCTGAATACTCTCCAAATTTTTACAACCGTAAAACATATTTGCCGTTCTTGTTAAATTTTCAGTGTTGAAACTTCTTAAATCCAGCGTTTTTAAACCGTAACAATCTTTAAACATATTATACATAGTTTCAACATTGTTCGTCTGAAATCCTCTCAAGTCAAGGCTTTCTAACGAGTTGCATTCCGCAAACATTTGAAACATATTTTCTACATTATTCGTTTTAAAATTATCACCGAACGTAATGCTTTTGAGCGACTTACACTTCATGAACATCTCCATCATATTCATGACAAGACTTGTATCAAAGCCGCTTAAATCAAGACTTTCCAATGCCGAACAGGAAACAAACATACGATATGTGTATCGCGTTTGGCTTGTGTCTGTATCTTTAAAATCGATAGATTTCATTTTTTCGCATTGATAAAACATATAGGACATGTTTTTGATATTTGCAACATCAATTTCTGCCGTCACAATATAATCTTTATACGCAAGCCATTTTGGCATTTTCCCCGGTCCCTCAGAAAACTCTCCCTCACCGCTGACCTTTAAGTGCCCATTTTCATCAATGCTCCAGTCAAGATCTTGTGACACACCACTCGCCCCTGTAAACTCATCTCCGCTCTCTGCCGCACTTACAGGTACATAGCCCGAAAATATAACTTCAAAAAGAAATACAAATACTATGATCCATGATTTTATTCTGTAATTTTTTGTATTCATTTTACAATTACTTCCTTTCAAGCAGTATATTTATTATTTTTTCAAATGAACATCCATCTGCGGATATGGAATTTCAATCTCTTTTTCATCAAAAGCAAGTTTCACTGCCTCAAGCACGCGGCTTCGCGTCGGCCAATAGTCCTCGCTTTTTACATAGCAGCGCAAATTAAGAAGTACTGCGCTGTCACCAAGTTCTGCAACAAAAACATCCAGTTCTTTATTTTTCATCGTTGCCGGATGCTCTTTTAAAAGGTTAAGCGCCGTTTCTTTTGCAAGTTTTAAATCTGCTTTGTAAGAAATACCGACTGTCATATCGAGTCTTCGGATTCCCGTGTTTGTCACATTGGTCAGTGACGAATTTGCAAGCGTTCCGTTTGGAAGTACAACTGTTCTCTCGTCCGGAGTTGTCAGTTTCGTATAGAAAATCTGAATTTCCGTTACAGTTCCTTCGTTTTTATTCGTATCTTCAATAATATAGTCACCGACCTTAAACGGTTTTAATAGCAAAATAAGCACTCCGCCCGCAAGGTTCGAAAGACTTCCCTGTAACGCAAGACCGATTGCAACACCTGCAGAACCGAGCACAGCAACAACGCTGGCTGCATCCAAACCGAAACTTGATGCAATCATAAAAATCAAAACAAGATACAATGCAAATTTCACAAAAGAATCCAAAAACTGGATAACGCCAACTTCTGCATCTGCACGCTCAAGTGATTTTTTCAATATTTTACGGATCAGTTTAATCAGCTGCGCTCCGAGAAAGAAAAAAACAAACGCTAAAAGCACCCGAATCCCAAGATCGAATGCTTTTTGAGGGAGCGTTTCAAAGAAACGCTCCAAAACTCCTAATTTTTCAGTAACATCTTCGCCGTTATACATACTTTGCCTCGTCCTTTACCTTCTGACTTTCGTCAGCGCGTTTTTTTGCCTCTTTTTCAAGCTCACGTGCTTCTTTTTCGAGTTCTTCTGCACGCTTTGCCTGTTCCATCGCACGTTTCAGGGCATTCTTTGCCTCTTCCTGTGCTCGTTTTGCCTGTTCCATCGCATCATTTGCCATCTTACGGGCATTATTCTCCGCTGCTTTTGCAGCCTCTATACGCTCAATTTCAAGACGTTTCTGACGTTCTTCTTCTTTTCGCTTCTCAATCGCCGCTTTTTCTTTCGCCGTAAACGGTGCATAAGAAAACATCTGCATAGAAAGTGCCGGCATCTTAATTCGGATAGAATCCTCACGTCCGTCACATTCACTTTCCTCCGATGCAATTGCGCGACCGTTCATATAATTACCGCCACCAAATTTTTTCGAATCAGAGTTCAGTATTTCTTTGTATTTACCCGGGAACGGAACGCCGATTTTGTAATCTTTTCTCTCTTCATTTGCAAAATTGCAAACTACAAGAAGTGTATCTTTGTCATCTTCCGTTTTACGCAAGTATACAACCACATTTTCATTGGCCGAAATATTGTTAATCCATTCGAAACCTTCCGGGCTGTGATCAAGTGTATGAAGCGCCGGATACTCTTTGTAGCATTTATTCAAAGTTTTAACAAACTCCTGCATATTTTTATGATCGTCATACGCAAGTAAATCCCACTGAACACTTCGGTCTTCATTCCACTCATCAAACTCGGCAATATCCTGACCCATGAACATAAGTTTCTTACCAGGATGTGTCATCATAAATCCGTAAGCTGCACGGAGATTTTTAAACTTATCCGGAATATCACCCGGCATTTTACCGATCATAGATGATTTCCCGTGCACCACCTCATCATGCGACAATACAAGCATAAACTTCTCACTGTATGCATAAATCATACTGAACGTAAGCTCTCCGTGATGATGACTTCTGAAGAACGGATCATAGTGCATGTAACCTGTAAAATCGTTCATCCAGCCCATGTTCCATTTCAGGTCAAAACCGAGGCCGTCTTTTTCTACGATATCTGTTACCTTTGGCCAAGCAGTCGATTCCTCGGCAATCATCAAAACCCCATCCTTTTGTTTATGCACGATGCTGTTCACATGTTTTAAGAACTCAATTGCTTCAAGGTTTTCCTTGCCGCCGTACATATTAGCAACCCACTCGCCGTCATTTTTGCCGTAATCAAGATAAAGCATGGAAGCCACTGCATCCATACGGATTCCGTCTGCATGGTAAACGTAAATCCAATAAAGTACATTGGCAAGTAAATAGTTTTTCACTTCCGGACGTCCGTAGTTAAAAATCTTTGTCCCCCAATGCGGATGTTCCCCCTGGCGAGGGTCTAAATGCTCATAAAGGCATGTTCCGTCAAAGGTTGAAAGTCCCTGATCGTCTTTCGGGAAATGTGCCGGAACCCAGTCCAAGATAACTCCGATACCGTTTTTATGCATTTCATTCATAAAGAACATGAAATCTTCCGGAGTTCCGTAACGCGATGTCGGTGCATAATAACCGATAATCTGATAGCCCCAGGAAGCATCAAACGGATGCTCCATAACCGGCATAAGTTCCACATGGGTGTATCCCATTTCTTTGACATATTTAATAATCTTCGGTGCCAATTCTCTGTAATTATAGAACAGTCTTCCGTCTTTTTCATCCGGCTTTGCAAAAGAACCGAGATGAACTTCTAACACAGACATCGGTGATGTTTCCGGCTTGAAATTTTTACGCTCTTCAAGCCATTTTTCATCCGTCCATTTAAACTGTGACAAATCAACCACAACAGACGCACTGTCCGGACGAAGCTGTGCACTGTTTCCGTATGGATCGGCTTTTAAAAATACTTCACCGCGCTTTGTTTTAATCTCAAATTTATAATTATCTTTTACATTGGCGCACGGAACAAACAACTCAAAAATGCCGGAATCCCAAAGTCTGCGCATCTGATGAACTCTTCCGTCCCAATTATTGAAATCACCGACAACGCTCACGCGAAGAGCATTCGGAGCCCAAACTGCAAAATATACACCTGTTACACCGTCAATCGTCTTTACATGCGCACCGAGAAGTTCATAAATTGTGTAATGAATACCGTTTTTAAACTTATCAGTATCTTTTTCTGTAATCAGCGGTTCAAAATTGTACGGATCACAAACTTCTTTTGTTTTACCGTCTTCAAATTCTACTTCCACAATATATTTTGTCTTATCACCTTTCGGAAGAAGCACGGCAAAAAAGCCTTCTTCATCTGCCATCTCCATCTTGTAGGCACCTTTTTCCGTAATAACCGTCGCCTTTACAGCTCCGGGATAATAAAACTGTACAAGCGTAGAAAGTCCGGACGGATGTGCCCCGAGAATGCGGTGCGGGTTATCCTCCTCCGAATATACAATCCCTTCAATATCAGCCCAGTTCATTAATTTATAAAGCTTTTTGGTCACGACAACCCCTCCTTAATCTTTTAAACTATGAATAAAAATACCACTGCGAAGTTTCGGCTCAAACCATGTAGACTTCGGCGGCATCAAAAGTCCCGCGTCAGAAACGGCAAATAATTCGCCAATCGATGTCGGATACATAAGGAAGGCCACCTCACAATCCTCACCGACACGCTTTTCAAGTTCAGCCAGTCCACGGATTCCGCCGACAAAATCAATTCTCTTATCTGTCTTAGGATCTTCAATCCCAAGTACCGGATTTAAAAGATTGTCCTGCAAAAGTGAAACATCCAAACCTTTTACCGGATCATCATTTGTATATGCATCTTTGATTGTGAGCTTGTACCATTCATTTCCGAGATACATGGACACCTCACCTTTTTTTGTCGGTTTCAAAACGACATCTTTTTCTTCTTTTGTCTTCTGACTATATAAGTCAACATCTACTTTTTCACAATCAAATACTTCTTTTACTTTCGCAAGGAATTCTTCCTGTGAATTTCCGTTCAAATCTTTTACCACACGGTTATAATCCATAATCATAAGCTGGTCATCCGGGAATAACACAGAAAGGAAACGGTTAAATTCCTCTGCTCCTGTATAATCCGGATTTGCCTCACGTCGTTTTAATGACACTTTAACCGCAGATGCACATCTGTGATGGCCGTCTGCAATATAAATCTCATTAATTGCTGCAAATGCATCTCTGATTGCCTGAACATCAGATTCATCATCAATCAGCCATACTCTGTGTGTTACCGCGTCCTCTTTTGTAAAATCAAAGACCGGTGCATCTTTTTTCTTGTTTTCTACAATTGCATTAATTTCATCTTTTGAACGGTATGCAAGGAAAATCGGGCCTGTCTGCGCATTACAGATATCAACATGGTTGATACGGTCAATCTCTTTGTCCGCTCTTGTGTTCTCGTGCTTTTTAATCACATTGTTCATGTAATCATCTACGTCGGAAACTGCCACAATACCGCTCTGGCTTCTGCCATCCATCGTAAGTTCATATACGTAATAGCAGTCTTTTTCGTCCTGCACAAATTCACCGTTTTCAATCATTTCCCAAAGCATGTCATGTGCCTTCTGATATACACATGGTGCGTATGTATCCACACTGTCATCAAACTGCGTCTCTGCTCTGTCAATTTTTAAGAAAGATAAAGGCTCCCCTGCAACAACGTCCTTTGCCTCTGCTCTGTTGTAAACGTCATAAGGGAGTGCTGCAATTTGGTCCTCAAGTCCCTTTTTCGGTCTGATTGCTTTAAATGGATGTATTCCTGCCATAATTATTTTCTCCTTTTAAAATAGTATTTCATACAGAGAATATTATATCAAATTAACGATATTTCGTAAACATTTTTGACAGTTATCCTTTTAAATGCTATCATGTGTTTTGTGAAGATTTTTTTATTAGATTTTAACAGAAGGAAGTGTTATTATGACAAACGAAGACAAGATTTTTTTAGACCGAATTACGGAATTTGCGAATGAAGCGATGGCTGATATTGATCCTGACCCGACCAAAACACCTATTTCCGAGCAATTGGAGAAATTGAAACCGATTATGGAGACCATTTCTGCCGAGACAGGTGTCCCGGTTGAAGATGTATTTATCCGCTACATGGACTTGGCTTCTGAGGCCGCTGTGGAGAAACAACAGAAATTCAAAGCAGATTATGCGGATTTTGATTTGAAATAAAAATGAAGAGATTTCTCTTTGAGAATCTCTTTTTTATTTTGATATGTTATTATGGGCATTTCTTTTATGGATTTTCAAAATATTGCCCATTTTTTTCAAGATTTTAACCCTTTACAAGCAAAATTTCTTTAATTTTGGGCACTAATTTATCAAAAAAGATAATATCTTACCCACAAAAAGCGTTTTTTCTTTGTTTGCTTTGGGCTCTATTAATTTTAAAATGTTATTTCTTGCCCAAAATCAAAAAATGACGAACAATCCCGAACCTCTATTTCGTATCTGCACCTATAATATAAGCCCAAAACTACACGTACCAAGTACGCAGTTTTGGGCTCATTTCGTTTTTATTTATTTCACCACACGAATTCTGATAACACCGTCAATCGCAGCAAGTTTTGCTACCATATCATCTGTAATCGGTTTTTCAACGTCAAGCATTGTATAGCCGTAATCACCTTTTGATTTGTTTGCCATATCTGTGATGTTGATACCTTCATCACCGAATGTAGCAGTAAATTTTGTAATCATGTTTGCAACATTTTTGTGGAAGATTGCCACACGACCTGCCTGATTACATACACCCATGTCGAGACGTGGGAAGTTTACACTGTTGATGATGTTACCGTTTTCAAGGTAGTTCATCATCTCTTTTACTGCCATCTTCGCGCAGTTATCTTCAGATTCTTCTGTAGATGCTCCGAGATGAGGAATTACGATACAACCTTCCTTTCCTACTGTTGTTGTATTTGGGAAGTCTGTTACGTATTTGCGGATTTTACCGCTCTTAATTCCATCAAGGACATCTGCCTCATTTGCCAGAAGATCACGGGCAAAGTTAAGGATGATAACGCCGTCTTTCATCTTTTCGATAGCATCTTTGTTAATCATACCTTTTGTGCTGTCAAGAAGCGGAACATGAACTGTAATGTAATCACATTTCTCATAAATTTCTTCTACGTTTAATACGTGTTTGATGTCACGGCTTAAGTTCCAAGCTGCATCAACGGAAACGTACGGATCATAGCCATATACTTCCATTCCGAAGTGTTTTGCTGTGTTTGCAACTTTTACACCGATAGCTCCGAGACCGATAACACCGAGTTTCTTATCCTGAAGCTCTGTTCCTGCGAATTTTTTCTTTTCTTTCTCCGCATCTTTTGCCACGTTGTCATTCTCAGTCTGAGCTTTTACCCACTCAATACCGCCGACTACGTCACGGGATGCAAGAAGCATACCTGCGAAAACAAGTTCTTTTACTCCGTTGGCATTTGCACCCGGAGTATTGAATACTACGATACCTTTTTCTGCACATTTATCGAGCGGAATGTTATTTACTCCGGCTCCGGCTCTTGCTACGCAAAGAAGGTTGTCGGAAAGTTCCATCTCATGCATAGAAGCACTTCTTACTAAGATACCTTCTGCTGCGTTAACATCTTCTGTTTTCGCAAAATTGTCATTGAATTTTACAAGTCCGACCTGCGCGATCGGGTTTAAGCAATAATATTTAAACATTTCTGTGTCCTTCTTTCTTTATGCGTTGTTTGCTTCGAACTCTTTCATGAAAGCAACTAATTTCTCTACACCTTCGATTGGCATAGCATTGTAGATACTAGCTCTCATACCGCCGACTGAACGATGTCCTTTTAAGTTTTCAAAACCTGCTTCTTTTGCTTCTTTGATAAATTTAGCATCAAGTTCATCGCTGCCTGTGATAAACGGAACGTTCATAAGAGAACGGTCTTCTTTGCGTACAGTACCTTTGAAGAGTTTAGACTCATCAAGGAAATCATAAAGGATAGCAGCTTTCTTTTCATTGTACTCTTTCATTGCTGCAAGTCCGCCCTGTTTTTTAATCCATTTGAATACTTTACCGCAGATATAAATACCATATGCAGGCGGTGTATTATATAAAGATTCATTGTCTGCATGGATTTTGTATTTAAGCATCGTCGGTGTTCCCGGAAGAACATCGTCTGTGATGAGGTCTTCGCGGATAATTGCGATAACAACACCTGCAGGTCCGATATTTTTCTGAACTCCGCCGTAGATTACGCCGTATTTTTCAACGTCCATCGGCTCTGATAAGAAGCATGATGAAACGTCGGAAATCAAAAGATGTCCTTTTGTATTCGGTAATTCTTTGAATTTTGTACCGTAAATTGTATTGTTCTCACAAATGTAAACATAGTCTACATCATCCGGGATATCAAGGTCTGAGCAATCCGGAATGTATGAGAATGTCTCATCTGCGGAAGATGCAAGTTCAATTGCTTCACCGTAGATTTTAGCTTCCTGGTAAGCTTTTTTTGCCCACTGACCTGTCACGATGTAACCTGCTTTTTTGTTTTTCATAAGGTTCATCGGAATCATAGCGAACTGCTGGCTTGCTCCGCCCTGTAAGAATAATACTTTATAGTTATCAGGAATATTAAGAAGGTCTCTTAAATCAGCTTCGGCCTCTTTAATAATGTTGTCATATGTTTTCGAGCGGTGGCTCATCTCCATTACCGACATGCCCGATCCTTTATAATCTAACATTTCTTCTGCAGCTTCTTTTAATACTTCTTCAGGTAAAACTGCCGGACCTGCTGAAAAGTTATACACTCTTGCCATTTCTTCTTTTCTCCTCTCTCTTGCCGAAAATATTTCCTTATCTCCGACACATTTAAACTATATTTTACATTTAATACTTTAATACGTCAACGTGTTTTAATAAAAAATCAATACCGGAGTTCCGATTTCAACCATATTATACATCTGACTTACTTCTGAATACGGTGTATTAATACATCCGTGAGAACCGTTTGTTTTATATATTTTTCCGCCATAACTTCCTCGCCAAGAAGCATCATGTATTCCAACACCGCCATAAACAGGCATCCAGAAATTCACAAACGATGCATAACCTTCACCGCGAAGAACGCGGTTACGCTGTTTTGCATACACATAACATACTTTTTCAGGTGTACCGCGCCCGAGTGATGTATTTCCCGTAACAACCGGTGTCTCAATCTGCAAACGGTTGTTTTTGTAATAATACATCATCTGATTCGTCAAATCCACTTCAATATATGTATCACCGATATCATTATTGAGACTATACACTTCTGTAAAAGCAGTCTGTGTAAACTGAGGTTTTCTCGTTACATTCTTTTTGTTTCCTATTACATTTGACAGATACTCAACTTCAGCTTTCTCGTCAATTTTGTATCCATAGGTTCCCGTATCAATTGTAACCATACTTCCTCTTGTTGCGCGGAACGTTCTCGGCTTATTTACTGTATTATATTTTTCTGCAAGGCGTTTTACATAAGCCTTGATTTTCTCTGTGTCCAAATAAAAGGAACCGCTTTCGTCAAAAACAAATTTCCCGTTTTCATCTGTTGCTATAAATCCACTGATTTCCGCACAATCCACAACTTCTGTATGACTTCCGAATTCATATGTGACAGTTGTCTCCACATAGGATGCCAATCTTTCCCACTGTTCCACCGTCTTTTTCATTTGACTTGTATGGTCAACTTCGATATAGCAGTCCGATTCATAAAGATCCACTTCAAAAACACCGCCGGAAAGTGCATCTTCAATCGCCTTAGAAGCTTTATCATGACTTAAAAGATTTCTTGTCTCATCGTACAAATAATACCCGTTGTGGTCTCTTCGTATTTCAACGATCTTGTCTTTCGGATCCGAATTATCCTTCAGATATTTTACGCTATCCAAATACTCATGCAAAATCTTAGAATCAAATGTGTTTTCAGGCTCAATTTCAATCTCTTCAAACTTAATTTCATCCCCCAAAAACCATCCGACAAATTTCAGCACAGACTGTGAAGCCTGTATCTGTTTTATCTGTGCCAGATAATCCTGATTATATTGTATTTCTTCAAGCGAAAACGTATATATATTTCCGTCTTTATCTTTGACCGTAAATTCCGGATATTCTGTATCTTCCTTGAGTTCTTCGTTTAGCTGCTCGGGTGTATAGTCTGCTGCATATTTTCCGTTGATAAAGACACCGGGCATAAATGTATCTTTAAAATGATAACGGATTGCAAAATAAAACCCACCAACCAAAAGCGCAGGAACTAAAATCAGGACACAAAGTGTTATCCAAATTGCTTTTTTCATATCAAACTTACTTCTCTAAATCCTTTTCATCAAATACCTGATCAATCGGCTGTCCCGCCGGAACCATCGGGAATACTTTGTCATCCTGGTCAATGACACATTCAATCAAAGCAGGTCTGTGATTTGCAATCGCTTTTTTCACAACATCGAATACTTCTTCTTTCTTTGTCACACGATATGCATCACATCCGAGACCTTCCGCCACTTTACAGAAATCCACTTTATCTTTAAGAATTGTCTGTGAATATCTGTGGTCGTAGAATAATGTCTGCCACTGTCTTACCATTCCGAGTACTGAATTATTGATTACTACCTGAATAATCGGAATATCATAACGACTTGCAGTTGCAAGTTCGTTCATATTCATACGGAAGCATCCGTCACCGGCAATATTGATCACCGTCTTATCCGGATTACCTACTGCAGCACCGATACAAGCGCCAAGACCGTAGCCCATCGTTCCGAGACCACCGGAACTTAAGAAGGTACGCGGCTTTGTATAGTGATAATACTGTGCAGCCCACATCTGATGCTGACCTACGTCCGTTGTAATCACTGCATTTCCTTCTGTTGCCTTGTCAATCTGTTCGATGACATACGGGCATGTCAAAACATCCTGATTATAGCCAAGTGGGTATTTTTCTTTTAATTCTAAGATACGCTCCCTCCACTGAGGATGTGACTTCTGTGAAAGTTTCGAATTGATCGTATCAATCGCATCTTTCAAATCACCGATTACAGAAGCATCTGTACGGATATTTTTGTTAATCTCCGCCGCATCAATATCGATATGAACAATTTTCGCACCGGATGCAAAGGTTGCCGGATTACCGATAACACGGTCTGAGAAACGTGCTCCGAGCGCAATCAAAAGGTCACATTCAGAAACACCGAGGTTCGATGCTTTTGTTCCGTGCATACCGATCATACCTGTATACATCTCATCATAACCGTCAAAAGCACCTTTTCCCATAAGTGTATCACAGACAGGACAATCAAGTTTCTTGGCAAGTTCTGCTACCTGACGGGCTGCTCCGGAAAGAACAACACCACCGCCGATATACATATATGGTTTTTCAGCCTGTTCCATCAGTTCAACAACTTTATCGATATCTTCCTGTGTGTACTTATTTTCATACTCTGCTTCCTGAGCCGGTTCAAATGTATATTCACATGTATTAGCTGTTACATCTTTTGTGATATCAACCAGAACAGGACCCGGTCTTCCGCTCTTTGCAATTTTAAACGCCTTACGGATCGTCGGGGCAAGTTCCTTAACATCTTTTACAATATAGCCATGCTTTGTGATAGGCATTGTCACACCGGCAATATCCACCTCCTGGAAAGAATCTTTTCCAAGAGCCGGAAGATTTACGTTTGCCGTGATGGCAACTACCGGAATACTGTCCATATACGCGGTTGCGATACCTGTGACAAGGTTTGTCGCACCCGGACCGCTTGTAGCCATACAAACGCCGACTCTTCCTGTCGATCTTGCATATCCGTCCGCTGCATGGGCAGCTCCCTGCTCATGCGAAGTCAGGATATGTCTGATTTCTTCTGAATGTTTATATAATGCGTCATAAATGTTAAGAATAGTTCCTCCCGGATATCCGAACACAGTATCCACGCCCTGTTCTTTCAAACATTCAATAACGATTTCTGCTCCTGTAAGCTGCATGTTATATTACCTCCGAAAATTAGTTCTTTTTAGGATTTTCAAGGATGGCACCGCGGTTACCGCTTGTTACCATCTCACGGTATCTTGAAAGATAACCACTCGTTACTTTCGGCTCTCTCGGCTGCCAAGCTGCCTTACGCGCCGCCATTTCTTCTTCAGAAACGTCCACATCAAGTGTCATTGCAGGGATATTAATCTTAATAATATCCCCTTCCTGAACAAGAGCAATCGGACCGCCGACTGCAGCTTCCGGAGACACATGTCCGATGGAAGCTCCTCTGGATGCCCCCGAGAAACGTCCGTCTGTGATAAGTGCAACAGATGAGCCAAGTCCCATACCTGCAATTGCAGAAGTCGGGTTAAGCATCTCACGCATACCCGGACCGCCTTTTGGACCTTCGTAACGGATTACAACAACATCACCTGCTACGATTTTACCGCCTGTAATAGCTTCAATAGCATCTTCTTCACATTCAAACACTCTTGCAGGTCCTTCATGTACCATCATCTCATCCACAACTGCAGAACGTTTTACCACGCTTCCGTCCGGAGCAAGATTACCTTTCAGTACTGCAAGACCGCCTGTCTTACTATATGGGTTTGAAAGAGGACGAATCACTTCTTCGTCTCTGTTTTTCACGTTTTTAATGCATTCTCCGATTGTCTTTCCTGACACTGTCATACAATCAAGATTTAAAAGATTCAATTCTGCAAGCTGATTCATAACTGCATACACACCGCCTGCTTCATTGAGGTCTTCCATATAAGTCGGACCCGCCGGCGCCAAATGGCAAAGGTTCGGGGTCTTTTCACTGATATCATTTGCAAATGCAATATCGAAATCAAAACCAATCTCATGTGCAATTGCCGGAAGATGAAGCATACTGTTTGTGGAACATCCAAGTGCCATATCTACTGTTAAAGCATTTAAGATTGCATCCTTTGTCATAATATCTCTCGGACGGATGTCTTTTCTGTACATTTCCATAACTGCCATACCTGCATGTTTTGCAAGTTTGATTCTCTCGGAATATACAGCCGGAATTGTTCCGTTTCCTGCAAGTCCCATACCAAGTGCTTCTGTCAGACAGTTCATGGAGTTTGCTGTATACATACCTGAGCATGATCCACAAGTCGGACATACTTTTTCTTCAAATTCACGCACCTCTTCTTCTGTCATCGTACCTGCTGCATGTGCACCGACTGCCTCGAACATAGAAGAAAGACTGCGTTTTTTACCATGAACATGTCCTGCAAGCATAGGACCGCCGGATACAAATACCGTCGGAACGTTTACTCTGGCAGCTGCCATAAGAAGTCCCGGAACGTTTTTATCGCAGTTCGGAACCATAACAAGTGCATCAAACTGATGTGCAAGTGCCATACACTCTGTAGAATCTGCAATCAAATCTCTTGTTACGAGGGAATATTTCATTCCGACATGTCC
>JAZQDJ010000140.1:0-20355 GCA_045546735.1 Lachnospiraceae bacterium | reverse complement strand
GGCCTCCGACTTCCCAAACACGGAAGGTATAGTCTCCCCCCGGAAGATTCGTGTAACTGACACTTCCATTTCTTTCTTCACTGACAAAAACAGCTTCATCAAACCCATCCATACAGTACGCAAGACGGATATCTGTCGTATTTGAAAATGACAGAGCCGAAAAATCAACGGTAACACGATTCGTATTACCTTCGATGTTTAAATACTGAGGATGTTCATAAATTTTGCCGTCTACATTAACACTGTTAACAATTACTTTCGGAAGACTACCTGTAATATTTTCAAACCGGAATGTACTGATTCCGTTTCTGGTAGCAAGGTACAAAGTTCCTTCCGCATCCACATAATTCCACGTATTTGCATTAAGAGATCCTGTCAGTCCATGAGAAAAATCGTGACGTACTACCTCTGTCTGTGATCCGCTTAAAAGAGACTGCTTATCAACCGCTAAAATTCCGTTATTCTGCAGTAACCATAATTTACCGTTTCTTTCATAAAATTCAAATATACTTCCTGCATCTTTTGTAAAATTGGTAATCTTCTCAAAACTATTGTCTTTCCAGTAATAAAGACTGCTTCCTGCGCTGACAAACCAACCTTTATTCTCATCATCATAGAGCAAACGGAGAACAACACCTTCCGACAAACCTTCATCGAAGCCGTAATTCGTAACGGTATCTCCGTCAATAACATAAATACCGTCACCGTCACTACCCGCAACAAGTCGGCCGTCTTCCTCTTCCGCAATACAAAGAATGGTCGGATTCACAAGTCCGTCCTCATGACCATAAGATTTTATCAATTTTTCGTTCTCAAAAATATCAATACCGCCCTGCGTTCCGACAGCAATCTTTCCGTCAGAAAGCTGTGTAATGACACGCGCTTTATCGCTGGTCAAGCCATTTGACGTATTAAAACTTTTTATCTCTTTCGAACCCGTATTATAACACACAACTGCATTATCCGAATAACTTGCAATCCAAATATTGCCCCTCGTATCTTCTTTGATACAGCGGACACGCACATTGGTAAACATTTCTGTCAGTTCGTTTTCTACCCTGTTCCAGTTACGGTCACAAACAATCAGACCCGTATCCGTTCCAAGATACCACTTATTTTTTTGAAAAGAAACAGCATTAATTGCAATGCCTTCCAATTCTGCCTTTTTGTTCGGATTGTCCATGCAGCCCAAAGAGTATTTCGTAATTCCTAATGCTGATGACGCAAGCCAGATATCAGATTCATAATCAATAATTGCAGCATTAACAGAAGCAGCGTTTTCTGCTTCTCCGAATTCAATCAAATTACCGTCCGGCATTATTACCGCCAAACCATTGTTACCGCTGGCAAGAATTTCTCCGTTTTTCCCGATATTTAAAGAATTATGCACAATAATATCGCCGGTGCTGTGATATGTAATGTCAAATGAATTTTTCGTAAGAGAAAGGTCAGTAAATGACACAACTCCTATGAGATTGGATGAACTTCCGATATAGATTTGCCCGTCTTTATCCGAATCAATACTATATACATCTGCATCTTCAAAGAAGTAATCGGATAAAAGAAGAACGGGTTCTTTTCCGTTTTCCAGAACAATGCATTCTCCGTTGTTCGCCGCACCCCAAACTCTGCCATATGAATCAATCGCAACGGAATAAATTGTATTTCCCTCTAATATATCCGCTTCAAAAGGAACTATGGTCTTGTTTTCAATTTTGGCAAGTCCCGAATTAGATGCCACATAAATCGTTCCGTCCTCTCCTTCCGCAAAATCACGGATGCAGAGAAAAGAGCGGTCTTTCGGAAGATTTATTTTAGTAAAGGTATCATTTTCCATAACAATGATTCCCGCATCGTTTGTTCCTATCCATAAACGCCCCTTTGAATCTTCATAAAGAGCTCGTATAGAACTGGATTCTATCGTACGTTCCACACTGTAATTGCGAAACTGCGTACCATCATAGCGAATCAATCCTCCGTAGCTTCCGATCCAAATATATCCATTCGTCGTCTGTAATATGGTATTTGCCTCTCCTGTCGGAAGACCGTTTTTTTCGTTATATAATGTTACAACATAAGGCATATTGCTGTTATGCGCATATACGAAAGTTGAAGAAATGAAACAGAACATACATAAGAAAAGCACGTATATATGAGATTTGTTTTTAAAAAAACTTTTTTTCATCAGCCAATCCTCTCTGAATCTTTCATTTTTTCTAAAGTTTCCTCTATATTTTATCAGATAGAGAACGGTTGATGCAATGTATTTCCTTTTATATGAAAACAATTCTGATCTCGGTTCCCACTCCGACCTCACTCTCTAAAATGAGTTGTGCATGGTGTAAACTTGCAATATGTTTTACAATTGCAAGGCCAAGTCCCGTTCCTCCCGTTTCTTTCGAACGGCTCTTATCTACACGGTAAAAGCGTTCGAAGACACGCTCCTGATGCTCCTTATCGATACCGATTCCCGTATCACGGACAGAAAGAAACACATTGTCATCTTCCTCCCCGACAGTCACAATCACTTTTCCGTTTTCCTTGTTGTAGCGTATTGCATTGTCGCAAAGATTGTAGATGACTTCATCAAGCATCTGTTTATTGCCGTATACAACACTCTTTTGACCTGAAATTTCCAAAGATACATGATGCTTTTCCGCATTCACGTGAAGCATTTCCACGGAAGTCTGTGCCAACTCATACAAATCAACCGGCTCAAAATTATCCGGTTGCGAAGAAGAATCCAACTCTGAAAGGCGAAGAATATCGTCGATTAGTGTCAGAAGTCGATTTGCACTTCTGTGAATTTCCTTTCCAAAGCGCATGGTGTCCTGCTCATTTACCATTCCGTTTTCAATCAGTTCCGAGTATCCGGAAATGGATGTAAGAGGGGTTTTTAACTCATGAGATACATTGGCAGTAAACTCCTGACGCATATTTGCACTCTTTAAAATATCTGCATGTTGCTCGTTAATTGTGCGAATCAGCGGCTCAAGCTCCGGATATCCTTCCACCTGATCCATATGATCCATATCCTCGGCCATCTTTTCAATCGGCTCCACAATACTTTTCGCAAGTGTGCGTGACAGCACGGAACATAGCAGGAGTAACAATATCAAGATAAGAAACAACATCGGTAATGATTTTACAATCATATAAAGCGCACTGGATGATTCTTTTGCCACACGAAGAATATTTCCGCTTTCCATTCTTACTGCATAATAATACATACTGTCAGAAAGTGTTTCTGATGTGCGGACAGCCTGTCCTTTTCCGGTCCTGATTGCATCCGAAATCTCACTGCGCTCACGGTGGTTAGTCATCAAGGAAGGCTCTGCCACATTGTCATACAAAACCTTTCCGTCCTCTGAAACGACAGTAATCCGAAGCCCATCGGCTTCGGATATAAATTCTTCACTCTGTACTATTTTTTCAAGGTTTGCCTCCTGCAAAACAACCGTATACGCCCGCAAATCATCAAAAACTTCTTTTTTAAACAATGTGTAAAAAACACCGATTAACGTAACCAACGTCGCCAAAATTGCAAGAACAGCAATATACATCATCTGAAGATTGATTTTTTTCTTCATTCTAATCCTCTCTTGTCAGAATATATCCGACATTTCGTACCGTCTTTATACAAGCACCTGCACTTCCGAGTTTTTTTCGGAGTGTCTTTATATGCATATCGAGCGTTCTGGACTCGCCTTCAAAATCCGTGCCCCAGATTTTTTCCAAAATCAAATCCCGGCTCGTAACAATTCCCGCATTAATTAGTAAAAGTTTCAAAAGCTCATACTCTTTGTAGGTAAGTTCGCACACTTTCTCTTCCACCGTAACCAGATGTTTTTCTTCTTCCATGCGGATAGTTTCAAACGAAAGAACAAGCGGTGTCGCACCGATTACCTGACTGCGGCGAAGAAGTGCCTTCACACGCGAAATCAGCTCCATTACACCGAACGGTTTCGTCATATAGTCATCTGCACCCATATCGAGCCCTTTTACTTTATCAAGCTCCGCTGTCTTCGCCGTTACAAGAATGATCGGCGGATAAGAGGTCTTCGGATTTGATTTTAACTTCCGGATAATAGAAAGACCATCCTCATCCGGAAGCATAATGTCAAGTAAAAACAAATCCGGAACTCTTTTTTCCAGCGCACGGTAAAACTCTTTTGCATTGGGAAATTCCGATACCTCATATCCTACATTTTTAAGTGCAAAACTTTCGATTTCCGATATATTTTTATCATCTTCCACGATATAAATCAGTGCCATTTTTTCCTCTTTCTACGGAAGCATATATTTGTTCTTATACATGCTGAAATAGTCTTCAAAGGTAGCATCCTTTGACTTCTTTAGATTGTTGATATAATCATGCGCTTCAAACTCATCATCATTTTCCTGGAACAGGGAAAGTGCAATATTCGAACAGTGATCGGATACTCTTTCGTAACTCGTGATAATGTCGGAAAGAATAAATCCCATTTCAATTGTACATTTCCCTTTGCGCAGACGTTTAATGTGGCGTTTTTTAATTTGTGCCTGAAGTTCATCAATTGCATCCTCAAGCGGCTCTACCTGAAGTGCTCTGTTCATATCGCCTGTCTTAAATACCTCAAACGAAAGATTTACAACTTCTTCTAACGCTTTTGTAAACACTTCGAGCTCTAACGTTGCCTTATTGGAGAACGCCTGCTCTTTATCATACATCTCTTTTGCCGACTGCACAAGATTTACCGCATGATCACTGATTCTCTCAAAATCACCGATGGTGTGAAGTAATACAGACAATGTATGAGATTCTTTCTCAGAGAGATCTCTGCTGCTCAATTTCACAAGATAATTACCCATTTCATCTTCGTATTTATCTATAATATCTTCCATTTCAAAGATTTTCTGCGCCTTATCTTCATCATAGCTGTGCAAAAGTTTCGTCGCATCAAACAAAGCTTTCTTTGTAATCTCAGACATCTCATATGCTACATTCTGACACTGCTCAATTGCAAGACCCGGTGTATCAAGGAAACGTACATCGAGCAAATGCAACTTGCTCTCGACCGGTTCCTCCTCTTTCTGATCCGGAACTGCAAGTGTTGCAAGTTTCACAAGAAGTTTTGAGAACGGAAGCAGCGCAAGTGTTGCCACCACATTGAAAATAGAGTGTACAATTGCGATTCCGGCCGCATTTGCACTATCAGTTAAGAACTTAAACTCAACAAATGCATTCGCCGTATAGAACACAATCATAAAAAGTACCGTTCCTACAATATTAAAGAATAAATGCACCATCGCCGCTCTCTTTGCATTTTTCTTCGCGCCGATAGAAGAAATAAGAGCTGTTACACATGTACCGATGTTCTGACCCATAATAATAGGAAATGCTGTTGCATAGCTGACGGCTCCTGTCTGACAAAGTGCCTGCAAAATACCGACAGATGCTGATGAACTCTGGATAATTGCTGTCAAAACAGTACCTGCCAATAATCCAAGAATCGGATTCGAGAACATAAGCAGAATATTTGCAAATTCCGGAACATCCGCAAGCGGTTTTACAGCCGCTGACATCGCATCCATACCTGTCATAAGAATGGCAAATCCAACCAATATTTTACCGATATTGTGGTTCTTTTCCTTTTTGGTAAACATGATAAGCATGACACCAATCAAAGCTAAAACCGGTGAAAACGATGTCGGTTTTAAAAGCTGCATAAAGAAATTATCTCCTTCAATACCGCTCAAACTCAAAATCCATGCAGTTGCAGTTGTACCGATATTCGCACCCATGATAATACCGACTGCCTGCTGCAGTTTCATGATTCCGGAGTTAACAAAACCGACCACCATAACCGTTGTTGCCGATGAACTCTGAATAACCGCCGTAACTCCTGCACCAAGCAATACTGCTTTAATCGGATTGCTTGTCATTTTTTCCAAAATCTTTTCTAAGCGTCCTCCTGATGCTTTGGAAAGTCCTTCTCCTAAAAGATCCATTCCGTAAAGGAACAGGGCAAGACCGCCTATCATTGCTAAAATACTAAAAAAATCCATAATAGCCTCCTCTTTTGCTACAAGTATTCTTTTTCTGTCCTCACCATTTTATAATAGGATTGTAAAATTAAAAACATTTCTATGTAAAATTTAAGTAAAAAATAGCCGTCAAGCGGCTATTTTAAATGTTTCTTAACCGGTTTCGACAAGTTTCACCGGTCCATCCAATAAGATTCTTTCAACTCTTAACAAATTATCAGCCATTACATAGACTGCCCATTTTACAAGATAAATTTCACCGTCTGATATTTCAAGTGCTGTAATGCACCTTGGATGCACACAGCTTCCTGTATTAAAATAACCGGGCAGTTCTTTTGGCATTCTTGATCTGTGCGTATGACCTGTCACAAGTATTCTCTGCCTTTCTTCTACCCATTTTTCCAATTTCTTCTCAACACGGTTTGCCTTTTCATAACTCTTTCCCGCATCCGTCGGATCATGTAATCCGAAAAGCTCCAGCGGACGCCACACATAACGGACAAGAAAGCGTCCTAACCACCACAATGTATCATTGAGCAAATCTCCCTGATGCCCATGTGTCAAAAAAAGTTCTTTCCCATTACATTCGTATCGCAAACGCACTCCCTCTATGACCTGTAACCCCGGAAAAAAGTCTTTTTTCATTTTACATATGTCATGATTCCCGTATATCATAAGGAAACGGTTTTTCTTATAAAATTCAGACATAAGCCAAAAAGCATCACCATGTGCTCTCACAATTTGTTCCATGCTCCTGTTTTCCCACAACTCATCTCCGTCACCGAGTTCAATATAAGAATAACCGTTTTTATAGTAATAGTTCAGTGCTGCAAAAAACAAATGCTGATTCGGGGCAAAATTGTCCCCCCAATTCGCTGTTCCGCGATGACAGTCACTCATAATTACAAATTTATGATCATCATGAAATGTTATCACCGGAGCTTTTTTCCATACTTCGTCCAAACGTCTGTGAGTTGCTCTCATCGTTTCACCCTCCTCCATTTGGAAAATCCGGTAAGACTCTGATACAAAATCGGATAACGATAACTTAAAAATACAATTTTATCCAAATCCTTTACAAACATTTTTGTCCGTCTTTGATAAAGCTTGCAATTTCTCTTATTGTTCTTCTGTGCCATCCATCGGAGAAGACGAAGTCTCCGGACAGGTTGTTTTGTCTTTGGCTGATGAAAATGCATAGTCACATAGGTTCCTCCGAAATACGCCTCTCTCGCTTTGTATCCTGCATCCAACAATCCTTTGAAAAAGGAATAACACATTCTCTCTGTCGGAAATGAAATTCGGATGCACATGGAAAGCTCCTTCGGACTGCTGAACACACCCGGCTCAAACGCAGTCAGCCACCAATGTCTTGCTTTTCTTCTGATAAGTTCCTCTTCTCCCCGATAAAGAACATATTGCATCTGTAAAAGTTCATCATCACCAACACTTTCATAATGAAGATTTCTCTCATCACCCTGTTTAAAATCTTCCGGTTTTTCTGTCTTGTAGACACCGATTTCGGCCCCGGTTGTCATTCCGTACTGTCCTTTCCAAAGTTCAATCAGCCATCTTTTCCCTTCATACTCAAAGTAAACAGGCTCGCAGTCTATTACCATGGAAAGAAGCATTGCACTCTCATCAAAACTTCTCTCATAACCTGCTTTTCTTTGCCACGGATGAAGTCTTGAATAAATCACGTCTTGCCCCGAATCATACAAAAATCCATACGGCCGCAGTGCATTGTCAAGTTTCTGTATCTTCTCCTCCTCCGACGCTCCTTTCACCTTCTTTATCGCCCGCTTTGTACGTAGTTTCGCAATAAAAAATCCTAAGATTATGATTGTCAAAAAAAGAATTCCTATATTAATAAAGATTTCCCACATAATTTATACCCCATGCTCTTTTTATTAATATATGAAACTCGACATTTCTCGTGCAAATATAACAAAATAAATTAAAATACCCCCGGAATCTTATTTTTTGACAAGGACCCTTGAAAGACGTCAGTCCTTAGCTTCAGAAAATAAGATACCGGGGGTATCTTTCAACTATATTTTGTTATTACTTCAAAAATT
The DNA here is from genome assembly GCA_045546735.1 of Lachnospiraceae bacterium. Classification (GTDB taxonomy): domain Bacteria; phylum Bacillota; class Clostridia; order Lachnospirales; family Lachnospiraceae; genus SVFI01. The sequence continues at coordinate 12,250 of JAZQDJ010000140.1, read as the reverse complement.
CTTTCGTCTTTTCATACACACCCTGTGCATCTAAACCGTATTTCTCTACAAGAGCTGCTGCCGGTCCGGACTCACCGAATCTGTCGTAAACACCGATCTTACAAACTTTTGTCGGAGCTTTCTGGGCAAGAACATCACAAACTGCACTTCCGAGACCGCCGATGACAGAATGTTCTTCTACAGTCACAACTTTTCCTGTCTTCTTTGCAGAAGCAAGTACAAGTTCCTCGTCAAGAGGCTTGATGGTGTGAATGTTAATTACTTCTGCATCGATACCGTCTGCTGCAAGCTTTTCAGCTGCACCGAGAGCACTTTCCACACAGATACCGGAAGCGATGATTGTCACATCTTTTCCTTCTCTTAAAAGAACTCCCTTACCGATTTCAAATTTATAATCGTCTCTTTCGTTAATAACCGGAACTGCTGCACGTCCGAAACGAAGGTAAACAGGACCTTCATGTTCGATAGCTGCGCGAACTGCTGCTCTTGCTTCAATATCATCAGACGGTACGATAACTGTCATACCCGGAATGGTACGCATAAGAGCTACGTCCTCGTTACACTGATGCGTTGCACCATCCTCACCTACCGTAATACCTGCATGTGTTGCACCGATTTTTACATTAAGGTGCGGATATCCGATAGAATTACGAACCTGCTCAAAGTTACGTCCTGCTGCAAACATAGCAAATGACGAAATAAACGGGATTTTTCCGCATGTAGCAAGTCCTGCTGCAATACCTGTCATGTTACACTCTGCGATACCGCAGTCAACAAAACGGTCCGGAAATGCTTTCTGGAAAGTAGCTGTTTTTGTTGCACCTGCAAGGTCTGCATCTAATACTACTAAGTTCGGAAAATCCTTTCCGCATTCAGCGAGTGCATTTCCGTAACTTTCTCTTGTTGCAATTTTCTTTACATCTGCCATTATGCATTTCCTCCTTTCGCAAGTTCTTCTCCAATCTTCTCAAGATCAGCCATTGCAACAGCATACTCTTCATCATTCGGAGCTTTGCCGTGCCATCCTGCTTTATCTTCCATGAAGGAAACACCTTTTCCTTTTACGGATTTCATAATAATTGCTGTAGGCATACCTTTTGTTTCTCTTGCCTCTTTCATTGCGCTGCGGATTTCATCAAAATTATGCGCATCTATATTAATTACATGAAAATTGAAAGCTTCAAATTTTTTGTCAATCGGATATACAGAACATACATCTTCTACTTTTCCGTCGATCTGAAGACCGTTGTTATCCACAATGACTACAAGGTTGTCGAGTTTGTTTGCACCGGCAAACATAGATGCCTCCCATACCTGTCCTTCCTGGATTTCTCCGTCTCCGAGAAGAGTATATACTCTGTAATCTTTGTTATCCATTTTTCCTGCAAGAGCCATTCCGACTGCTGCAGAAATACCCTGCCCTAAAGAACCGGAACTCATATCTACACCCGGTGTCTCCTGCATACATGGATGTCCCTGAAGGTAAGAACCGACCTTACGAAGTGTCTTTAAGTCTTCTACCGGGAAAAATCCTCTGTTTGCAAGCGTAGAGTATAAGCCCGGAGCTGTATGGCCTTTTGACAATACAAAACGGTCTCTGTCTTCCTTTCTTGGATCCGCAGGATCAATATTCATCTCTTCGAAATAAAGATACGTAAACATATCTGCTGCTGACAACGATCCACCCGGATGTCCGGCTTTTGCACTGTGAACCGAAGTCACGATACCTTTACGAACTTCGTTTGCTGTTTTTTGAAGCTCTAAGTTTGTCATTTGACTTCCTCCATCTATATTTTCTGTCGGATAAAAATCTACCCGACATATATTGTATAAAATATGTCGGGCGATTTCAATTCATTTCATCCTTTTTTTGTTATAAATTCTTACGCGAATGGATTTTCTGTCGGATATAATACACCTTTTGGCTGGTTATAACCGATTTCTGAAACATCTACACCGATGTATTTAAATACTTCGTAAAGAGCTTTTCCGAAGTGACCGAAAGCAACTGCTCCGTGATGAGGATAGTTCTTTTCAATCAATACGTGGCGGTAGAATCTTCCCATTTCAGGAATTGCGAATACCCCGATACCTCCGAAGGATTTAGTTGCTACCGGAAGTACTTCACCCTGTGCAATGTAAGCACGAAGTTTTGTATCTGCTGTAGACTGCAGACGGAAGAATGTGATATCTCCAGGTACGATATCTCCTTCGAGTGTTCCCTGCGTAACTTCTTCCGGAAGGTTTCTTGCCATAATCATCTGATACTGCATTCCGCAGAAAGATAATTTCTTGCTGTTTGTATTTCCGCAGTGGAATCCCATAAATGTATCATTGTGTGTATATGGGAATTTGCCTTCGATAGACTCTTTGTACATATCCGCAGGTACAGAGTTATTGATATCGAGAAGTGTTACGATATCTTTGCTTACCTGGTATCCGATAAACTCGCTGAGTGCTCCGTAGATATCTACTTCACAAGATACAGGAATTCCCATACCTGTTAAACGGCTGTTTACGTAGCAAGGGACAAAACCGAACTGTGTCTGGAATGCAGGCCAGCATTTTCCGGCAATTGCAACGTACTCACGGTATCCTTTGTGCTCCTCAACCCAGTCAAGTAATGTAAGTTCGTACTGAGCAAGTTTCGGTAAAATACCCGGTTTGTTGTTTCCGCTTCCGAGTTCTTCTTCCATTTCTTTTACTTTTGCAGGAATTCTCTCGTCATTTTCATGTTTCTTGAATGCTTCAAATAAATCAAGCTCTGAGTTCTCTTCGATTTCGATACCGAGATCATAAAGCGGTTTAATCGGTGCATTACAAGCAAGGAAGTTAAGCGGTCTAGGACCGAAGCTGATAATCTTTAATTTGCTGATGGCATCAACTGCACGTGCAATCGGTACGAATTCATGAATCATATCTGCACAAGCATCTGCATCTCCTACCGGATATTCCGGGATATAAGCTTTTGCATTACGAAGCTTTAAGTTGTAGCTTGCATTGAGCATACCACAGTATGCATCTCCACGTCCGCCGATCAGGTCATTCTGTGATTCTTCTGCTGCTGCGCAGAACATAACAGGTCCGTCATAGTGTTTTGCAAGCAATGACTCTGCGATTTCCGGTCCGAAGTTTCCGAGGTATACGCAAAGAGCATTACATCCTGCTTTCTTGATATCTTCAAGAGCCTGAACCATATGGATTTCACTCTCAACGATACAGATTGGACATTCATAAATGTCTGCTGCGTCATATTTTGCTTTGTAAGCTTCCACTAAAGCTTTTCTTCTGTTTACGGAAAGCTCTTCCGGGAAACAGTCACGAGATACTGCTACAATACCGATTTTCATTTCTGGTGCGTTGTACATGTTTTTTACCCTCCAATTGTTGTTTTTTGTTATTTTGCTATTTTAATAAGCTCTGTGCTTATTCGTTCAAATTTAAGTTCTTTCCGATCAGACCAATATGTGCTCCTGCGTCAAGTCCGCCTTCTGCGTGACCGATAAGCCATTTATTTTTTGCCGTAATCAGTTTGTCTTCCCATCCGTCATGTCCTTTTTCGAGAGGAAGGTTTGTATCCTTCGGAAGAACGATGGCTACTTTGAAGCCTTCATTGTTATAGCTGCAAGGTGCATAATGAAGTGTCGTTGCATAAAGTTCAACTGCCACTCCCTTAGGAACTTTAAATGCTTCCATAAGAGATGTATCATATGTGAAGTCATCCGTAATATCCTGCTGGCAGCCAAGCATCAAAACTGCATCTGTCGCTGCTACGTTAAGTTCTGAACTTCTGTGATACTCAACAGCATTCAACATCACATTGTGTCCGTTGCAATATCCGATCTGAATCGGAAGTTCACCGTAACATTTTGTCTGAATCTCAGCCATTGCCGAAGTTGCTTCCAATACTTCTACCGAAGGCTCATAAGCAACACCTTCCGGAAGCGGAGTGCTCTGCATTGCCTCTACAAGCGGAGCAAAATCAACATTTTTTACTACTCTTCCGTATTTTTTGAATTTCGGATCTGTAAGTTCTAAAATCTGCATGGGAATCTCTCCTTTCTCTCTTTTCCTATTATTTGGTTATCATGTCGTAAATCGGTTTGCAAGCAGGATAGATTTCTTTGAATTGCTGGTATTTTTCTTCATATTTTGCTACCAGTTCTGCTTCCGGTTCCACCGTATCCACGATTTTTACAATTTTAGCTGCCGCATCTTCCACGCTTGCAAACTCACCGTTTGCAACTGCTGCCAGCATTGCTCCTCCGAGCGCCGGACCTTCTTCACTCTCAATGACATCCACTTTGAGATTCATGATATTTGCAATCATCTTTTTCCAAAGAGGACTCTTTGCTCCGCCGCCGCAAATCTTGGTACGCTTGATATCAATACCGAGACTTCTTGCAACTTCCAAAGAATCACGGAGTGCAAATGCTACACCTTCCAAAACGGCCTGTGTCATATCCTCGCGGGATGTATCCATCGTCATTCCAATGAAAGTTCCTCTCGCATTCGGATTGTTATGAGGCGAACGCTCACCCATCAGATACGGAAGGAAGAATACGTGGTTTTCTCCAAGTTTACTGATATCCTTCTGCTCTGCCCCGTAATCCTGTGTACGGATAATGTCATCCATCCACCATTTGTTACAGCTTGCTGCGGAAAGCATACATCCCATCAGGTGGTAATGTCCGTCCGCATGTGCAAATGCGTGAAGTGCATTATATTTATCTACTCCGAATTTGTCGGATGAAATAAAAATGGTTCCGCTTGTTCCGAGAGAAATGTTACACATTCCGTCACCTACAGTTCCTGTTCCGACTGCTGCCGCCGCATTGTCTCCTGCTCCGGCAACAACTTTGCAACTTTCAGGAATCTCAAGTTCTTTTGCAATCTCCGGTAAAAGCGTTCCGACTGCTTCATAAGATTCAAAAATCTGCGCAAGCTGTGATTCTTTTACACCGCAGATTTCGCACATCTCTTTTGACCAGCATCTGTTCTTTACATCAAAGAGAAGCATTCCGGATGCATCGGATACGTCCGTACAATGTACACCGGACAATTTGTATGCAATGTAGTCCTTCGGAAGCATAATCTTTTCAATCTTTGCAAAATTCTCCGGCTCTTTATTTTTCACCCAAAGCACTTTCGGTGCTGTGAATCCGGTGAAAGAAATATTCGCCGTGTACTCGGAAAGTTTATCCTTACCGATGACATTGTTTAAATAATCGCACTCTTCCGTCGTACGACCGTCATTCCAAAGAATTGCAGGACGGATAACGTTATCCTCTTTGTCCAAAATAACAAGTCCGTGCATCTGTCCGCCGAAACTGATACCTGCCACCTGCGATTTGTCCGCATCTGCAATCAACTCCTTGATACCTGCCATTACCTGCTCGTACCAATCTTCCGGTTTCTGCTCGCTCCAGCCCGGATGCGGAAAATAAAGCGGATACTCTTTTGAAACAATGTTTTGAATGTTACCTTCTCCGTCCATAAGCAAAAGCTTAACTGCAGATGTACCAAGGTCAACTCCGATATATAACATATCCATCCTCCTTCTCTTTTTCTATCTAAACCTTCTCTGTGTGCTCGTGCACATTTCTATCATAATATGAATTTGTCCTATTTGCAATATCTATTTTGTAAAACGCTTGATTTTGTTTGATTTTACCAATGGTTTCTTTATCTTTTGTTACTTTGTTACAATTTGCGTGCACGTAGCACATTTTTGTTTGACTTTATAAAATGTATATGTTAGCGTATAAAATATAGACTAATCATATTCGGCAAAAGGAGGTTTTTTATGGCAACGATTAAAGAAATCGCTGACTTAGCCGGTGTTTCCCGTGGTACTGTTGACCGCGTTCTGAACAAAAGAGGTTCTGTTAATCCGCAGACAGCAGAAAAAGTATTGGAAATCGCTCAGGCTCTTGATTATAAACCTAACCGTGCAGGTCTTGTGCTTGCAGCTCAAAAGAAAAATTTGAAACTCGGCGTTATTTTGTTCGGAGAGGGAAATCCTTTTTTTGATGAGGTAATCGACGGTATTCATCATAAAGAAGAGGAACTTGCCTGCTACAACTGCAGTGTCAGCATCAAGCGTGTCGCCGTAGATACGGAAGAACAAATTCGCGCCATCGATGAATTTGTTGCCGAAGGCATAAACGGAATTGCCATTTCTCCGACAAATGATAAACGGCTTGCAACCAAAATTAATGAGTTGTATGCCATGGACATTCCGGTCGTTTCTTTGAACACAGACATTCCGGATTGTAAGCGAATCGCCTTTGTCGGAAGTAATTATTATCAGTCAGGTGCCACCGCTGCAGGTCTTATGCGTCTGATGGCCAAAGGTGAAGATGTAAATGTCGGAATTATCGCCGGATCTTCCGAGATTTTGTGTCATACTGAGCGTATTGCAGGTTTTAAGCACGCAATCGAGAACTACAGCCATATTAATGTAGTGGAAACAATCATGAATCACGATGATGATTTTGTAAGTTATGATATGACTTCTCAGCTTTTAAAAGAGCATCCGGAAATAAATGCCCTGTACTTTGCTGCAGGCGGCGTTTACGGCGGCTGTCGTTCTGTCATCGCCAAAGACCGTTCTAAGGACATGACGATTATCACGTTTGATCAAGTCACAACGACCAAAGAGATGATTGAAAAAGATGTGATTTCGGCTACTATTTGCCAGGAACCATTTGTGCAGGGTAGCAAACCTTTGGATATTTTGTTTACTTATCTTGCCACAGGTGAACTTCCGGAGCAGGAATATAACTATACTGCTGTAGATATCAGAATTAAAGAAAATTTGGATTAACGTTGAAAGGGACTGTTTTAAACAACAGTCCTTTTTGAGTTTGACCTACCTATTCTTATTTTTGTCAAATTGGTGGGCTCATATTTTTTTGTACACTCCTACCAATTATTACTTTTAACAGTTTGGTAGGTCATTTTTCGTCTAAAATAGCATTTCGTTTGCCAAAAACAGAATATTCTTTCTCGCTTTAAACATAAATAAGTCAATTTCTTCCTACCAACTAACTACTTATACTGAATTAGTGGGCCAAACTATAAAAAAAGACACCTACCAAACACGCAAATAAGCCTAATGGTAGGCCACCTTCATTAAAAAGGGCATCGCCAAAATTGCGATGCCCTATACTTATATCTTATTTTTTCTTAACAGTGACTTTCACCTTTACTGTCTTCTTGCCGCATTTAACGGTAATAGTTGCTTTTCCTGCCTTCTTTGCCTTAATTTTTCCGGTTTTACTTACAGTTGCAACTTTTGTATTGCTTGATTTATAAGTTACCTTTTCTAAGGTTGTCACAGGTGTCTTTGTCACTTTCAGCTGATATGATTTCTTTACTTTCAAAGTAATCTTCTTCTTATCAACTGCAATCTTAGTACATTTTACAGCCTTCTTCTGAACCGTGACAGTTACCGTTGCCTTTGCACCCTTTTTGGTCGTTACGGTAATAGTTGCTTTTCCGACTTTTTTCGCCGTAATCTTTCCTTTTGAGTTTACGGTTGCAACCTTTTTATCACTTGACTTCCAGCTCTTAATCTTATCGCCTTTCATAACAGTGGCTTTAATAGCTGTTGTCGATTTGCCTTTCTGAAGTGCTACTTTCTTCACATTCAGTTTTACCACAAATTTCGGAATGACTTCTGAATCAAGCACCTCACCGCAAGTTGTACATTTCTTTTGTTTTAATCCGGCCTTTTTCCCTGTTGCTTCCTCTACAACAGTCCACTCACCCGGAGTATGTGTATGTACCGGTGTCTGCGGAGGTGTTACTACCTCTTCATCTTCATATACAATTGCGTATGTCGAGAATCTGTCTGTCTTAAAATGAATCTTTCCTCCGTCGCTTGATACATGACAATCTAATTTGTGTGTTTCATGCTTACCGCCTTTTTTGTGGTGACGAACTACATGGAATTTGCGGCCTTTTTTGCGCATATCATCCGGAAGATCGATAGTTACATCCATCGGCGCTTTTACTTCCGTAATATTCGTAGTTCCTTCTACACCTTCCACAGTTGCAGACACACTTAAATCAACATAATAAGTACCGTCTGCGCTTTCATCTTTCACAGCATCTTTGATTGCAATTTCTACTTCGTCGTCCACCTGAGCTTCCGTCTTAGCATCTGCTTTCATATCTACTGTCAATTTGTTACTCTGCTCAATGGCATCTTTCTGTTCCTGAGTAAGTTCTGTCATTGCATTCGGTTCCGGTGTTTCTTCAATGCCGACACTTCCCGTAAAACTTCCGGATGTTGTTGTCTCAGAGTTGATATCATAAAGCCAAACAGTGATATCTTCATCATATCCGCTTTCCGTTCTTCCGTCCCAATAAGTTACAACTGCATTCTCTGCCTTTGTTTTCTGTCCGTCCAAATCATCTCTGGTGAACACATATGCTTCATAATTTTCAGGATCTGAGCCGTTTACGATAGCTGCGCTGTAGTCATAACCCTCTTTAAATCCGATAGAAAGCTTTTCAAAACGGCCGCCGAATTTCATATCACAGTAAATATTTACATGCATTTCCGGATACATAAACGGCTCCATCAAAGCAGCATAATCATTTCCCTTCAGGTATTGTGTCAATCCTGTTTTTTGGTCTGCTTCCTTACCGTCATCATATGTAATCTTCTCGCCCAGTGTATAGTAGTATAAGTTACCTTCTACCACATCATTTACATGATATACTTCACCTAAGTAAACACTCACAAACTGTGTATCTGCAAGGCTCTCCGGAATAATTTCCTCTGCTACTTCCATCGGAATAGATTCGCGAAGCTTATTTAAATCATAAACTTTATCTTCAATATATATTCCGTCCACTTCATCATGTACTGTCATATATACATCCTGACCGGAAACAAAATTGATACCCTTCATATTTCCTGAAGAAGATACATACTGCGGCTGCAATTCCACATTTCCGTGATGGCTTGTTACGACATGGATGTAACCTGTATTAATAATATCAATACCTTCTGTTGTATCATCCGTATCCGGTTTCGCAATTCCCGTATCATATTCTACGCTTTCTTTATATAATACTTCTTCTCCGTTTGCCACTTTGGAAAGCTTGTCAATAACACCCTGAACAGTGTCTGCATGTACCCAGTACATCGCATTATTATCATTGTAATAAACAACGCCCTTTTCATACTCTTCTTTTGAAATGTAGCATCCTACATATCCTGTATGGGCTTTTCCGTCTGTATAAGCTTTCTTTCCTGTAAAATCTTTGTGACGGAACGTAACTTCATATTCCGGACGCTCTTCATTTCCATCCGGCCATACGCAGCGGAGCGAAATTTTTGCCCTGAACAAAGCCTCGTTTGACAAAGTTATCTTGTATACTTCGCCTTCTTTTACCGTTGTCAGTTTTGCCGCATCTGCAAAGTAATCAAGAACTTCTACCTTAACATCGCTGATTTCCTGATCGCGCTTGTTAATCAAAAGATAGCATGAATTATTTTCATCACTGTAAACAAATTCGTCACGAATGAAATTATCCTCTGAAATTTCATCTGTCTTATAAAGACCTGCCATCGGATAATCAACGTATACTTTTATCTTGTTGCTCACTGCTCCGTCAGGATAAGTAATCGTATACTCACCTGTTTTAGGGAATACAAATTCCGTCAATTCCGGGTTTCCCCCATTCGGAGAACAATCTACAACCACTTCGTCTCCGTTGCATGTAACATTAATATCATTTGCACTTACAGCGACCGGGGTTTCATCTTCTTCACTCTCAAGATATCCCAGATATAATGTCTGTCTGTTCAAATCTACACCGATTTCTTTGTGAAGTTCTTCTTCCGGATTTACCTGCGGACCGTTCTCTGTCCACATCGGCCAAGATGCTACAAGACCTTCTTTCTTCGGCGCATATTCTATCTCGATAAAGTTTGTGATCTCCCATTTTGCGCCGTCTTCTGCAACAATATTTGCTCTTGCTTCCAATCCGAAAGATTTTTCTTTCTTCACAACAATCTTATAAACATTATCACCGACTTCTTCATATGTAATGTATTTCTCAACATCACCCGGCTCGGTAAACTCTGCTTCCATTCTGTAGTCCGATACTTTAAAAGGTGTACCTGACAAAGAAATCGTTCCGCCTTCTCTATAAAGAATTAAATAGAAAGTTGTCTCATCTTCTTTTGCCAAATCAGAGAATCTCTGAACTTCTCCGGTCAAAAGATCCGCTGTCTCTTTATCCGCTCCTGAATAGAAGGCAATTTCCGGATAACCGACATAGACTGTCACAGAATTGTTTTTCGCGCCTTCTGCCGTGTAAGTGATAACATACTCACCTAATTCAGAAAACGTAAATTCATAAATGCCTTTCTCACTGTCTTTCACAGAGTAAGAAACCTTTGTTTCATCTGCCGAAACTCCGTTACAAGATACGGAAATATTATCTAAATCAATGGCACTTGCCTCTCCGTCTTCTTCTTCCAAATAAGCCAGATGCAACCATTTGCTCTCTTTTACAGCTGCACCGCACTCTTTTTCGTACGTTGCCTCCGGATTGACAAACGGAACATCATTTTCCACATCAATCCAGTCTTTTACAACTAAACCGTCTTTTGTTTTTCTATACTCGGTTCCGACCCAAGTTTCTGAATACCAACTTTTTCCTTCGGAATCTTTTATAGTTGCAGAAACAATAATATCAATCCATTTCTGCTCTGTTACAGAAATCTTATAAACATTTTCAGAAACTTCTTCTTTCGTAAAATATTTATCGAGATTTTCCGTAACCTCATTTCCTTCATCCATCACGCGGAAGGAAAGTGAGTTTTCCGAAATAGAACATCCTTCCCCGAGACTTGGTATCATATAGAAAGTATTCTCATTTACATCCGGATAAAAAAATTGACGCAAATAATCCGTATCAACAACTTTTGTGCCCGCATAAAAACCAAGCTCCGGATAGCCGACGTGGATTGTCATTGTATTGTTTGCTTGCGCACCGCTATACGTAACTTTATAATCGCCGACTGCATTAAAACGCAAATCAAGTAACTCTTCGTTTCCTTCATTTACATTCCATTCTAATTTTCCGCTTTCAACAGCATCTTGTTCGCCAAACGTAAAAGATAACTGTTCTTTTCCTGCTTCAACCGCTTCCGCTTCGGCGTTTTCTTTGTAAACTACATGAACCGTGGTTCCCGTTAAACCGGTATACAGATCTTTTGTATATTCCGCCTCTTCATGAACAACCGGAAATTCTCCGTCCCAATTCATATAATCTGTTGCAAGCAGACCGACTGCTGTCTGCTCCTGATTTTCCACTTCTTCTTCCGCATAGACAGGCATTCCCGGTAATAATCCGAAAAGCATGCAAATACTTAAAAAGATGGAAAGAAATCTTTTTCCCTCTCTTCGCATTTGTTTCCTCCTTTTCACTTGCAAAAGGTTTTTTGTTTTATAATGTTTATTTTACTCTTACTACTATTTTGTTGTCAATTTATAGTATCATTTTGATAATGCAATATCTTTACGTCTGTTTTACTATTTACCCAAGGAGATTTCACTAGTTATGATTTCAGACAAAATTAAACGTTTAAGAGAACAAAAAGGATTAACGCAAACCGAACTTGCCAAAATGCTTGGCATTACCCGATCCAGCGTAAATGCGTGGGAAATGGGCATTTCCGTTCCGTCCACCCAATACATTGTAGAACTGGCAACGATATTTAAAGTCTCTTCCGACTTCTTATTGGGATTAGAGAGTTCCGCTTCTGTTAATGTTTCCGGTCTTGCAGAAAGTGATATTGAATTTATACATACAACAATTAATCATCTGCGAATGAAAAATAAGTTATAAAAAACAGTCCGGTTCATATTTGAACCAGACTGTTTTTGGCATCTTTCTTTTATGCCGGTGAAAATTTTCTAATTTTACTATTTATTTTTCTGATTTCAGATTCATTATTCCTAACCCTTATACCTAAAACTTCCAATTCCTCACTCGGTTTTCGGACTTCCTCTAACTTGCGTGATAAATCCAAATGCGCTTCTGCAACTCTTTTTATATTTACTCTCACTTCATTTTCCAAATCCAGTTTCACTATTCTAACATCGATTTTAAGTTCTTCGATATCTTCTTTAACCTCCGTCATGTCCTCTTTTAGCTGCGACACGTCCGCTTTGAGCTCCAATATATCGCCTTTTACCTCTGTCATATCCTCTTTCAG
>JAZQDJ010000139.1:0-17247 GCA_045546735.1 Lachnospiraceae bacterium | reverse complement strand
TCTTAACACTATATCTTTTCCATCAACACTACCCCCAGCAGTAGCCCGCATCCAATCAACCATCGCCTATGGCTCGGTTTCTTGGGCGTGCCTTGCAAACTGTGTCTCTAAGCTCAAACTTCGCTCACGCTCGTTTTCACTAAGAGCACACATGTCTCCACATGCACCGTGTGACAAAACTGATCGACTCCCCTCACTCTCTTCACCTCATACCCGTTTTCACACAGATACTTCAAATCTCTCGCAAGCGTCGCACTGTCGCAGCTCACATACACGATGCGCTCCGGCGCCATCTTCACCATCGTCTCAAGACACTTCTCGTCGCACCCTTTTCGCGGCGGATCAACAACAATCACATCCGCATAAATATTTTCCTTCTCGTACTTCTTTGGCAAAACTTCCTCTGCCATTCCGACAAAAAACTCAGCATTCTTAATTCCGTTCAGCGCAGCGTTCTGCTTTGCATCCTCGATGGCCTGCGGAACAATTTCCACACCGTAAACCTGCTTTGCCTTCTGTGACAGGAAAAGAGAAATCGTACCGATTCCGCAGTACAAATCCCAAACCGTCTCCTCGCCGGTCAAACCTGCATACTCAAGTGCAGTCCCGTAAAGTTTCTCTGTCTGCACCGGATTGACCTGATAAAAAGAAAGCGGCGAAATCCGGAAAGCGATACCCGACAGCGTATCCGTAATATACCCTTGTCCGAACAACACTTCACTTTCCCGCCCTAAAATTACGTTCGTATTCTCATGATTATAATTCAGACAAATGCTGACAATTCTCTCACCAACCTCCGGAATTTGGCGCAATGCACCAACCAAATGGTTAGCACCGGCTAACCCAGAACCCAAAGAAGCATTCACTACCAGACAAACCATAATCTCTCCGGTATGAAAACCTTCGCGGATTAGCGCATGACGCACCATCCCCTGACATGTCTCTTCATGATACGCCAAAACACCCTGCTCTTTCATCCACGCAAGCACGGTCTCTAAAATCACCTGATTACATTCCCGACCGAGATAACAATCCGTGTTTGCAATAATATCGTGCGTTCTTCCTGCATAAAATCCCGTAATCGGATTTCCCTCTTTGTCCACACCAATCGGATACTGCGCCTTGTTCCGATACCGGAACGGCTCGTCCATTCCAATAATCGGCTCCATGACTAAGTCAACAAAATCAGGCGTAAATCCTCCGATTCGAACCAGATTATTGCGTATTTTATTCTCTTTAAATGCAAGCTGCGCATCATAAGATAAAGCCTGCATCTGACAGCCGCCACAGCGCTTGTGGAATTTGCACCTCGGCTCCACACGGTCCGCAGACGGTGTCACAATTTTTACCAGTCTCGCAAACGCATACGTTTTCTTTACCTTTGTAATCCCTGCAATCACGGTATCTCCGATAATCGCATCCTTTACAAAAAGCGGAAAACCGTCCACTTTTCCGATTCCTGCTCCCTCACTTGTATAGTCGGTGATCGTCACCTGCACCTCATCATTTTTCTTAAAGTCCATACTTAAAATGTCACTTTCGTTATATTTGACTCAAACAAGCGGTTGTATCCGAGCCATCCCTTCTCTGTCGTGCTGTTTAAAATCTCCGTAAATGTCTGCACCTTTGCATCTGTATTATCTGCAAAATTGAGAGCAACCGCCTCCATGATTGCAGGCTTTTTCGGAGAACCATACTCATACTCCCCGTGATGCGCCAAAATACAGTGCTTAATATATGCCAAAATTTTCTCCGGGAAATCCGGAATCGCCTGTGCCTTCTGACCTACCATCTCGCTTCCTATTACGATATGACCGAGAAGCTGGCCCGGGTCGGTATAATCATTTTCCGGGAAAAGAGAAAGTTCTTTTGTTTTACCAATATCATGTAACATCGCACCGGCAATCAAAAGATCCCTGTTCAGCGCCGGATAAACCGTACAATAATAGTTGCACATCTTCGTTACACTGAGCGTATGCTCCAAAAGACCGCCGACAAATCCGTGGTGTACACTTTTGGCTGCAGAAGAGGTGCGAAACGCCTTGATAAACTCTTCATCCTTCACAAAAAATTCCTGCAAAAGTGCCTTGATATGCGGCTCTTTGATACTCTCTGCAAAACCGAGAAGTTCTTTATACATTTCATCGATGTCTTTGCTGCTGACCGGAAGGTAATCTGCCGGATTATACTCTCCCTCATGACAGCGGCGGATTCTCTTGACGTTTACCTGAAGTGCTCCCTGAAACGAGGTCACCTCACCAAACACTTCAATGTAATCGAAAACATCATAATCATCGATTCCCATACTGTTTGGTTCCCATACTTTCGCGTCAATCGTTCCCGTTTTATCCTGAAGAATAACTGTTTCATACGGTTTTCCGTTCTTTGTTGTCGCCGCCTGTCTGTGTTTGCACAAATAGATTCCGAAAAATCTGTCGCTTTCTTTATAATCTGCAATATAATTCATTTTATTTTGCCTCTCCTGTCGTTAATTCTATTTCTATTTCATTATATTCGGTTCCGTTAAACCGCATCAAAGTAATCTCAACTATCGTTGCCGGCTGCAAAGAAAAAATACCTGCACGGAACTCACGGAATGATGTCACTTTATTTCCGGAAACTCCAACAATCACGTCCCCGTTCTGTATCCCTGCTGCCATCGCCGGTGATTCTGTCAGTACCTCTGTTACATAGACACCGTAAGGAACATTCGTTTCTGCATGCGCATCCTCCGTAACGTCCATACCCTTAATTCCGATATAAGCCCTCTTTTCATCATTGGAAAGCTTCGCAATCAAAGTCTTAATATCCGATATACCGAGTGCTGATATCGTATCGGAAGTAGAAACCGCGTCTGCACTCTGTGTCACAAATCCGATTACCTCCCCCTGCATATTAATCACGACTCCGCTGGCATTGCTCGCCTTACTCATATCGGTTAAAACAAGATTATAAACGGCATCCGCAAGATTCAATTTCTTTCCGTTTGATGTCACCATTCCGTACGACAGTGATCCGACCGTACCATAAGGTGCTCCTATCGTAATCGCCGGACTTCCGACAATATTTTCACTCGCCGAACTTCCGAGCGTTGCAATTGCCATCGCCTCCTTGACCGTCTCTTGCGGTACATCCGAAAGTTTCACCGCATAAACCGCAAGTCCAGTCTGGGAATCCCTTTCCTTCAACTGCGCCGCGATCGTCTTTTTATCCGAAAATCTTATATGATATTCCTGCGCATCTTTCAAATTATTTGTATCAGCCAAAATAAGTAATTCGACACCGTTTTCCGCCACAATCAGACCCGCTGTCGTATTCTGGTTTTCCGTCGTTCCCGCAAACCAGTCCTGCTGCTCCGAAATACCTATCACTGTCACAATCGCTTTGGATGCATTTTTTGCAAGTGACTGCAACTGGGAATAAGTCTTCTCATATTCCTCAATGGACGCATTCGGTTCCTGACCGCTCTTTACTACTTCTTTCGCTGCTTCCACCACTTCCTGGATGGATTCCTCCTGCTGCGCCATCGACTCTTCTGTCAAAAGTTCCTCCGGCTTAAGCTCCTGTTTTTCTTCCGGAAATTTCACCTTTGTAATTTTTTCCGGATTCAAAATATTATTAATAATCGGCTCCATAAAAAAGAAAGTCAGACATGCAATTAAACCGAAAATAATTGCAAAAGCTACTGTGCTGACCGTGCGCCGGAATAACTTCTTTTTATTCACCGGCCTCTCTTTTACGATTTCTGTCACAAACGTAGATCCCTGTTTCTGCTCCATACTGTTTTCCTTTCTGTTTACACTCTTTCAGTATACCATTCGCACGCCTTTTCTACAAGAATACCGTTGTAGTAATTTTGGGCTGTATATGATATAATTTAAGATAAAGTTTTTGCTAATTCAGCGAGAGGATATAAACATGAACCAAAAAACACTTACTACGTTAGAATACGATAAAATCATACAGTTACTTGCAGACAAAGCATCTTCACAGCCGGGCCGGGATATGTGCCTTGCGTTGTCCCCGGGCAACTCTCTGTCACAGATTGAGCTTAGACAAAAACAGACCGGCGATGCATTAAGCCGTCTTTTCAAAAAAGGCAGTATTTCTTTCGGAAGTAACCACGATATCAAGCATTTATGCAAGCACATAGACTTGGGCGGAACCTTAAGCAGCGGTGATCTTTTAAAAATCGCCTCTATGCTTGAAAATGTCGCAAGAGTTAAGAATTTCGGACGTATGGAAAAAGAGCACGAAGATTCTCTGAGCAGCTTCTTTGAGGAACTGGAACCTCTGACCAATACCTCATCCGAAATCCGCCGCTGTATTCTTGCAGAAGATGAATATGCCGACGATGCAAGCTCAGAGCTTAAGCATATCCGCAAAGCTCTTGCCCACGCAGGGGATAAGATTCATTCCCAGCTTTCTCATATGATAAACGGTTCTTACCGCACGTATCTGCAAGACGCCGTAATTACCATGCGAAACAACCGCTACTGTATTCCGGTCAAAGCCGAACACAAAAATCAGGTTCCGGGTATGGTGCATGAACGTTCCCAGACAGGTTCCACTTTATTCATCGAACCTGCTGCCATCGTGGAACTGAACAATAAAATCAAAGAACTTGCCGAAGAAGAAAAAGAAGAAATTCAGCGTATTCTCGCACAGCTCTCCGCCATGCTTTCCGAGCACACACAGGCGATGCTAAGAAACGGAGAACTGATGACCATTCTGGATTTCATCTTTGCCAAGGCAGAGCTGGCTATGGACATGAATGCCACGGAGCCTGTATTAAACGAAGAAGGCATCATCCATATCCGTCAGGGACGTCATCCTCTTTTGGATAAGAAAAAAGTCGTTCCGATTGATGTACGTCTCGGCGACGGATTCCGTCAACTGATTGTTACAGGACCGAATACCGGCGGAAAAACAGTATCTCTAAAGACCGTCGGACTATTTTCCCTGATGGCACAGGCAGGCCTTCACATTCCGGCCCTTGACCGCAGCCGACTGACTGTTTTTCGGAATATTTACGCTGATATCGGCGATGAACAGAGTATTGAACAAAATCTTTCCACGTTCTCTTCTCATATGACGAACATTGTTCAGATTATGAAAGAAGCAGACAACAAAAGTCTCATTCTTTTCGATGAACTTTGTGCAGGTACCGACCCTGTGGAAGGTGCTGCTCTTGCTATCGCTATTTTATCTACGCTCCATGAGCGCGGATGTTACACTATGGCGACAACACATTACAGCGAGATTAAACTCTATGCACTCTCTGCGGAAGGTGTAGAAAATGCCTGTTGCGAATTTGACGTTGAGACGCTGTCCCCGACCTACCATCTCCTGATTGGTATTCCGGGAAAAAGTAATGCATTTGCCATCTCAGGCAAACTCGGTCTTTCCGAAAAAATCATCGACCGGGCTCGCGGACAACTTTCCGGCGAACAGGAAAGTTTTGAGGATATCCTGTCCTCTCTCGAGACAAGCCGCATACAAATGGAGCGCGAAAAACTTGAATTTCAGCAACAAAAAGAAGACCTCGAACGCAAAATTCAGGCTTTTGAAAAGCAGCAGGAAAAATTTGAATCACGTAAAGAAAAAATTCTTCAGGATGCTAATGAGCAGGCACGCGATATCTTAAAAGAGGCAAAAGATGTGGCGGACGAAACCATCCGCTCTTTCCAAAAATTTGACAACAATACTTCCATGAAGGAAATGGAAAAGAAACGTTCCAAAGTGCGCCAGCACATTTCCGACAAGGATTCCAAACTGACATTAAAAGCTCCGAAATCAACTGCATCCACGCCGAAGGTGAAAGCTTCCGAATTGCATTTAGGCGACCGTATCAAAGTTCTTTCCATGAACCTGAAAGGTACCGTCAGTTCGAAACCGGATGCCAAAGGCTATCTTTTCGTACAATGCGGAATTATCCGCTCCAAGGTGCACATCAGTGACCTTGTGCTGATTCCGGAAGATGACATCACTGCTCCGGCTATGTCAAAATCCAGTTTCGGACAGATTAAAATGTCAAAATCCGCCAATGTCAAAACAGAGATCAATCTTCTAGGCAAAACTGTTGATGAAGCAATCACTGCACTTGACAAATATCTCGATGACGCCTATATGGCACGTATTCCGAGTGTGCGTATCGTACACGGAAAAGGAACAGGGGCTCTGCGCTCCGCCGTACAAAGCCACTTAAAGAGCCTTTCCTATGTAGACTCTTTCCGTCTCGGCGAATTCGGCGAAGGGGACAGCGGCGTCACAATTGCAACATTCAAATAAAAGGAGGTTCCTATGGCTACAAAACAAAAAATCCTGATTGTCGATGATGACGAAAATATCGCAGAACTTATTTCTCTCTATCTGACAAAAGAATGCTTTGAGACAGAGATTGTCTATGACGGCGAATCTGCCCTTACGGCATTTGAAACATTTAAACCAAACCTGATACTTCTTGATTTGATGCTCCCGGGCATTGACGGATATACAGTTTGCAGAGAGATCCGCTCCTCTTCCACAGTTCCGATTATCATGCTTTCCGCCAAGGGTGAAGTTTTTGATAAAGTTCTCGGACTTGAACTCGGTGCAGATGACTATATGGAAAAACCATTTGACACCAAGGAACTGATTGCCCGTGTCAAAGCAGTCCTCCGCCGTTTTAAAGCGGGTTCCGCTGCTCCGGAAGAAACAATCAATGTCAAAATGGTAGAATATCCGGAACTCACCATCAACCTGACCAACTATTCTGTTATCTATAAAGGAAACGTTGTGGAAATGCCTCCAAAGGAGCTCGAACTTCTTTATTTCCTTGCTTCTTCACCGAACCAGGTATTTACAAGAGAACAGCTCCTCGACCAAATTTGGGGCTATGAATACAGCGTAGATACCCGGACGGTTGACGTACATATCAAACGTCTCCGTGAAAAAATCAGTGATCATGCAAACTGGCGTCTTTCTACTGTTTGGGGTATCGGCTATAAATTCGAGGTTGTATAAATGAAAAAAACTTTGTTTTTAAAATTTCTTCTTGCATATGTCATTTTCGGATGCTTCGGATTCGTAGTTGTTGCTACGTTCTCCTCCTCGCTGATCGACCAGCGTGTGCAAAGCGAAAACGCGCAATCCCTTTATTCTGAAGCCTCAATGATTTCGCAGACTTACGCTTCTGACCTGTACAACAGTGCCATTACGATTGAATCCGCACACGCGCAGCTCAAAGCACTCGGAACTTACCTTTCCGCTTCTATTTGGATTGTCAATCCGTCCGGAACCGTACTTGTAAATTCCGAATCACTCCCGAACATTGAAAATCCGAAAATCATTACAGACTTTTCACCTTCTGTCACAGAAGATTCGTATTATACGACAGGAGACTTTTTCGGGGAATTCGACGAAGAAATGCTCATCGTATTCAGTCCGATTACATCCAATTACAAAATCAAGGGCTACGTTGCGATTCTAAAGCCGGTCAGCGACTTAAAACAGCAGAGCAACGGATACTTAACCATTATGTATATCACCCTTGTTCTTCTCGTGCTTTTATCGCTGATTATTCTTATCTTTTTTACGGAAATTATTTATATTCCGCTCAAAAAAGTTATTTATGCGACAGAACAATATGCAGACGGAAATATGCATTATGAATTTTCCGTTGATACAAACGACGAAATGGGTTACCTTGCAGGAACGCTGAACTATATGGCAAGCGAAATCGCACGTTCCGAAGATAACCAGAAAAAATTCGTTGCTAACGTTTCTCACGACTTCCGCTCTCCTCTTACCTCTATCCGAGGCTATCTGGAAGCACTGCTCGACGGAACCATTCCGCCGGAAATGCACGAGAAATATTTAAATATCGTGCTCAATGAGACCGACCGTCTGACGAAACTGACCAACAGTCTTCTTCAGCTCAACAACCTAAACACCAAAGGTATGATCTTGGAAAAAACAGAGTTTGACATGAACACTGTCATCCGCGATACTGTGGCAACCTTTGAAGGCTTATGTGAAAAGAAACATATCAGCATTTCTCTTATTTTAATGGGTGATACAATGATGGTTCTCGGCGACATGAGCAAAATCCAACAGGTTCTTTACAACCTGATAGACAATGCCATCAAATTCTCGCACAACAATTCCACGATTACGATTGAGACTCGTGAAAAAAAATCTAAGCTGTGCGTTTCCGTCAAAGATACAGGAATCGGAATTCCGAAAGACAGCCTGAAACTGATTTTCGACCGTTTTTACAAAACCGACCTTTCCCGCGGAAAAGATAAAAAAGGAACCGGTCTCGGTCTTTCCATCACCAAGGAAATCATCCACTCTCACGGTGAAAATATTAATGTTATCAGTACGGAGGGTGTCGGAACGGAATTTATCTTTACCTTACCGATTGTCGATGACGAGGAAGAAGAATAAAAAAGAACTGTTTTTTGCTGATTTTTTTACTTAATTTTTACAAAAAAACTTTATCATAAAAAAGCATTGTGGTATGATATATTTATGATTTGTGCGAAATGCACACATAAAACAAGAGAGGTGACAGGACTATGAGTATGACATCAAATCAAAGTGGGAAAAAAGGGGGACTCTCATTATTAACGCAATTGCTACTCATTGCACTCGTTCCGATGCTGATTTTGGCTTCAACACTAAGCATCTATGCATCTATCAGTATTCACAACGGAATGCAGGAAGAATTCCTTGAAGGATTGCGCACGACTGCAGTAGCAGTACATGCAGGCTTCGATTCCATCAATCCGGGAGAGGATTACACCTTAAATGAGAACGGCGATTTAATGAAAGGGGATCATGACCTTACAACAGATGAAACCTTATTGGACTCTTACGTGGCCGGCACTAAAATGCAGGTTACACTGTTCTACGGCGACACGCGCGTAGCAACAACACTAATCGGTGATGACGGCAAAAGAATGATCGGAACAAAAGCTTCTGAGGAAGTAGTGGACACTGTCCTTGTCAAAGGCGAAGATTACCACTCAACAAATCTTGAAATCAATGGTATACCTCACTACGCTTATTATACTCCTGCCAAAGATCACAGCGGAAAAATCATCGGTATGTTCTTTGTCGGCGAAGAATCTTCAGAGGTAAACCGGTTTATCAACACAAAAGTAGCTGCTCTCGGCGGTATCAGCATTTTGATGCTTATCATTGCATTCTTGCTTGTTTTCTTTGCAGCCAAGAAAATTGCAACAGCTGTTATTGATACAGAGAAAGTACTTGTTCAGCTTTCCGAAGGAGATTTATCTGCAACGGTAAATCCGAAGAGCTTAAAGAGAACAGACGAAATCGGTTCTATGTCCAAAGCATTGGATACCACATTAAATAAGCTTCGTGACATCATTACCAATATTCAAAATTCTGCAAATGTCCTGATGCGCGAAGGTAACGATCTCGGTGATATGGCATCTCAGACAAGCCACACCACAGACGAAATCAGTCTTGCGGTAGAAGAAGTTTCCAAAGGCGCTATTACTCAGGCTGAGGAAGTGGAACACGCTACTAACCTTGTATCTGACATGGGTATGAAGATTGAGCAGATTGTACATAGCATCGATGAATTATATCAGGTGGCAGAAGCCATGCAAAAGGCAGGCAACGAGGCTCACAACAATATGAACATGCTTAAAGATTCCAATGAACAGACAAACACTGCCATTGAAAAAGTTGCAGAAAATGTTGAAAAGACAGACAAATCTGTTGCTGTCATTGCAGAAGCTTTAAATCTTATCACAGACATCGCGGATGAGACGAACCTCCTTTCTCTCAATGCTTCTATCGAAGCAGCCAGAGCCGGTGAGGCCGGTCGAGGATTTGCAGTCGTTGCAGCTCAGATTCAGAAACTGGCAGAAGAGTCCAACGCAAGTGCAGCCCAGATTGCTGAGATTATTTCTACTTTGTCTCAAGATTCTGCCAACACACTTACTGTAATGGAAAATCTCAGAGATAACATTACTGTACAGCAGGAAAAGATGCTCGACACGATCGAAAAATTTGCCTCTGTACGTGAAGGTATCGTTACTTCTACAGACCATACTTCTCTGATACATACACAGGCTTCCGACTGTGATACAGCACGTGTTTCCGTAGTTGATATCATTCAGGACTTATCTGCTTTATCAGAAGAAAATGCTGCATCCACAGAAGAAACTACTGCTTCTATGCAAGAACTTAACGCAACTATCGCACTTCTGAGCAACGCAGCAAAAGACTTACAGGATTTGGCTGTTTCACTCGAAAACGATATGAGATTCTTTAAACTGTAAAAAAAATTAAGCTACGTCGATTCGGAATACCAAATTGACGTAGCTTTTTTATTTAAAAGTTCGCTTTTCTCTTTTCAAAGAAATCATCAATCGTCTGCACAATCTGCGCCGGTGGCATAGACTTAAGCAAATACCCCTCCGGCTTCAGAGCAGAAACACTCAGAACGCTCTCCCTGTCATTTTTTCCTGTCAGGAAAATAACCGGAATACCCGAAAATTCTGATTCCGCACGAATCATTTCAAGAACCTGTTTGCCGTCGCAGACAGGCATCTCATAATCAAGCAAGATCAAATCCGGATGGTTCATCGCCAAATACTTGATCGCCATGGCACCGGAATTTGCCACAATCACCTGATATTTGTCCTGCAGCCATTCCTTAACATTTCGCAGCACCGCTCCGGAATCATCTACCACCAAAATCTTTTTCTTAAGATTTCCTGCTTCCTTTTTTAAATAATTATCTGCAATTTCTACAATATCCTTCACATTAATCGGACGCACAAATTCCCTTTTAATAAACTGCTCCGGAATGGATGCCCTTACATCTTTCATCTCATTCATATCACCGATTGCATAAATCGGGATATTCTCCTCAATTGCCTTATCCTTCATATAAACAAGACTGTCCATATCCACATCTTCCGCATTCAGCAAAAGTAAATGTATCTCTTCCTTTACTTTTCCTATTTCACTCGGACTGTCTTGTGCATGAAACACATGGTGTCCCAGCAGCTCCAGCTGCGAGGCCAAAGAAGATACAATAAAACTTTTTGTATGTGACACGATTAACACATTAGCCACAATGATCTCCCCCTTTTTCTTCACTTATAAAAATCATCATCTCATCGACAATTTGTAATATCTCTTCCATTGCAACATCTGCAATATATACTCTGAGATTCTCCATCTTTTCCTGCACACATTCAGGAAGCTTGCACTCTTCCAGCCTTGCCATCGCACTGTCTACGCCATCGAGGTCAAACCCCTCCACTGCATCACGTATTCCTGTCAGGTACATAAGAATTTCTTCCGGATCTGCCTGCCTCTTATCACTTTCCGACTTTTGATGAAACGTCTTAAGCACTTCTTTAAAACCACGATAATCTGCAAGCACCTTCGGTGTTTCTTTTCGAATTTCCTCCGCGCTCTCTTCTTTTCCGAGCTGCTCCAGGTGCGCAAATTCCTTTGACAATTCCATCGCGCCGATCATGTGGGCACTTGTCTTGAGCGCATGTACTTCCACAGTATAGTCCCGCCAAAGTTCATCTTCCATGCACTTCTCTATTTTAAGAGATTTCATATCAATAAGTAAATAGAAATCACCTAAAATTTCCATATAGAAATCAGTACTGCCTGCGTTTTTTACACCTTCCTGTACATCAATGCCATCGAGTTTTAATTCATACTGTTTTTCCGACTCTGAAACAACAAACGGAATATTTCCCGGAGCCATATATACCAGTAAATGTTCCGGTAAAAAACGGCGCACACTCCTAAATAACTGTTCTGTTTCTATCGGCTTCGGAATAAAACCATTCATTCCCGCCTCATAGAACCTCTTCTCCGCTTCTTTCATTGCATTTGCCGTAAACGCAACAATCGGTACCTCTTCCAAATATTTGACCGGAAGCTGGCGCATACGTTTTGTCGTTTCTATACCGTCCATTCCGGGCATCATATGATCCATAAAAACGATATCATATTCTGTTTCCTGTACCATTTTAAGTGCCTGCTGCCCACTTTCTGCTGTATCTACCTGCATCCGGAGCGGTTTCAAAAGACCCACGGCCACTTTTAGGTTAATCTGACTGTCATCCACGACAAGCACCTTCGCCTCAGGCGCCGTAAAATCCCTGTCATCCTCTTTCTCCGCATTTATCTCTTCATTGACCGCATATTTTTGTTTTATAGTAAAAAAGAACTCGCTGCCTTCGTTATAAACACTTTGTACTTCTAATTTGCCACCCATCAACCGAATCAAATCTGAAGAAATTGCCAAACCAAGTCCTGTTCCTTCTTTTCCTCGGTTTCTCTCCTTATCTACCTGTTCAAACGCTTCAAATAATTTCTTCAGGTCTTCTTTTCGAATTCCCTGCCCTGTATCAGAAACGGTAACCTTTACGTTTACTCCGCTTTCTTCCTCAGACAGAACCTCTATCTTCAGTTTCACATGACCCTCTTGCGTAAATTTTACCGCATTGTTAAGCAAATTAATAATAATCTGCCTGATACGAAGCGCATCTCCGCGCATCCATTTCGGAAGTTTTTCATCCACTTCATAAATCAGCACAAGCTGTTTATCCCCGATGCGGTTTTCAATAATCATACGGATATCTTTAAGCAGCGGAGCCACTTCATAATCATCTTCCGTCAGCTCCATTTTACCTGATTCAATCTTCGTCAAGTCTAAAATATCATTAATGATAGACACCAGTGCATTTCCTGAATTCTTGATATTTACTAAATATTCTCTCTGCTCTGTCGTCACATCCGTATGCAGCATAAGCTCCGTCATCCCTACCACTGCATTCATCGGAGTCCGGATTTCATGTGACATGTGAGACAAAAACGTGGACTTTGCCTCATTGGCGGCTTCTGCTTTTTTCTTTTCCTCCTGCACCTGCTCTACAAGTGCAATATCCGGATTCTGCATCGTCAAATAAAAAGCAAGCACGATCAGCATAATTCCCATTCCGCTGAGAAGTGCCAGCGGATGAAACGCCTGATAAAGTGCAACGATAATCTCTACTGTCATTGCAACCGTAATCCCGAGTTTTTTCTTTGCATGCACTTTCTTCCAATTAATGGCAAGAATCGCAACAACTCCGATCAAATGTACCCCGATGGAAATATAAGTCATGTTCGCCGCCGGTCCGTACGAATAATTTCCAAGCTCCGTTTCTTTATAGTAAATCGGCAAAACAGCCACTCCAATGACAGCCACAACCAAAATCCCGGCAAAAAACCACGCCAATCCCTGCTTTTTCCCACTCTCTTCCTCAATCATTACAACAACATAACGGTAAAACAAGTAGAAAAGAATTACCATTGTTCCGATAAAAAGCCGATGAACAGCATCGTTTATCCATGTCGGAATTATATCTATGCGATTGACCGTATATATGGTTGCTGCATCAAAAACAAGATGCACCATAGAAAGCACTAAAATCGCCAAAAAAATCATATGTAATTTTGTCTTTTTTCTCTTTGCAGAAAAATACAGAATCGACATCAGCATGATTACAAAAAAACATGCCATTTCCATTCTCAGCATATTACAATACCTCTTCTAACTTCTCCATATCTTCCTGTGTTGTCGACCAGGAAGTTGCAAGACGGATTACCGTATGCGACTCATCATACTTCTCCCAGAAACTAACCGCTACTGTTTCTTTAAGCTCATCAAGTTTTTCATTTTCTATCACAATAAACTGCTGATTTGTCGGTGACTCAATATAAAAATCGTATCCCTTTTTACGCAGCATGTCTTTCAGTATCTCTGCCATCCGGATTGCATGACCTGCAATCTCAAAATACAACCCGTCTGTAAACAACGTATCAAACTGCACTCCGAGTACGCGTCCTTTTGCAAGGAGCGCACCTTTTTGCTTCATTATCGTCATAAAATGTTTCGGGGTATTTTCCTTCGTAAATACAACTGCCTCTCCGCAAAGCGCCCCAACCTTTGTTCCTCCGATATAAAACACATCACAAAGGCTTGCTATATCACTGAGCGTTACGTCTGTTTCCGAGCTCATCAACCCGTAACCGAGTCTTGCCCCGTCCAGATAAAGAGGAATCTCGTACTCCCGGCAAATTTCCGATAACTGCACCAGTTCTTTCTTATTATATAAAGTACCGTACTCTGTCGGATGCGAAATATAGACCATTCCCGGGAAAACCATATGCTCATGATTCTCATCCCCGTAAAACTTTTCCAAATATTGCTTCAACACTTCTGCGGAAATCTTGCCGTTTTCCTGCTCAATCTCCAACACCTTATGCCCTGTATACTCAATAGCTCCCGCCTCATGCAGACTCACATGACCGGTCTTCGCCGCAATCACACCTTCGTATTCCTTCAGCACCGCAGAAATCACAAGCGCATTCGTCTGTGTTCCGCCCACAAGGAAATGTACATCAGCCCGAGGACATTCACAAGCCTGCTTAATTTTCTCTCTTGCACTCTCACAATATTTATCTGTTCCGTAACCGCTAAGCGCCTCCATATTGGTCTGCGCAAGGCGTTCCAGCACCTTCGGATGCGCACCTGCTATATAATCACTTTCAAACGAAATCATGCTTGTACCTCACTTATGTTCTTTGATTTCTTTATTATAACATAGAAGTATCTATACAGAAAAATTTTTATTTTCAATCCACTTTTTTGCAAATTTTCGGCAGAAAACAACACATATTCTTTCCCAAAAGTATCTATATAAAAAAATTCGGCTTTTAGATACTTTTTTCAGCCAAAAAGTGGATTCGAAACACAAAAAATATTCTATAGATACTCCCTCTCCTAAGCCATGATTTTTATATCGCGTAAGCGCCCCCCACAAAAGTCCAATGCAAAAGAGCCATGCACCTTACATGCACGGCCCTTCCGCTATTGTAACCCTTCTCCAAAAACCTATTCTTCATCCGGCTCAAGCATCGCTTTGTCGTATGCTTCAAGCACTGTCTTCTGAATTAAGTCTCTCGTCTCTGAATTAATCGGATGAGCGATATCTCTGTATTCACCATCAGATGCCTTTTTGCTAGGCATTGCGATAAACATTCCCTTTTCGCCCTCGATCACTTTAATATCGTGTACTACAAATACATTGTCAAGAGTGATGGACACTACGGCTCTCATCTTTCCTTCCTTTGTAATCTTGCGCACACGAACATCTGTAATGTTCATATAGCATTTCCCCCTTTACGTGAAACTGTTAGATTACAAACCGATCGTTCTTTTCAATGACAATCTTAATGTCGCCTTCCCCTTTGTGATATGAATTGGCACGGATTGTGTCATGACTTTCCACAATACAGTTCTCAATATAAGTATTGTCGCCAATGTACACGTCATTTAAGATAATTGAATTTTTGATCGTACAATTATTTCCCACAAATACATCTTTAAAGATAACAGAATCTTCTACCACACCATTGATAATACTTCCGCTTGAAATCAAGCTGTTGCGGATCTTAGCTCCGACATTGTACTTCGCCGGCGGAAGATCATCCACCTTAGAGTAAATATCCGGATACTGACGGAAGAAATAATCTCTGATGTCCGGTTTTAAGAAATCCATATTTGCATTGAAATAATCGTCTACTGTCGCAATGTTTTTCCAATAATCCTGCATCTTGTAGCCATAGATTCTCTTGAGATTTTTGTAGCGGATCAGGATATCTTTTACAAAATCAAACTGTCCTTCTTCTGCACTCTTCTCAATCAGCTCAATCAACTGTCTACGACGTACTACATAGATACCGCAGGAAATCGTGTTGGAATTTGCCACAATCGGCTTCTCCTCAAACTCTTCAATACGGCTCTCTTCATTCATCTTTAAGATACCGTAGCGGTCTACATTTACTCCTGCAGGCATGTCTTTACAAACTACTGTGATGTCTGCTTTCTTTGCAATGTGATACTCGAGGACTTTATTGTAATCCATCTTGTATACACAATCACCGGATGCAATAACTACATACGGCTCATGACTTTCTTTTAAGAAGTCAAGATTCTGATAAATGGCATCTGCTGTTCCGCGATACCATGAACTGTTTTCATTTGTCACTGTCGGTGTGAAAACGGAAAGTCCTCCCTGTTTTCTACCGAAATCCCACCATTTAGATGAGCTTAAGTGCTCATTTAAACTTCTGGCATTGTACTGTGTAAACACAGCCACTCTCTGGATACGGGAGTTTGTCATATTGCTGAGTGCAAAGTCGATACTGCGGTAACTTCCTGCGATCGGCATTGCTGCAATAGCTCTCTTCTGAGAGAGTTCTTTCATTCTGTGATTGTTTCCGCCGGCTAAAATAATTCCTATCGCTCTCATGCCTTGTCACCTGCCTTAATCAAAGTTTTTCCGCTGGCCAGATAGTTATCCGGATAATCTGCAATCTCTGTAATACCTGATACAACCGTATTCTTTCCTACGGATACATTGTTCGGAACTACTGACTTCTCACCGATTGTAACGATTCCGTGATTGTAGATGTGCGGATCTGTCTCATTTTCAGCCTCTTCTCCGACACCGAGTTTTACATTATCGCCAATCTGAACCTGCTCTGCAATGATTGCTTTATTCAGCTCACAATTTGCACCGATCTCTGTGTGATTCATAATAATAGAATCACGGACAATTGTACCTGCACCGATCGTTACGCCGCATCCGATAACGGAATTGTATACTTTACCGTAAATCTGTGAACCTTCACCGATAATACATTTTTCAATTTCACTGTCTGCAGAAATATACTGCGGAGGAAGAACGTCACTCTTTGTATAAATCTTCCAATACTCTTCATAAAGGTTGAACTCAGGAACGATATCAATAAGCTCCATATTCGCTTCCCAATATGAATTTAAGGTTCCTACATCCTTCCAATATCCGTTGAACTCGTACGCATAACACGGTGCTCCGTTTGAATGACAATACGGAATTACGTGTTTACCAAAGTCAAGTGATGGCTGGGACGCATTTGCAATAAGAGCTTCTTTGAGCGTCTTCCAGTTAAATATGTAGATACCCATACTTGCAAGATTACTTCTCGGATGTTCCGGTTTCTCTTCAAACTCGTTAATCTTACGGTCATCGTCTGTAATAAGAACACCGAAACGCTTTGCCTCCTCAATCGGAACAGGCATAGCTGCAAGTGTTACCTCTGCACCCTTCTCTTTATGGTAATCAAGCATTACCTCGTAATCCATCTTATAAATATGGTCAC
>JAZQDJ010000138.1:0-2534 GCA_045546735.1 Lachnospiraceae bacterium | reverse complement strand
GTATCACCGTTTGTAGATAATACTTCGATAACGCCGTCACCGATTTCGATGATAGAAACGTCGAAAGTACCGCCACCTAAGTCATATACCATGATTTTCTGTTCTTTTTCATTATCAAGACCATAAGCAAGTGCTGCTGCTGTCGGCTCGTTGATAATACGTTTTACTTCAAGACCTGCAATCTTACCTGCATCCTTTGTCGCCTGACGCTGAGCATCGTTGAAATAAGCCGGAACTGTGATAACTGCCTCCGAAACTTTTTCGCCGAGGTAGCTTTCAGCATCCGCTTTTAATTTCTGAAGAATCATAGCAGAAATCTGCTGCGGAGAGTATTTCTTTCCGTCGATGTTACGGCCGTTATCTGTACCCATATCTCTCTTGATGGATGCGATTGTGTTGTCTGCGTTTGTAACTGCCTGACGTTTTGCCGGTTCACCGACAAGTCTTTCTCCGTTCTTTGTAAATGCCACTACAGACGGTGTTGTTCTTGCACCCTCTGTATTTGCGATAACTGTAGGTTTTCCACCTTCCATTACCGCTACACAACTGTTTGTTGTTCCTAAGTCGATACCAATAATTTTGCTCATTTTTTGTCCTCCTAATTATATGAATGTTAATAGTTCTCTCTTTATTACTGTACCACTGCAACCATGCTGTGTCTGAGCACCGTATCCTTGTAGGTATAACCCTTCATAAGTTCCTGTGCAACAATACCGCTTTCGTACTCTTCGCTTTCCACCTGCATCACTGCATTATGGAAATTCGGATCAAATTCCTGCCCGACTGCCTCAATCGGCTTTACACCGATACTTTCCAGTTCAGTCATAAGCTGTTTGTAAATCATCTGCATTCCGTCCGCAAATGCTTTCTCACCGTCCGACGGAACAGTCGTAAGACCTCTCTCAAAGTTATCAACAACCGGAAGAATTTTCTCAAGTACATTTTTTGCTCCCATGTCAAACATCTGTGCTTTTTCTTTTTCACTTCTGTTACGGAAGTTTTCAAATTCCGCAAGCTGACGTTTTACCTTGTCCTCAAGTTCTTCAATCTTTTCTTTCGATTTGTCTTTTTCTTTTTTCTTTTTGTCCTTCCCGAAGATTTTAGATGTTTTTTCTTCCTCAACAGATTCCTGCTCTGTCGCCTCCGTTTCTACCTCTTCCACATCTTCTGACTCTACAGTCTCTTCTTTTTCATTTTCCATCGCCGCAGCTTCCTGTGCATCTTTAATTGCCTGCTTTACTGCCTCTTCTTTTTTGTCTGCCATTTCCTCATTCCTTTCGGCTATTCATTTTTGTCATATAAGTTATCTAACTGATACATTAATCCTTTTAGTGAATCAACAACTTTTTCATAATCCATACGTTTCGGTCCTATGATTCCAATCGTTCCCCTCATTCCTTCTCCTAATTCATAAGTTGCTGTAACTACACTACAGTCTTTGATTGTCGAAACCGGTGATTCTTCACCGATGTATACTTGAATACCCCGACTTTCCGAATTCGTAAGCGTTTCTCTTACCAAAGAACTAAGCATCTGTTTTTCTTCAAACGTATCGATGATCTCGCTCGCCTTCTGATTATCTGCAAGTTCCGGATATCGAAAAATGTTTTTCGCTCCCGAAGTATAAATCTCGAGTTCATCATCCTTTCCTTTAATCGCATCTGCCACTGCATCAATGACATCGCTGATAATATCCTCATGTACACCTGCCTGCTGTTTCAAACGGGCAATCATTGCAAGATTGATTTCTGAAATGGAAAGTCCGCCAAGAGAACTGTTGAGCATAATATTCAGCTTCAAAATCGTCTCATCATCAAGATAATCATCTACATGAATAATATTATTTTTTATAATGTTCCCTTCTACCATGATTACTGCAATTAACTGATGTTTATCCACTCTGGAAAGCTGTATAAACTTCACTTTGTTTCCCTGCACAGCAGGTGCAGAAATCATCGCAGCATAATTCGTATCATTCGCCAGAACTTTAGCCACCCGTTTAAGCATGGCATCCATTTTCTCTTCCTTTTCCAAAAGGAGCTCTTTCATTTCGTTGACTTCCTGCTCCTTCTCCGCCATCATCGTATCCACATAAAGACGATAACCTTTATCGGAAGGAATTCGTCCGGCCGATGTATGTGGCTGAAGAATGTAACCAAGCTCTTCCAAATCTGCCATTTCATTCCGAATTGTCGCAGAACTTAAATTGAGATCCGTATACTTGGAAATCGTACGGCTTCCGACCGGTTCGCCCGTTTCCAAATAATTGCGGACAATTGCCTGCAAAATTTTCATTTTTCTTGCATCGATTTCCACCGTATCACTCCCTTTTTGTTTTTATTAGCACTCGTTTGATTTGAGTGCTAACATTTTCTATTCATAGTTATATCATCCGTACTTTTCCTTGTCAACAAAATCACAAAAAAAGTTTCTAAAAAAAGTATAAAATAAAAAAGTCCTACCGTTGTCTCGGGTATGCTTGCGCTACACTAAAAACGCAGTAAGTCGGATCGTAGCCATGTCGTTCTGTGAGC
>JAZQDJ010000137.1:0-37375 GCA_045546735.1 Lachnospiraceae bacterium | reverse complement strand
TGTCAGTTTGGAACTTCCCGTCAGAATGATGTATCCGTTTGTCTTATTTCCATGGTCTGTTACAAGTCCCGTTACCGTTGCATGATTGCTTCCGAACGTTACGCCTTCTTCACTTTCGTTCGCGATTTCAAGGTTGGCAATACGAGATCTGTCTGAACCTGTACTGTCAAACGACACTTTTTGTGCTCCATCGCCACTCAGCAAAAGTTTGAAATTGCCGGTTGTCACAAAGTTATTTACTGTATAATAAGTCTTCTGAATCACGTCACCTTTGACTTCCAGAACACCGTTTGTCAGATAATTTGTATGGTTAAAAATAGAACCTGTGCGGAAATTACCACGCACAATCATATGATCTTTTTCGTTGACCATTTTTAAATATCCGCCGCCGCGTTTAAACACATCTGTTCCGTCTGTATTTTTCTTATACTCACAATAATAATCTCCGGCGATATCCAATGTACCACCGTTTAAATACACATTACCGCAAATATGAACCAAATCTCCTGTTACAGTTAAAGTGTATCCGTTTAAATCTAATGTGTTTCCGATAAGAATCAAATCTCCTTCAAACGTCTGATCCTCTTCCAGAACCCATCCGTGTGTACCGTTTTCCACACCGATATCCACATTACAACCATTGGAGATAAAATCTCTGGCATAAATTGCCCCATCACAATAAATACCATCTTCACTTGTATTTTCTAATTCGAGAATATTAAAACAAATGTCTTTTGTATTAAAAGCAAGTGTCTGCTTTTCAGCGCCGTTCAATACTGTTTTGTGTGTTCCTCCTGCACAAAATACACCATCATACATCGTACTTAAGGTAACATTGCCGCCAATCTCAAGAACACCTGCTGTGAGCTGGTAATTATTTCCTGATGTTACTGTAAAGTTATTTTTAACACACATATAGCTGTTAGCATCATTCATATAGATGCGTCCATAATTGCCGGAACTGAAATTCTCACACTCCAAATAACCCTTGTTGATATTGATAATACCGTCCGACATTTTCACGTCGCCCGTTACAATCAATTCATAAGAGCCTAAGTTCAGCGTTCCGCCGGTCACTGTAAGATTCTTTACAATCTTATCACTCGTCAATGTATAGTCTGAGCCAACCGTCCAGTTATCCACTATCTCCACAAGTACAGATTCGCTTCGCTCATTCTGTACGCCTTGTGCATCTACACCATATACCTGATATGTATAGGTAGCATTTGCTTCCACATCCTTATCTGTGTAAGCATAGGACAACTCCTCTGTCACAGCCACTGTTGCGATTTCCGCACCGTCCCTGTACACAGCAAAAGAAGATAATCCGCTGACATCTTCCAACGTCCATGCCAATGCTACTCCTGCAGAAGAAAAGTCAGTGCAACTTAAATTAATCGTTGCTTCTTCTATGACCTTCTCCGGCGTCACTTCTTCCTCCGGTGCTTGCACGGTAGGTACTTCCTCCGGCAAAACATCTTCTGCCTGTGCTTTCGTCTCTGTATCTACAGAAACCTCCACTGCATTTTCCGAAACAACATTCGCTGTTTCATTTTTTGTTTCCGTTGCAAATGCTGACAGACTGACATTTCCCAATGACATTTCCAATATCATTACAAATGACAATAACCATGCAATTGCTCTGAATCCCGTTTTCCTTCCATTCATTTTCAACATTCTCTCTTTCTTTTTCTTCGTGATAAAAACCCCACTATTTCTAGTATAAATCTTTCATACAAACTGCGCCATTGACGAAACTTCCAAAAGAAACATTATCCCTTGGTCAATATGCATAAAAACCCCGCGTCTGCAACAGACGCGGGGAGAAAATGTTATTTCTTTTTCATCTTAACCGTGGACTTTTGTCCTTTCTTCCTGAACAGTTTCTTGTATGCTTTCAGTTTCTTCTTCGGCACTTTAATCACGGCTTTCTTGTGGATACCTTTAAGTGCATTCTTTCCGACTTTCTTAAGTTTTGTCGAATTAATCTTAATGGTCTTAAGTTTCTTACAGTTATAGAATGCCTTTGATCCAATCGAAGTTACACCGCTTCCGATCGTCACGGTTGTCAGCTTCTTCGCACCGTAGAACGCATTGTTACCGATGGTCTTAACATTATTGCCAATCACAACTGTCTTAGCTTTCTTGTTGTTCTTGAATGCATTCTTTCCGATGCTTGTTACTTTGAAGGTATAACCCTTAATCTTCACGGTCTTCGGAATGGTTACCTTTGACTTCTTCGAAGTTACTTTATAAACTTCTACCGTTCCGTTCTTCGATGCGGATTTTGTTACCTTGTAAGTAATTCCGCCGATGCTTGCCTTCGTGTTCTTCTTCGGAACAGCCGGTTTTGGCGGCGTTGTCGGCGTTGTAATTACCGGAAGTTTTTCGTACTTGGCGGTGAGGGTCATGTCACCCGTAATCGGTGTTGTCTTTGTTACCTGATTCTTACCTTTGTACCATCCGAGGAATTTATATCCTTTGACATTCGGATCTGCAGGGAACTCAACGGTTTCACCCTTCGCCACATACTTTTTCACTTTTGCATAGGCACTGTTTGCATAATCAAATACTACTCGGCAGGATTCTCTGTCAATACACTTCGGAATATATACATGTCCTTCATCATTTTCGGTCGTTACCTGCTCTGCATCTGTCACAACCTTAGCTGTTATAGAAAGCGCTTTTGATCCATCATAAAGATCATCGCCGATCAGATAGCTTTCGCTAACTGTTTCACTGTAATCAAGTGCATCAAACGGAACTTCTGAAAGAACACTGCCATTTTCATTATTGATAAATACAATCTTTCCGCCGGCCGGATCAATACCGAGATTTTCAACCGTTGCTTCCACTTCGTAATTACCGTGTTCTACATATGTCTTTGCACTGACTGCCAAATCTGCAAGTCCGAGTACCAATGTTTTTTCATCGCTGCTGTTTCCACAGGTCGCTTTTACTGTATACTCACCGGCTGCAAGTGTATACGGAAGTTTCAAAAGAACATTCTCTACTTCGCTTCCTCCGGCTCTGATAATCTTTTCTGCCTTCGTATTTACAACTTCTTTTCCTGCTTCATTCGTAACGCTGATTGTAATGTCATCCGCTGTCGCAAGACCTGTATTTGCAATGTTTACATTCAGATTTACATCTCCGCCCGGCATTACTTGTGCCTGGTCATATGTAATATCTTCGATACTGATTGCTACATTCTTTCCGACTTTCATGCAACAAAGGTCTGTACTTGTTTCAATGCTGTCTTCTGTTACTGTTGCTTCTGTCTGATTAAATACAAGAACAAGCTGTCCGTCCGCATATACACCGGCTGCATCCTCCAGATAATCATCCTGATTGGTGATTGCCTGAATATTGCCCCATACATTATTTTTCGCATCGTAATCTGCCATGTAAACCTGGGCTTTTCCTTCACGGTTTGTCGAATAAATAATACTGCTGTTACCGGATGCATCACTGACATACTCATATCCCTGCGCCGCAAGCGATTCATCTGCAAATAATGTAGCTGTGGCAGCTCCGTCCTTTGTATACTTCACTGCATTGTCTGCATACCATACAAGTGCTTCTTCTCCGCCTACATAACCGAACTGAAGATTCTGAGCTGCTCCAACGGACATACTCTGTCCTCCTGCAAGTCCTGTTACCGATGTACTTCCGCCGGCTGCATAAGCTACGTAAGGTGCTCCTGAAATC
This sequence comes from Lachnospiraceae bacterium, assembly GCA_045546735.1. GTDB lineage: Bacteria > Bacillota > Clostridia > Lachnospirales > Lachnospiraceae > SVFI01. The sequence goes on along the minus strand of JAZQDJ010000137.1, from coordinate 33,664 downwards.
ATACCTGCATCCATAGATCCCATCTGTCCGAGACCGGTTGCAATGGATTCTGTTGCCCAGCTGTTTCCATTAAAGGTCGCTTTTTTCACAGAATTTGTTCCGTTGATGCCAAAGATATCTCCGTCACTGTTTTCGGTCCATGTTGCATAAACCTGTCCGTCTGCAGCACAAATCTGAGGATTTGACTCATATACACTGTTGTCTGTCAATGTTCCGAGCATTGTAAAGCTCTGTGTTTCTTCGCTGAATTTTGCTGCTTTCAGTTCGATAGAGTCAGCCATTTCCTGAAGCGTTACATTATCAGATAATTCTGTCTTTGACTCCTGCCAGATGACATATGCTTCATCACCTGCTTCGTAGACGTCAAAACCGTACTGTCCTGCATTTGATGCAGAAATATATGTCGGCTCTGAGAATACACCGTTTTCATAAATAGAGTAAGCAAGCTTACTTCCGTTTGCAACGCTCTGCTCTAAGTTTTCTGTGTTATAAACTAATAATGTTGTATCTCCGACTGTCACAAGCTGCGGAGCTTCTCCTTTGTATGCAGATCCCTGCAGAAGCTGAATGGTGTTGGTTGCTTCAGATAAGCTTCCGCCAAGCCACGGGGTTCTCTGCGAGGTGTCGCCGCGGGAGATGAGGGTGAAGTCTAACTGATCAGATTCTCCGTCTAACTTCTCTCTGAATACTTTTTCTGCAGCCTCCATTGGTTGATCAATCTGGACTTTCGGATTATATGTTTCCTTACCGTTTTCATAGAACGGAACCTCCATAGTAAAAACTAACAGTTTTAATCTCAATCCTATATTTGATGTTGTAACTGTTTTTTCAAAAATATGTTCCGGTTTGAATACATGATGCCATTCTTGGCTTAATTGACCATATATACCAATGGATGCTTCCATAGCATCTAATCCTACTCCTTCTAAAGTAGCTCCTATTGCCGGATATACTTCACCTTCTACCGCCAGAATTAATCTTGGGTCTTCTAACAATTTTAATTTTAATTCCGGAGTAATTTCCGCCTTTGGTACCTCCACTTCACCGGATCCTCCCAATCCAACATGAAGCATTACCGGTATACCTGCCAATACTCCAGATACCGCATATTCTCCCTCCACTCCTGCTTCTATTGATACATCCGCACCAGTGAGCGTTCTTTGGAACTCTAATACCTCTCTTTCGCATTCAAATTCTCCATTTAAGGACATTGTAATAGTAATCGGAAGCGCATCCGGTGTTTTAGCAGAAGCTGTTATTTCAAATATCTCTTTATTCCCAACCGGATTTGAATGCTTTATCTGAAGCGGAATCTCAATTTCTGAAAGGTCAAATTCTATATCCACCTCATCTGCACCCAGTTTTTGCCAGGTTTTTACCGGAACTCTGTACTTTTCACCATCTATGACCTTTCCTTCTGTATAAAACTTCACATACATATCACCATCTGATTTAAATACAAGATCATCCCAAATATTCAAATATATCTGTTGAGTTCCTACGACATCATCATTTTTATCAATCGCCTTGATATAAATAGTCTCATCCGCCGTAAAATCAGATACATGTACATTAAACACTCCACTTTGAGACACCGCAATAGGATCACCGCTTTGGAGAAGTTCATAACTTGCCACAGTACTCTTGGTCTCTTCTAAAACATTACATGTAATTGTTAAAGGAGAGGCTCCGTAATAACTATATATCGAATATCCTCCTTGCATTAAATCTACTGTTTCATTGTTGTAATTCATTATTACACTATCAAACAATAAGTAATCTACTTCTGCATACAATTGATATTCCTCTTGAATGTCTCCTTTATATGCAACAAGTCTTAAATTACCTTCTCTTAAAAGCTGATATACGCTAAAATCAATATGTATTTTGAAAGAATCAACCTCTCCTTCCGCCAGTTTAGTTCTCAGCGGAGAGGTCGGATCATTCAATTGTGCTTGTGTAACTGTTCCGGTATAAGTATTTACAACATCACCGTCAATAAACAATTCATACTTTTCGATTTTCTCAGAGAACACAATATCAAGTCCATGTGTTACATCCGCCGCACGATTCAGATACGCCGGTCTCCATCTGTCATGAATTCTTTTTCCGTCTAATACTACAGAATGAATAGGAATATCATATCCATCCTCATAAGGGCTTGATACCATTTCTTCATAATCTTCGCCCTCTTTCGATTCTCCTTCACGATACAAATATACTCTGTCAGTATTACCAAACATCAACTTATACGCTGAATCCTGATGAACAAGATAATCTTCATGTTCAATTGTCAGGTTAAAGGTTCTTTGATCATCTACACCAACCTCTAAATAAGCCGAACCACGGCTATTCGTAATAGTCTGACACTTCTTACCACCTACTTCAAGTGTAACTATTGCACCCTGAATCCTTCTTTTTTCCTTATTCTGAACCTGAATAATATAAGTTTTTGAATCGCCGTAAATAAATCCGTCATCTGTAAAGGTGTTGTTAATATACGGTGTGACGTTAATAGGATTCTTTGCCGAAATAGTTGTGTTGACAGGAGCATTAAATGGCAAAAGTGTTCCGTTAAAATCTACACTCAGAGGATACGTTCCCGGACCATCCGCTTTAATATACCAATGTGTATCCTTTGTTTCCTGCGCCGCCAACGTATCAAGAGAATTAATTATATTTTGTGGCGTACTTGTTCTAAGCAAGCTTATTCCTGTCGGCAGATTTAATTTTGCAGTTGAATTAACAATATCAAAACCAAATCCCTGCTCTGCATGATTCGTAACCTGCAAACGCACATCATACATCTGCTTCAATGTAGAAATCACTTCATATATCGTAACAATCTTTTTGCCCTCTACATCTGTAAGACCTACATAACAGTCTCCCTGACCGCTAGATGAACTACCACCCGATGAACCACCGCCGGAAACACAAACCGTTTCGCCCGGTTTCAAATTTACTGACTGCTTTTTAACTTCAGGACTGCCCGGTTCTTTATAGGTCATCGTATATGTATACGTATACCAATTGTTCGGATCCTGCAAATCAACTCCCAACTCTTCAAGTTCTTCTAATGTAAGTTGAGTTGCTGTAAGCTCACCTGTTACTAATTCTCCTTCTGTAAGCGCAAGAACTTTTTTAATCTCTGCTCCGTTTGCCACCGTAAGGTCATAACTCTTCGGCAAAAATCCTTGACGATAAGCATCCACAGTATAATTTCCTGCCGGAAGAACCACTTCTGCTTCACCAAATTCATCGGTCATATAATAATTGCTTTCGCCATACTCACTCTCAATATACAAATATGCATTATTAAGAGAATAATCTAATCCATCTTTCTGATTTACTACTTTAAACAATACTTTTGCAGAAAGTCTTGATCTGACATAAATTGTCATTACCATGCTGTCAGTATTGCCTGATGTATCCGTTACTGTTAATTCCGCATAATATGTTCCGACTTCTTTATAACAGTATTTTGCTTTTGCACCATATACAACATCGCCATTACCCATATCCCATTTGTATTCAGCGATAGCTACATTGTCATAGGACGCAGATGCATCAAGCATTACTTCACTGCCTACACGGACAGAATATGTCTCACTTGTGACTGCTACCGGTGCTTCTTTATCCTCATCTGACGGAACCACTTCGCACATATTCGATTCTGCATAATTTCCCGCATCATCATAAACACGGAGTTTATACATATACTTTCTTCCGCTTTCAAGCTTGTAATCTTCATAAACAGAATCTTTTACTTCAGCCACAAGTGTGTATTCCGTATCCGAACCGAGTTTTCGATAAATTTCATAATGTGAAAAATCATCTTCTTCGTTCTGGTTCCAAGAAAGTTTTGCACCAAAACCAATCGGTTCTCCTGTGAGAATCGGCGCAAAAGGTGCGGCTGTATCTACTGTATATGTCACTAAATATGCATCGCTGATATTGTTGTTTATATCAGTAGCAATAATTCTAACCTGATAATTCTTATTTTCCAGTTTTTTGATATTCCATTTTACACTCGGATAATCTTCAAACTCTGTTACTATGCCGATTTCTGTCCATATATCTTCTTTGCTGTCTACTGCTTTATATTCAAAAGAAACCTCTTTGACTGCCACATTATCCGTTACGGCAGCTTTAATCTCAACTTCTCCTCCGACTTTCTCCATGTGTTTCGGAAGAACTGTATGAATCACAGGTGCCTCATCATCTTCACGACACTGGGCTACCATTTCTGCAGAGAACGCACTTACATTTCCTGCATAATCTACCGCCTGTACTTTATAACTATACGCTACATCACGTTTTGCTGTTGTGTCATAATATGACGTTGTCAATTCTGTTTCCGCAAGAAGTGTATAGTTGCCTACCAACTCTTCTGCACGATAGATGCGGAATCCCGCAATATCTGTTTCTGTCGGTTTATTCCAACGGATTGCATTGTAGCCATTCATACCTTCTGCTTTCATTCCTGTTACTTTTGCAGGCGCAGTGCGGTCAATGACAAAACTATTTTCAATCGGAACACCCTGAATACTACTCACATTACCTACTGTGTCATAAGCATAAGCCCGGATATATACCTTTCCTTCCGGTACATTAGAAACATCAAATGTATAATTAAATACATATCTCTTTGCTTCTGTAAATGCCTGAATTGTTGTAAGTTCTGTCCATTTAATATAATCAGAAGAATATTCTAATTTTAATGCTTCAACTGCTACGTTATCTTCTACCGCCAACGTAAGCGGAATTTTATTGGTAAAATATTTCTCCGCCGGATAGAAGGACATCACTGTCGGAGCCTGGTTATCTGCTATTGTTGAAATAACAATCTTATCAGAAGGCTCTCCTCGGTTTCCGAGATCATCATATCCAACCACACGGAATGTATACTCTTTCTCCGGCTGCAATCCCTGAACATGAGCACCCAATGTTGTCTTCGCATTTTGAACTTCTACATATTCCGATCCTTGTAACTGCTCTACAGCAAATCTACCAAAATCTTCGTCTGAGACTTTATCCCATTTAAGTGTTACATAAGTAGGATATGCAGTCACTTCATTTACAACAATCTTTTCAACACCTGTATTGTCAATCGTTGTTGTCGCATAGAAAGGCTCTAACGCAATTTCCTGTCCGCCGACTTCCACAACTCCTACCGATGCATTTCCACTTGTATCTGTTGCGATTGCACGAAGTTTATAGTTGCCGTCTGCTAATTTGGTTGTATCAAAAGCAAACATTGCCAGTCCTGCAGGTGCGTCTTCATCAGCACTTACCTTAATCCATTTCTCGGTTGTCGGATTCTGGTACTCTAAAGAGACTGTTGCAACAGCCACATTATCTTCGGCCCTTACAGCAATCTGTGCTTCTTTATTAATTCTTCGTCCGTCTACAGAAATAGATGTTACCTGCGGACGCTCCTCATCAATTGTTACTTCTATACTTGCAGCGTCACTCTGCGGACCTTCCTGCTCAAAATTATCCACTCCGGAAATCTTATAATAATAAGTATTTCCGCAAACTACAGCTCTGTCCTGATAACTGTTTGCTTCCGTTGTATAAAGCAAGCTATATGTTCCGTCTTCCGTGTTGCTTCGATATACCTTGTATGCCACACAATCTGCACTATCAGACTTTGACCATGACATATTTACGACGCCGTTGGTCGAAGAAATTTTTATTTCGTCCGTTGCTTCCGGTCCCTCTGTATCAACATAATATGAGAATTCTCTCATATCCGTATTTTCATCAGCATCATAAAGAGTCACGCGCATCTTGCATTCGCCGTTTTTAACGCCTGCCAAATTCCATGTACAGGTTGAATACAATCTTTCTGTATCCATCTTCTGCTGTCCGTAAAGAAGTCCGCCAATCTGTTCCCAAACTTTATCGCCGTTTTCGTCTTCTCTCTGGTACTCAAATTTCACCTTATTTCCGACAGCATTACCTACATCCTTATAATACACATAAAGCTGTGCTTTTTCTCCTCCGACTGTCGCATTCACAACCGGAGTGTAACTGAGGATTTTCGGCATCTCAATGGAACCTTTGATTGGTTCACAAAGCTCAGAAATATTGCCTTGTGCGTCAAAAGCCTGTACCTGATAGCTATATAACTGATCGAGCACTACGTCTTCATCTCTGTAAGATGTCACATTGCCTAAAACCGCAACCTGGACGCCGTCTTTAAATACTTTATAACCTGTTACGCCCATGTCATCATAAGAGGCATTCCATGCAATCGTAACAGCTGTACCTGTTTTTGTCTTAACCTTTAATGCTGCCGGTACAGTCGGTGCAACACTGTCCGCCGGCGTTACAGCACTGACTGCATCCGACGCTTCAGAGATATTTCTCATTTCATCAAAAGCATATATCTTATAAATATATGTATTGTTCGGACTTAATCCCTTATCTACAAACGTTGTAAGAGATGTTGTTCCGACCTTTGTGGTTCCGCGATAAATGTCATATCCGGCAACCTCTTCATTATCTGTTGATGCGTTCCATTTAAGAGTAACTTTCGTCGATGTACTGCTTGTTACCTTAACACCTTTTACTTTGCTTGGTGCCTCGTCATCTGTAACGTCTAAGATGTAATCGTTACAAATCTGGTCAAGCGAATGCGAGAAGGCATACTTATCCAGTGAACGCTTTAGGATTAGGTGGTTGAATTTATTTGCATTCGGCTGACTAAATCTAACAGACTGAATATATTTACTATTTCCGGTACCTTTCTTGCCTGAAAGAATAGTAGTGTGATTGCCGGATGGGGTGAAATCATTTTTATCACTATACCGATTCTGCTGCGAAAAAGCGCCTCTGATTTCCAACACTCCATCCGTTAATAATTCCGAATGATCTGCTGTTGAATATATACTAAAGGAGTCTGAAACACAAACATAATCCTTCGGATTTGTCATTTCAAGTGCTCCTTCATTCTGAATGTACATATTTTTATTAACCAGTAACTGACCGCCGTTGATTTTACTTATGCCATTATTCAAATAGTAACTGCCAACACTAATAGTATTTCCGCTAACATCAAAATTCTTGGTTGTTGTTAAAGTTCCATTAATATAAAAATCTCTGTCAAGAATACATTCTTCCGTAAGGGTAACGCTTCCTGCAAAGCCATTTCCGGCAAATAAGTCTAAACTCGAAACAGTAACTGTCGCCACTAATTTTTGATTTATATCCTCTAAGGAATTGGTTACCTTTATACTTCCTGTAACTCCAGTCTCAGATGCATTTGTTACTTTGAGGTTTGCTACTGTTGGAGTGCCAGCAATTGTTTGAGCATTTGTTCCGCTTAATAATGTTAAATGTGTTCCTTCTGTTTTGTAATATGTTGCCGAATCACTAATATTACCTAACAATTCCAACGTACCCGCATATAAAGAACTTGTTTGCAACGCAGATGATTGTATTGCAAAATTACCTTCTACTTTTACATAATCAGCAGAATTAGTCATCGTCAAAGTTCCGTAACTGCTCGTATATCCCGTAATCGAACCATATGTGTTAAATTTCAATGATTGGTAACGCAAATCACCTTTAACATTTAAAGTTCCTCCATTAATAAAGACATTTCCGCTTCCCACATATAAATTTCCCGCAATTTCAAGATTGTATCCATTTAGATTCAGTTCTCCGCCTACCAAATACAAATCATCTTGAATCACAGTGTCTTCCTGCAACGTCCATCCAACAACACCTTTACCATTAATTGTTACTTTCGTGTTATTCGGAATAAATGTAATTGCCGGAATATTACCATTATTAAAGACCACACCGTCTTCGCTGGTATTCTGCAATTCTAATATATTACACCTGCAATCCGGTGTTGAGAACGTTACCGTCTGCTTTGTATCTCCACTCAATAAAACCCTGTGTGTTCCCTGAGCAATAAAATTATTACTATATGTTACTGTTTGAGTAAAATCGCCTTTTATTTCTAATGTACCTGCCAAATAGGTATTTGCGCCCGCACTACTTCTAACATTAAAATTTCCACCGATATATACGTAGTCATTTTCATATTTCATTTCAAAATAATTTGCATAATAATAATAATAGTAATTTCCCGTATTATCTGTTGGTAGAATATTTACATCCCTATAACATTTAAAAGAGCCTTCCTGTATTTTTATGTATGCCGAATAATCATCACCCCCTAAGGTTGTATTTCCTTCTACAACCATAGTATGACCTCTCAATTCTGTATAATATCTAAAAAGAGTATAATTACCTCTAATTGTAAAATCATTCTCCAAATACAAGTATACAATCTGTACAACATCACCCTCTACAATCCATGGGTCTTTTAACGTTACCGAAGTGCTTATATACATATTTCCATGAAATGTATTTTTTTCAAAACTTGTTGTCGATGTTGGAATCACCCATCCTTTTGTAGCGTGTCCGTTATCATTTAAGTGTCCAGAAACCAAAACTTTCTTTGCAGATGAATGCGTAGCACTGTCTTCTCCAAATGTTACTCCTTCCTCGCTGGCATTGGTAATTTCAATATTTGCAAATCTCATACCGCTGGTATTAGTAGTTGCCAAATACACAGTCTGGGAATCATCACCGCTTAAAAGCAATTTGTGATCTCCTGTTGCCATTAAACCACTGGTTCCTGTCACATTTCCTTTTACTTCCAACACACCCGCCGTCATATCACTTGCGTCGCCTGCTGTTGTTTGTACCACAAAATCACCGGATACTAATACATAATCCGATTTATCATTCATGCGCAAATCACCTTTACTTGCGCCATATGATTTTGTTCCATCCTCTGCTTCTGTTTCTGTCTGCAAACGATAATCTTCTTTTACGATTAACTTACCACCATTCAGGTTCATGGTTCCGCCTGACTGAATAAAGTTACCACTAACAGTCAGTGTATAACCATTTAAATCCATCTCACCTGTAGACAAGTAAAAATCGCCGTCAATTTCTTTATCTTCTGTTAATTTATATCCTTTATCCACAGAAGTATCATCCGTAACATTACATCCATTCCATATTATATTTACAGCCTTCAACCCATTCGGCGCATAAATTCCTTCTTCACTATAATTTTGAAGAATAAGGTTGTTAAAAGTACTGCTTCCACTCTCATAAGAAACAGTCTGCATACTGTCCCCGCTCAAAATTGTAGTATGTTTATCACTTGCGTAAAAATAGTATCCTTTTTGCGTAAAATCGCCTTTTATCTCCAAAACTCCATTCTTATATCCTGTCTGGCCTGTTACACTAAAATCTCCGCCAACATAAACATAATCACTATCATACTGCATAACAAATCCAGAATCGGAATATGCAGTTACATATTGAGCAGCATCAACATCTCCCTGACACACAAATCTTCCGCCGGATAAACGGACATTTGCCTCCCCATTCAAACCAATTATTGTATTTCCGCTTACAGACATACTATTACCCTGAAGATAAGCGTTTCCGCCTGTAATTGTATAATCTCCTTTTACAATTACATTGTCTTCAAAATAATATGTTTCCGTTTGATATAAATCTCCTCCGATAATCCAAGGTGACATCTTAATCTCATCATAACTATTATTAGATTTTCTAATCCAAACACTACCTCCAAATGTATTATTCGGGAAATGTGTTGTTTCAGTTACAATAACATAACCACTTGTTTTATTACCGTTATCATTTAACAACCCGGTTACTACAACTTTGTTTTCCCCGAAAACAACACCCTCTTCACTCGTATTTTTAATTTCAAGATTAGCAATTCGAGAGCCGTCTTCTACTGAATTAGCAAAGGTTATTAACTGTTTTGAAGTTCCGCTCAAAAGCAACTTGAAATCATCTGTCGTAACAAAGTTTTTTGCATTAATATATGTAATCTGTTCAACATTTCCTTTTACTTCCAATATACCTGCAGTTAAATTACCTTCACTAGCAGTTCTTGATCCCATCACAAAATCACCGTAAACAACAACTCGATCATTCTCATTTATCATAACCAAATTTCCATTTCCGGCACTATATGTTACAGAATCATCCTCTGCTTTTGTTTCAGTTTGCAGGCGATAATCTTTCTTTACAACCAATTTACCGCCATTAATATTCAACGTTCCGCCGGCATGAATCAAATTTCCGGTTATTGTTAATTCATAACCATTAAGATCCATTTCTCCTGCTGATAAACAAAAATCTCCCTGAAGCGTTGTATCTTTTGTCAATTTATAGCCATAAGTTCCATCCGATCCACCTGTCACTTTACAATTATTCCATGTAATATTGGCCGCTCGCAATCCCCCTTCTGCATAGATTCCATCTGCACTGGAATTTAAAAGAATCAATTTATTAAAAGCACTGCTTTCAGACGCAAATTGTACTGTTTGTTTTTCTGTACCGCTTAGAATAACTGTATGATCTTTCTCCGGCTGATACGTTCCTGCCGTATGAATAAAATCACCTTTTACCTCCATAGTTCCGGTAAAACAATCATAATAATTAGAATACTCACTACTGGTATAATCCCCACCAATATAGACATAATCGTCCGGATGCTCCATATCAAATCCGGATGTAGTAGTTACATCTCCATCACACCAGAAAGTTCCTCCTTCCATATAGTCGAAGTATCCATTTAGTGTCGAGTCTCCTTCTACCTTTAGCGTATTACCTTTCAAATATGCGCCGCTACTTAAATAGTAATTTCCTTTTACCGTTACATCTCCTCTATAATAATAGCCCCCGTTTTGATACAAGTTACCTTCGATAATCCATGGTGATGTTTTCCCTTCATAATTGTAGTTAAGATAATCCCTAATCCAAACGTTTCCATTAAATGTATTATTTGCAAGGCTAGATGTCTCATAAAGACACACATAACCTTTTGATTTGTTTCCATTATCATTTAATAAACCCGTCACAACTATACGATTATTATTGTAATTGGTTGGTTCTTCTTCGCTTCCGAAAATCACGCCATCTTTACTGGAATTCGTTATTTCCAAATTGGCAATTCTTATCTCTGAACATGTAACTGTTTGTAAACCATTCCCGCTTAAAAGCAGTTTAAAATTGTTTGTTGTTCTAAAACAAACATTGCTTACACCATTTCCTAGCGTCTGAATCACATCACCTTTTACTTCTAATACACCATTTGTCAAGTACTGTGAATGATCATGTAAAGAACTCATTAAAAATGTGCCGCCGACTATTACATGATCATTTGCATTGATCATTTTCAAAAGTCCGCCACTTCCCATAACAATGTCTTCGCCGGCTGTATTGGTCTGATACTGGATTGTATAGTCGCCTTTTACATCCAATGTACCGCCATTGACATTAATATTACCGCTTGCATGAAGTAAATTTCCATTGACTGTTAATTTATGTCCATTTAAATCCAATGTATCGCCTACAAGAATCAAATCACCATTAATTATCTCATCTTCATTTAATGTCCAACCTGTAACGCCATTTCTCACATTGATATCTACATTACATCCATTTGTAATGAACTCAGTAGCATAAACAGGTCCTTCAAAATAAAAACCTTCTTCGCTGGTGTTTTTTATTTCCAAAATACCAAAACGATGATTATTTTCATTAAAACTAATTGTCTGCTTTTCTTCACCACTTAAAACAACTCTGTGTGTTCCGTTTGCATAAAATGATTTTACAGACTCAACATTAGAAAAATTTCCTTCAATCTCTAAACAACCACCGGTAAATGTCGGAGAGTAAGAGTATGTTGATGTAGATATATAGTCTCCCTTAACATGAACATATCCATTAAGACCAGTCATATCCGTGTAACTATAGCCCTTTTCATAGAAATTACTGCACTCCAAAATTCCGTCCCCAACAGTAAGATATGCCGTATAAGAGCTGGAACTTCCATTTAACGTCACATCTCCTAATACAGTAAGCTTATGTCCATTGAGCGCTAAACCGGTGCCGTTAATCGTCAGATTCTTTACCACCTTATCTTCTGTCAATGTTGTATGCGACGACACATACCAATCATCCACAACATCAACCAGCAAAGTTTCACTTCTCTGAACCTGCGCACCTTCGCTGTCAATTCCGAACACCTGATAAGTATAGCTTCCGTTCTGTACCACATTATAATCAGTAAAAGAATAGGTTGCTGAACTGCTTATCTTTCTTGCCCCAATATACGCCCCGTCTTTATACACATGAAAAAGCGAGAGTCCGCTCACATCTTCCGCTGTCCACGCAAGCTTCACTCCACCCCATGAAGAAAAATCCGTGCACGACAACTCAATCGTAGCCTTCTCTATTTCCGCCTGCTCAGCAACCGGTTCTTCCGTTTCTACCGAAATTTCCTCCTGAACCTGCACATCCGGCTCCTGCTGCTCCTGCGGCAAATTTCCTTCTACCTGTGTTTCTGCTTCCATATCTGTCTCTACAGAAACTTCCGTTGTGTTATCGGACACGATGGAAGTTGCATTTTCTGCCTCTGTCGCAAAAACCAGAGTTCCGAGATGAACCCCCGCCATCTCCACGAGCATTACAAATGCCAAAAATACTGCAATTAATCTAAATCCTCTTTCCTTTCCTCTCATGGCTACCGTCTCACTTTCTCTTTATACTTAATGTAAACTAGTTATAAAACCCCACTATTTTCAGTATAAATAATAAAAAAAGAACCCGCCATTGACGAAACGCCAAAAAGTAACGGGTTCTTTTGTTCATTTGTTATAAGTGCTCGGGCACGCAGCGCCTGTCTCTTTGTCAAAAACTAACAAATCTTAGTACGCTCTTCCCCAATAAACCATCTTTGTTGCAGGCTTTCCGCAGCATACACATGTATCTGTAATCTTTTCCTGCTCCCATGGCATACAGCGGCTTGTCACGCTGAGTTTCTCTTTAATGAGGTCTTCACATGCCTGATCTTCACACCACATTGCTTTTACGAAACCTGATTTCTCTGTAAAGAGTTTCTCAAACTCTTCCATGTTATGAGCCACATATGTGTGCTCGTCTCTGTGTGCTCTTGCATTTTCAAGCATTTCTACCTGCATCTTATCAAGAAGCTCTACTACCTTTGTTTCAATTTCATCAAGACTGCACTCCATCTTCTCTCTTGTGTCACGACGGACAAGAACGCATTTATTTGCCTCAATATCCTTCGGTCCGATTTCCACACGTACCGGAATTCCGCGCATCTCGCACTCAGAGAATTTCCATCCCGGACTCTTGTCTGTGTCGTCCACTTTCACGCGCAGGCCTTCTTTTCCTGCTGCTGCAAGGCGGTCTTTGAGTTCAAATGCTTTATCAAGTACTCCTTCTGCCTGCTGACGGATCGGAATAATCATAACCTGTGTCGGCGCTACTCTCGGAGGAAGCACAAGACCGGAATCATCACCGTGTACCATGATGATGGCACCGATAAGACGTGTTGTCATTCCCCAGGAAGTCTGATGCGCATACTGAAGTTTGTTGTTTTTGTCTGTATACTGAATACCGAATGCTTTTGCAAATCCGTCACCGAAGTTGTGGCTTGTTCCTGACTGAAGTGCTTTTCCGTCATGCATCAATGCTTCGATCGTGTAAGTTGCCTCTGCACCTGCAAATTTTTCTTTTTCTGTCTTACGGCCTTTGATAACAGGCATTGCAAGAACGTTCTCACAGAAATCTGCATATACATTCAGCATCTGTACCGTTCTCTCTTCTGCTTCCTGCGCTGTTGCATGTACCGTATGACCTTCCTGCCATAAGAACTCACGGCTGCGAAGGAAAGGTCTTGTCTCTTTTTCCCAACGTACTACCGAACACCACTGGTTGTAGTTCTTCGGAAGATCGCGGTATGACTGGATTTCATTTTTATAAAAATCACAGAACAATGTCTCAGAAGTCGGTCTGACACACATTCTCTCCTGAAGCGGATTTAAACCGCCGTGTGTCACCCATGCTACTTCCGGTGCAAATCCTTCTACATGATCTTTTTCTTTCTGAAGAAGACTTTCCGGAATGAACATCGGAAGATATACATTTTCTACACCTGTCGCTTTGAACATTGCATCAAGCTGTTTTTGAATGAGCTCCCAAATCGCATATCCTGCAGGTTTAAGAACCATACAACCCTTTACACTTGTGTAATCGATGAGCTCTGCTTTCTTTACCACATCTGTATACCACTGGGCAAAGTCCACATCCATCGCAGTAATCGCTTCTACTAATTTCTTGTCTGCCATTTTCTTTCTCCTCTTTTCTTTTCATCCGTTTAAGCAATAAAAAAAGGCTGATACCACAAAGGGGCCGAAGCCGGCGGTACCACCCTAATTCTTTCTCATCCTACCGTTAACGCCGGTGCTACGCCGTATTTTCACACGGAGCTCCGAGGTAGGTTCCGTTGCTTCCCCGTAAGAGCCTCTCACCAACAGCTCTCTCTCTGGGACGGTTCCACAATGTACTAATCCTCTTCATCGCAAAAAATCCTATTTCCTTTACTGATTGTAGGAAAGGTTTTCTCTTTTGTCAAGATATTATCTTTTCTTCCGATTTAAATTTTCCACAAAAACAATCTGTATCACCAAAAACAAAATCAGATAGGCTGCATAAAAACCAATCGAAATATACTCTGCAATCCACCCGAAAACAGTTGGCATAATCGTAATTCCGATGTACGCAAACCCCATCTGTACTCCCATAAGTGCCTGCGAATTTTCCGCACCGAAACGCTCCGGAGTCGCATGAAGCATACTCGGATAAATCGGCGCACAGCCAAGTCCAAACAGCAGAAGGCCTGCCAAAACCGCTGTCGGGGCGCGAAAAATCAGTAAAATCATTCCTCCTACAAGCGCCGTTCCCTGACCAATCCTGGTCATATTTTTATCCCCGAATTTGTCGGAAACAAACCCCGACAGAAAACGTCCGATGGTGATTCCCATGTAAAACAGCGCCGCCCATCTCGCCGCTGTCCCGACATCTATTCCGCAATGCAAAGTCATGTAGCTACTCGCCCAAAGACCGGCAGTTGACTCATAACAGCAATAACAGAAAAAAGCCACCAACACATTTTTCGCACCTTTCATGCGCAAAATCTCGCGAATAGAAAGTACCTTGACTTTTCCGTCCTTACCGGTCTGCATCCGGTCATTTCCTTTCCAAAGCGGAAGAGTGAGAAACAATGCCGCACTTAAAATTGCCTGGAGCACTCCGATCATCAAATATCCTTTTGTCCAGCGCAATCCCCCCGCCAGACAAAATCCCATAATATACGGTCCCGCAGTCGCACCGATTCCCCAAAAGCAATGTAGCCAGCTCATATGCTTGGACTTGTAATGAAGAGCCACAAAATTATTAAGGGCTGCATCCACGCATCCGGCGCCAAGCCCGTACGGTACCGACCATAGGCAAAGGGAAAGAAAAGAGTTACTCGCAGCAAACCCGAAAAGTCCCATCGCCGTCATCGCAACGCTGACCGCCGTCAAAAGACCTGTACCAAGCCGTGCTGCGGCGCGGTTGATATTCATACTGGAAACAATGGTACATGCTGAAATAATCATAGAGATAATTCCTGCATAAGATACCGGAACATTCATCTCCTGATATATAATCGGCCACGCAGATCCCAGAACAGAATCCGGAAGTCCGAGTGAAATAAATGCAATATAAATAATTACAAGTAAGATCGAATACATATTTTTACCTCTGTCACCGTTTACTCAGATACGGATGTATCCGACTCACTTTGTGGTAAAAACTTTTTGTAAATATCTACATGATCATAAATACAACGCCAACTGCTTGTCGAGTCTGCAGTCACACAAATGTATTCATTTTCTTCACTGTCGAGCGCACAGCTTGCTGCGCAGCTTCCGGACTGGACAACATATCCCGTCTTTCCTGCAAGCACGAAGCCGCCGGCGTCTTTATCCTCGATACGGCGCAAAAACCAGTTAGAGATGAGCAACCCTTCCGGATGCTGTTCTGTCGCCGTTGTTGTATATTTCTTGGCAGACAAAGCCTCGCGGCAAATCGGATTATCAAGTGCCGCCTGCAAAATCATCGCCATATCATAAACTGTACAATAGTGGTTTTCATCATAAAGTCCGACACAGTTTGTAAAATGCGCTGTCGAAGAAAGTCCGAGTTCTTCTAATTTGGCATTCATCAAATCTACAAACGCCTCATGAGATCCCGCTACATACTCGGCAAGTCCGACCGCTGCATCACCGCCGGACGGAAGTACGGTTCCGTAAAAAAGGTCTCTGACCGTCACAACCTCACCGACATCCCAACCGACATTGCTGCAGTCATTGCTGAAGCTGTAATCGGTAATTTCCTGTGTAATCGTAAATGTATCGTCCAAATCCGTCACATGTTCTGCTGCCACAAGTACCGTAAGTACTTTCGTCATAGACGCCGGATTAATAATCGTCTTTGCGTTACGCTGCGCAATAATCTCACCGCTTTGCGTATCAACCAAAATCGCATAAGAACTGACAACTTCACCCGGAACAGAAGCCGTATTGTCCGTTGCCACTGCGCTGTATCCGCCGGAAGGAGTCACCGCTGCCATCGTAGCCTCCTCTTCTTCCTCCGGCGCAGTCGCTGCCTCATCTGCTACTTCCGTCTCCGGCTCACTCATCAACGCTTCTTTTTCCGCCGCGATATCTCCCTGCCCCGGTTCATACACTTTTGCCGGCTCATTGACAACCGGCTCCGGCTCTTTCCCGGTCAGCACCAGCTTACCAATCAGTAAGATAAGAACAACCGCCACGCACGGAATCACTATTTTCATAATACGCCTGATTTTCTCTTGGCGCTCCTTCATCCTGCGCATTTCCATACGACGGCGGCGACGTTCAATCCTGCGCTGCTCCTCATATGCTTCTGCTTCTTCATCAAATAAATCTTCTACTTTAAATTCGTCCATTCTAAATCCTTTGTCCTAATTTTTTCTGTATTTCAACTCAAGAAATGCATCATAATCCGACACTAACATCCGATGTAGTTCTCCATTCATGCCAATCACAACGCGAGGAAAGTTTGTTTCATAATAATCCAATAAATCCCGGATTTCCCCCTCCGTTTCTCCAATCGAAAAACGTGATTTATCCAATGTATGTAAATGAAACGACTCTTTGGCACCATATACCAATACAACCTCATTATTTAACAAAACATACGGTTTATTTCCCATAACAAAAAACGTATAGTTTTTTCCAATCCAGTAATTATGCGCCACTTCCGTCGCTGCGACAAATTCCTGATTCAGTTCAAATTCATTCATGCGATATTTTTCCAAAAAATTTCTGATATAGGTTCTGTTTTTACGTCCTGTAGCAGAACGAAAACTGACAACTACACACACCAGCGCAACAAAGAAAAGCGTGACTTTCATTTTCATCCACATTTCCCAGCCGCTGCCAAACGAAACATTTTGATCATCCAGTACATACACTCTGTTGCCTGCTGCGCTCAAAAAATCCGCATGGCCATATACATTAATCAGCGCCGTTTCATAAAAATGGAAATGTCTCTCACGGCTTTTACGGACATATCCTGTTACCTGCAAAGAACCGATATCTTGCTTCGGTGCACCTTCAAAATATATTTCCTGTGTCTTTTCCATCATCTGTTCCACTTCTTCTTTGCGGTCAGGCGGAACAAAAAAGATAAACGGATTCCCAAAATCTTCATCTACACCGACATATCCGTGAGTGTAATATTCCATGTCTTCATCGCCCTCATCATACAGTTCCTCTTGATAAAAATTGACAGCATGATTGATGACATACGGTATTTCGCAAGTTACCTCTTTTTTGTGATAATAAGCCAAATCCTCGCCGGCCGTTATTTCTTTCGGCGCAAAAAACAAACTGCCCGGTGATGTATATTCATCTGTAATAATCCAAATATATAAGCAGACCACAAGCACCAGAAGAAATCCGTAAATCATCTTGTCTCCTAGTGTCACGGTCCTGTTTCTAAAAACCTCATACATCTTCAGTTTCATTTTTTACCCCTTTTATCTCCCGGACTCTTGCCACCGCAACACGAATGTTCGCATATGCCATAAATACCGCAAGCGCCAGCATAAAAACTCCCGCTCCGTATACTCCCGCGCCGCGGTTTTGAACACCCGGTGCAAAAAAGGCAACACCTGCAAGCACTGTAAAAAACAGTGAAAAAACAAGTCGCAGCGCCAGTGATGCGGCAATTTTCAAATTAATTGCAAACTTAACAAGTTTTCGCGTACCTTCTCCCAGTTCCCGACCGCTCTTATGCCAGGATAACAAACCAAACTCAAGCAAATTCTGAAATGCTGTCACACACAATACCGCAAAGCCAAACCAAGCCACTATCTGCATCCCCAAAGTCAGCACATTCCCGAATCCGGCTCTTAAATTTTCATTTGTACCCATATGTATCGCAGATACCCACATGCGACTCGCCAAAAAAATCGCAAACGCCGCAACAATGAGATATTTTATTTTACTGCTTAAGCTATTCATATAAAATCACCCTACATTATTTTATATAGTTCCTTCCTTAAAAGCAACATTTTCCGGCATATTTCCGCGGGCAACATGGTATACCATACGGGCAACGTCCGATGTAGCCTTTTAAAAGACAGGCATTATAGACATCTATTTTATTCATTCCAACCCCCCCCTTCTCTAAACTATAACATACATGATTTTTATGCCCAACCATATTTTCTTCTTATATGTTCTAAAGTTTTCATAAATAAAGAATGGGTATTGGCAACAAATGACCAATACCCATTTTATGTCTAAAAAAACAAATCCTTACTCGGATACGCCGGCTCACATGTCACGCGCAGCCCAAGCTGGCGGAGCATGTCCTCATCACCTGCCTGAAGCATCTGTGTCGAATGGAATTCACAGTCACGGAGCTGCGTAAGCGCTCTCATCGCTCTGGCTGTCAGCGTATTTGTCGCTCCCGATATAGAAAGCGCCGTCAGCACATCATCAAGATTTAAAAGTGTACTGTGGCTGTTCAAAATCTTGGTCTTAAGTTCTGAAATCGGCTCTAAAATAATCGGGCTTAAAAGTGTCAAATCATCATCAATATTTGTCAACGCCTTGATGGCATTCAGTACAACCGATGAACTAGCACTCATAAGTTCGCTCGCCTTTCCTGTTACAATACGTCCGTCCGGAAGCTGAATTGCCGCCGAAGGCATCTGTGTAAGTTCCGCCTTATCGAGCGCCGCCTTTACAACATCACGGATATCCGGTGTAATATTGAGCTGACGCATAATCAGTTTAATCTTATCAACTGCATCCTTCTCGCCTTTCCCCTGACGATGTGCACATTTTGCAGCAAAGAAACGACGGATAATTTCCTGACAGCTCGCCTCTCGAACCGCCTCATCGTCAACAATCGCATAACCTGCCATATTTACGCCCATATCCGTCGGGCTCTTATAATCAAACGCACCGTTACTGATGCGCGCGAGTGTACTTTTTACAATCGGGAATGCTTCCACGTCACGGTTGTAATTTACCGTTGTCTCACCGTAGGCTTCCAAATGGAACGGGTCAATCATATTTACGTCATTTAAATCCGCTGTCGCTGCTTCGTACGCCAGATTCACCGGATGTTTGAGCGGAATATTCCAAATCGGGAATGTCTCGAATTTGGCATAACCCGCAGAAATTCCGCGGACCGTCTCATGATAAACCTGGGAAAGACATGTCGCAAGCTTTCCGCTTCCCGGTCCCGGTGCTGTCACAACAACAAGCGGTTTTGTCGTTTCAATATAAGGATTGGAACCAAAGCCGTCTTCACTGCAAATATAATCAATTTCTGTCGGATAACCTTTAATCGGTTTATGCACGTAATTCTTTACACCGCGCATCGTAAGCTTTGACATAAACGCATCCGCAGATGCCTGTCCTGCATACTTTGTAATTACAACACTGTTTACTTCGATGCCGAGGCGTGTAATATGGTCAATCAGACGAAGAATATCCATATCATACGTAATACCGAGATCCGCACGCATCTTTGTCTTTTCGATGTCTCCTGCTGAAATGACAAAGATAATTTCTGCCTGCTCTTTTAATTCATAAAGAAGCTTAATCTTGGCATTGACATCAAATCCCGGAAGAACACGCGCTGCATGGTAATCATCAAAAAGCTTACCGCCGAATTCCAGATAAAGCTTACCGTTTGCCTGCTGAATCCGCTCTAAGATGTGCTCTTTCTGCTTTTTCATATATAAGTCATTATCAAATCCGTTTCTGTCCATGCACATGCTTCCTTTCACTAACATTCCAATTAAAAAAATACTCTAATAGACTACCACTTTAGGTCTTTTTTTTCAAGACTTCATACACGAAAAGTATACCACATTTCCTTTATTTTTTTCACACGTATTTCACAATCTCATGCTATTATTGAAAAAAAAGAAACGGAGAACTCTTATGAAAGAGATATACAAATTCACTTTACCTGTTCTTTCTGCAATTTTAGTATTGACCGGATGCAGTATTTCCGATACAGGCAACTTGCAAACTCCTGCCATCCATGCAGACATTGACTATGACCATCTTGTCGGAATCGAACTTTCCGACGAGCAAATTTTAGTAAATGGCAAAGGGATTTCTTCTGATAAGGAAAACGCTGTCTATGCAGCAAATGACATTGTCTTTTATTTAGAAGGACAGGACTTTACCTATGGGGAAGGCACTGCTGACGATGAACATTCGCAGGCAGAAGCCGATGCACATACTGTGGTTCATATTACTGAGCCCGGAACCTATACGCTCAGCGGAAAACTTTCTGCCGGACAAATTGCCGTAGATTTGGGCGAAGATGCCGAAGACGACCCGGAGGCAGTTGTAAATCTGATTTTCAATAATGCCGACATTACATGCTCCGTCGCACCTGCTGTCATTTTCTATAACGTGTATGAATGCGGTGATTCAGATACCGAAAATGCCTCAAAAGACGTTGATACTTCAAAAGCCGGAGCCAATGTTATCCTCGCAGATGGCAGCACAAACAACATAAACGGCTCCTATGTCGCCCGCATTTATGAATCCTACGAATTAAATGAAGACGGTACCGAGGTCGTTGACAGTGAAAAACTTCACAAATACGACGGCGCATTCTACTCCAAGATGAGCATGAACATTTTCGGCGAAGATGAAGGAACCGGTATCTTAAATATTAATGCCGCAAATGAAGGTCTTGACAGCGAACTCCATCTGACTGTTTACGGCGGAAACATCAATATTACCTCAGGAAACGACGGTATTAATACAAACGAAGACGAAGTATCCGTCACAACATTAAACGGCGGAAATGTCAATATTCTCGTAACCGGAACAACAGGCGAAGGTGACGGTATCGATTCCAACGGCTGGCTTGTGATTAACGGCGGCACATTGACTTCACAGGCCTGCAGTATAAGCGGTGATGCGGGCATCGACTCCGACATGGGAATCCACCTTAACGGCGGAAACGTAACAGCCACGGGAAACATGCTTGACCGCATTTCCGAAAGTGCACAGACTTATGCTGTCTTTCAGTTTTTGCAGCCTCAGAAAAGCGGCAGCAATTATGTGCTGAAAAACGCAAACGGTGATGTCATAGCCGACTATTTACCAAATAATGACTTTTCTTACCTTATCATCTCCTCCGGCCATTTAGACGAAGGTACTTATACCTTATGGAAAGACGACTTACAACTTTCTGTCAGCGACGGAAACATGCACGGTGATATGGGTGGTCCGGGCGGTCAGAAACCGGGCGGAATGATAAAACCCGAAGGTAACGAAATTCCGGAAGGCGAAATGCCGCAGGGCGAACCGCCGAAGAAACCGGAAGGCGAAATGCCAAAAGAACAGCGCGGCGAAAAAGCGGACAAAAACTTCATCTTAGATTTTGCAGCCTCCGCATCCGAAGAAATCGAAATAAAAACAGGCGAAAACAACTTCCTTGTCATAAAATAAAACTAAAGGGGCTTTTTACAGCCCCTTTCTGTGTCATTTTATCGACGCATAATAAGCTCTTTTTTCCTCATACATAATCTCATCCGCTTCGGCGATAAATGCATCCGCATCATCAACCGTCTCACGCCAGATGGCGCCGAGCGACATCATCGCATTGTTTTCCCGCATATCTTTGCGCAAATTTTCCACTTTAGACCAAAAAACGGATTCATCAATATCATTGCATAAAACAAGGAACTCATCTCCGCCGACACGGTAAATATCTTTTTTGCGAAAATTACTCTTCAAACTCTCACTTGCACGAATAATCAAATCATCACCTGCCTGATGCCCCTGCGTGTCATTGATTTTTTTCAATCCCAAAACATCGCAGTAAACAGCACCTACCTGTTTCATCTGCTTTTTATACTCTATGTAATCGTTGAGAGCATGACGGTTTTGCACACCGCTGAGAGAGTCCTCAAAACTGAGACGTTCCAACTGTTGCATTAACCTCTGTTTCTCCAAAAGCGACACGATAAAATGCCCGACAATCTCCGCAAAATATGACACATCTTCCATAGATTCCGGCGGCGGATTATCCACCCCGTAAAATCCGATGATTTTTCCTTCTAATTCAAGAGGACTGGCAATCAGAGAATGGACATTCTGCGGTTTCAAATATTCATATGTAAGAGGTTCCCTCTCTTTAATATCTTCCAAATTATAAATCAAAATGCTGCTTCTTTCCTCAAACACACGATACCACCATTCTACTGCCTCAAACGGTACATTTTGAAGATTGTCCTTTTGCGGTTCTACCCCCGCAGCACACCATTCAAATGTATTATCTACACTGCACCCTTTCTCGCCTTCAAAAATATAAATTCGTTCACTGTGAGATTTTTCTCCCATATGTGCAAGAAACAATTCAACCGAACGAGTTGCATCCCTCTCACGCAGTGCCAGACGCAAACTTTCATTTACTGCTTTTGCCGTTATAAATTTCTTCTTTCCCATAAGCCACCTCCCGTTTTTGCTGTCAAATTTCCGTAAAATAAAGGAAGTCATTTGTTTTGATATTATAACACACAAAAACTGGGTTTGAAAACCTTTTTAGGAATAATTCCTGATTTGTTAACAAAAAAGTTATCCCCGGATTCTGTCGCCAAACAAAACCCGGGGATGGAATGGAATAAGAGGGATATTCTATCTACCTTTTATAATTTTATCAGACTGAAATCTGATAATGTAATTGTGGAGGTTGCTGTATCAATTGCCTCCTTCGGATTTTTTGATTCATCAAACATCTGTCCCATACCTATCTGGAAAAAGATGTCATCTGAAGAATCCTTAGTTACCGTAAACTCATACTCCACGAATTTTTCTTCGTTTTCCGGAAGAGTCACCTGCGCTCCGTCATACCACGCATATCCGGATGTCATAAATGCTAATTTGATATCTCTTTCTTTTGTGGACTTTGCATTAAAACTAACTTGGTAAGTAGCTCCCTGTTCCAGCGTAAGACCTGTCTGCTTTACACAGACATGAGAATCTTCCGTACCCACATCTGTAATGTCATACACAATAGAGTTTCCGCTGATTGTCATAGTATGTGCTCCGCCCCAGGAACCATTTACCATAGAGGCCATATCGAGCTGGTTTACGCCCGGTTCAACCGGTGTGATTTCCGATACTTCCTTCTCAATCTTCATCACGCTGAAATCAGACAAAGTGATAACTGATGCCGGTGTCTCACCGATTTTACCCATGGACACGAACAAACCTGCGCCCGCATCGTCTTTACTCATAGTAAACTCAAACTCTACTTTCTGATTCTCGCCTGCTGCCAAGCTTACATCTCCTGCTCCGCCGTACCAATCATAAGTAGCGGACATTACATTTGCAACAATATTTCTTGCAGCTGTTGAATGTGCATTGAAACTTACTTTGTAAGTCTCTCCGTTTTCCAACTGGATACCCATCTGTTTTAACTGCACATCATAGTCATTTTCACCGGCATCCGCAATATCGAATGTAATAGAATTCTCGCTCACGGAAATTGTGCCTGCTTTGATGGATTTTTCCCATCCTTCGCCGTCATTTGCAAAAGCAGTATTTTTAAGTAAGTTCTCGTTGTATGGTTTCGGTTCAAGTTTCTTAGACTCGATTTCCACCAACTTAATGTTGTCAATATATACGGAGTGCTTTGTTGCAATCTGAGTTCCTCCGACTGCACCCATGGAAATGCTGAGGATAGAACTTAAATCTGTATCGCTCTTCATTTCAAATTCGATATCAAATGTATTCCACTCATTTGTCAAATCAACAACCGGCTGTCCGGAATATGGTGTCCAAACATCATCCTTGGAACCATCTCTCTGAATTGCGAACATAAGCTTTCTGTCGATGGTACTCTTTGCATCTAAAGAAAGTTTGTACCATTTACCGTTTTCAAGCTGCACGCCGCCCTGTTTTAACTGGATTTTCCAATCTGCATCACCTGTGTTTTCGATGTCAAATGCTGCTGCGTTGTCGTATGTAATAGAGTCTACATTGTAGCTTGCTTTTGCACTGTTATCTACAAATGGCTCATATCCTGCCAAACCTGCATTGAAAGAACCGTTTGCAATCATAGCATCTTCTGCCATGCGTACATTATCAAGATAATATGTACCTTCTCCGTTAAATGTAATTGTAATGTCTCTCTTTTCAGTGCCTTCTGTTGTCGTAAATTTCTGATTCCATGTACCGTTTGTCGACGCCGGAACTGTATATGTTTCCCCGTCAAAGCCAACCTGGATTTCACCTGCTGCCGGAACAACTGCATCAAGACTGAGTGCATAGTCAGCAGACGCTAACACCGGTACATTGTCCTGAGAAACAACTACTTTGCCGCCTTTCGGAACTACAACCTTCATTCTTCTGCCATCTGCAAGAGAAGTTACCGTAACATCTGCATTTGTCGGAACATTCCAATAACCGAGGTGTTTTGTTCCTTCTTTGAACTCACCGTTGTAAATATAGTTTCCGTCCGCACGGACTGTTTTTGCAGGATGAATGATTTCGCCTCTTGCATCTTCATCCATGGATTTCAATTTAAGAGATACATTGTCGATTACAATCGTCTCTGTAGAATCTAATGCACCCATGTTGAACTCTACTGTACAAGCTGCGTCATCTGCATGAATCATATCAAATTCATATGTATATGTCTGCTTCTCTTCTGTAAGAGCAGCTGTTTCATCTAAGTACGCATACCAGCCCTGGTTCGGAGCTTTGCTGTTTACTTTCATTGTTCTTTCACCGGATGCATATGCATCAAAGGAAAGTTCATATGTTCCGCCTGCCATGAGAGGTACGTTACCCTGCAGCAACTGAATAGCATAATCTACGTCACCGTCATTTGTTGTTTCAATCACTGCTGATTTTCCGTCAATTGCGTTTTCTGTTTTTGCACTTCCTACACCGCCGGAAGCTGTTTTAAACTGCCATGCATCTTCTGTGTCAAAATCTTCTGCCTGCTCAAAATCACCGTTAATCAGGTAGTTTCCGTCTGCATCCGGATCACGGATAATGACTTCTTCCTCTTCCGGTTCCTCTACATCTTCGTTATAGCTGTCTTTCTGATATACTTTTACATAATCAATTTCATATGTCTGATTCTCAAAATCAGTCGTTTCGTCCGGGTAACCAACCCAGCTTCCGCCTACTGCGAGGTTTAAAATAATATAGAACGGCTGATCAAACGGTGCCGGATAAGAAAGTTTTCCTGTTCCGTCTGTCATTGCACTGTACCATCTGTTTTCCTCGTGGTATTTCACACCATCCACATACCAAGTAATCTTGCCCGGTTCCCACTCACAAGTATATGTGTGGAACTCGTCTGAGAATGCACCGTTTTCAAGCACATATGTGCCCTGACTTTCTTTATGTCCTGAAGATGAATTATGACCGTAGTGAATTGTTCCGTGCACTTTATTTGGTGTGCCTCCGAGAACTTCCATAATATCAATCTCACCACATCTCGGCCACTGACCGTATACGTTTTCATCTGCTGCCATAAGCCAGAATGCAGGAAGATAACCTTTGCCCTGCGGAACTTTGGCACTTACTTCAAATTTACCATATGTAAAGTTGTGTTTGTTCTGTGTATTTACACGTCCGGAAGTGTAAGAAACTTCGTTTCCGCTTACCGTTTTCACCGGACGAAGCACTAATTTACCATCTTCCAAATAAATATTTTCTTCGCTGTCCACATACTCCTGAAGCTCGGCGTTAACCCAACCCGGCTCGTGAAGTTCTACATTCCAATCGTCCCTGTTTAACTCTTTTCCGCCAAATTCATCCGACCATACAAGTTTGTACTCATCTTCTACAGGCGGCGCTGGCGGAACCGGATCTTCAGGATCTTCCGGCTCTTCAGGTTCTTCCGGCGGTGTCTGCTCTTTTGCTTTTACCGTAATCTTACAAGTTGCCTTTTTTCCGCTTCCGTCCGTTGCTTTTACTGTAATTGTAGCTGTTCCGGCTTTTTTCGCTTTTATGACACCTTTGCTGTTTACCGTTGCAACTGATTTATTATTACTGCTCCATGAAAGCTTTTTCACACTCGGCTTCTTCGGACTGATTGTTGTTTTCAACGACAAACTTTCTCCGACCGTTAAAGTCGCCTTTTTCTTGTTCAAAGAAACTTTTGTCACAGGTGTTCCCACGATAACTTTGATGCTGTCTTTTTTCTTAGGATTTGCTTTACTCTTAACTGTAATGGTTGTCGTACCTTTTTTCAGCGCTCTGATTTTACCTTTGCTGCTGACACTTGCAACCTTTTTCTTTGAAGATTTATAAGTTACCTTTTTACTTGCTTTGTTTTTTACCGTTACTTTGGTTTTTAAAGTATACGTTTTTCCCTTTTTTAAAACCAATGTGTTTGTGTCCGGCTTTGTAATGCTGACAGACACAACCTGCTTCTTTTTACTTTTCGGTGCAGCTTGCGCATTTACCGGAACCATTCCGATTACAAGTGCTGTCACAAGCAAAAGAACCAGTGATCTTTTTAATGATCTTTTCATTGTCATTTCCTCCCTTTCATAGCTTGTATACCCATGTTTATTCTTGTACAAAAAATTTATCACTCTTTTTACCCCGAATATATCGTTTTCATTTCTTTTTTATAAAAATAGTGATATAATGTATAAAAATAAATACAAAAGGGGGAATCTTGTGAATTTACAAAAAGAAAAATTTTACAAAGACTTTGTCCGCCGTGAAAGCGACATCTATCGCGCCCCATACAATCCGGAGCTGGAATTCTATTCCGAAATCAAAAACGGAAATGTTGAAAAAGTACGGGAGCTTTGCAAAGAAGCACTGATTGATAAGCCGGGACTCGGCGTTCTTTCCTTAAACAGCGCCCAAAACATGAAATATCATTTTTCCATCACAACCGCCATGGTTGCCCGGTATTGCATTGAAGGCGGAATGGACTTAGCAGATGCTTACTCTCTGAGTGACTTCTATATTCAGAAAGCAGATTTGTGCAAAACTGCAAAAGAAGTGTCCGACCTTCACCCTATTATGTGTGAAGACTACGCAGTTCGCATGAAAAAAATGCGAAAGAAAAAAGTATGTTCGTTAGCTATTGCAAACTGCCTCGATTATATTTATGACCACCTCCATACTCGCATTACAATTGAAAATTTAGCTGAGCATGTTCACTTAAACACCTCGTATCTTTCCCGTCTTTTCAAAAAAGAAATGGGCGTTTCGGTGAGCGAATATATTCAGGACAAAAAAATAGAAACATCTAAAAATATGCTCATTTACTCAGATTACAACATCGCCCAAATTGCTTCGATTTTAGCTTTTCCGAGCCAAAGCTACTATACCAAAGTGTTTCACGAAAAAACAAATATGACACCGTCACACTACCGCACTTTATATTTTAGAAATATTGAGATTGGAAAAGACTCTCTTCTTGAAAAAAGATAGGAATACATTTACAATATAAAAAAACAAAAGAAAGGAAGCTTCCATATGTATAACGAAAACAAAAACATTATGATTTGTGATCACCCGTTAATCAAACATAAGATTACGATGCTCCGCAACAAAGACACAGGAACCAACGAGTTCCGTTCCATCGTGGAAGAAATTGCCATGCTCATCGGATATGAGGCCCTCAGAGATCTCGACCTTGAGTACATCGATGTAGAGACACCGATCGAAACAGCAAGCTGTCCTGTCATTGCAGGCAAAAAACAGGCTATTGTTCCGATTCTCCGTGCAGGTCTCGGAATGGTCGGCGGACTTTTAAAACTCATGCCTACAGCGAAAGTCGGACATATCGGTCTTTACCGTGATGAGGAGACATTTGAACCACAGGAATATTATTGTAAGCTTCCGTCATCTATAGATCAGAGAAAAATCTTCGTCGTAGACCCGATGCTTGCAACCGGCGGTTCTGCCATCGCAGCCATCGATTTCATCAAACAGCGCGGGGGAACAGATATCACTTTCCTCTGTGTGATTGCAGCACCTGTCGGTCTTGAAAAGTTAGCCGCAGCTCATCCGGACGTAAAAATCTATGTCGGAAATCTCGACAAAGGCTTAAATGAAAAAGCCTATATTGTTCCGGGCTTAGGCGACGCCGGCGACCGGATTTTCGGAACAAAATAATAAATGTTACAATAAAAAGAGCATCCAAGCTATGATTCCTTAAGATTCATTCCGCTTTGGATGCTCTTCTTTTTTTTTCAAAATAGATCTGAAACCGGAAAATTCATTTATAGATACTTTACCCGCCTTCCGGTTACCCCAATAGACTGTGTAGAATTCTATTTCTTAGTGATTCTGACCCACTTCAAAATTCACACCTGTATCCGCCGGTTCTTCTTCATTAAAAACATAATCTTTTCCCGGCAAAATCGCATTCATGATAATACCGACCAATGCTCCGACTGCAAGTCCGGAAAGACTGATGGTTACACTTCCGATTGCAAAAGAAATTGCACCTGCCGCACTGTACTTGATTCCGATAGAAAGAACCAAAATTAATGCCGCAATAATAACGTTTCTCGATGCTGTAAAATCAACTTTATTTTCCACTACGTTACGAACTCCGACTGCGGAAATCATACCGTAAAGGATTAAAGAAATACCACCGACTGTCGCTGTAGGCATTGTCTGGATGACCGCTGCAAATTTCGGACAGAAGGAGAAGAAAATTGCAAATCCTGCTGCCAGTCTTACTACAAAAGGATCATATACTTTGGAAAGATTTAACACACCTGTATTCTCTCCGTAAGTTGTATTAGCCGGAGCACCGAATAACGATGCAACGATTGTCGCAAGACCGTCTCCGAGAAGTGTTCTGTGAAGTCCCGGATCTTTAATGTAGTTTCTTCCTGTTGTAGAAGAAATCGCGGAAATATCACCGATATGCTCCACAATCGTCGCAAGTGCAATCGGCATAATTGTAATGACAGCTGTCAGCAACTTAGAAACATCAAAATTGTCACCGAACATTCCGAGTACTGTCATCTCTTTCACAATCGGGAAACCAATCCATGATGCTTCTTTTACTGCTGTGAAATCTACTTCACCCATGCACGCACCGACAATATACGATCCTATAACTCCGATTAAAATCGGAATAATTTTTATCATACCTTTTCCGTAAATATTACAAATAACAACAACCACAATCGCTACCAGCGCAACAACCCAATTTGTCGCACAGTTATCAATGGCCGACTGCGAAAGCGTAAGACCTATTGCAATAATAATCGGACCTGTTACAATCGGCGGGAAAAATTTCATAACCTTGGCCGCTGAAAACAGTTTGATAAGCAATGCCAAAACCAAATAAAGAAGTCCTGCACATGCTACACCGAAACAGGCATAAGGAATCATTTCCACGTTGCTGCTTCCGTCTTCCAGCATCGGGGCAATTGCAAAATATCCGCCGAGGAACGCAAATGACGATCCTAAGAAAGCCGGTACTTTACATTTGGTGAGAAGATGGAACAAAAGTGTTCCAACTCCCGCAAAGAACAGCGTGGTCGATACATTAAGTCCTGTTAAAAGAGGTACCAGTACCGTTGCTCCGAACATTGCAAACATGTGCTGAAGTCCGAGGACGGTAATTTTGCCCGCACCGAGTTCTTTTGCATTGTAAACTGCATCTTGTGTTTTGTTACTCATTGTTTTTTCTCCTTTACTCTTTATATTTTATTTTTTGTTTCCTGTTCATAAACAAGTCTTCTTTGGATAATCTCATCCAAATCCGACAAAAGCTTTCTTTCCAACTCCCGTTCCGGACCCGGAACCGAAAACTTATCCACCACAGCAACCCCTTCTCTTATATATTGCTGTGCCTTCGGAATATCATTTTTCACCCCATAATAGTAATAGGCAAGAACACGTTTTGCATTTGCATCATTATCATTTAAAAGTGTGTTCGAAACCCTTTCAAGAAATGCATCCGCATTCACCGGCTTGATTTCATATCTTGAATAATAGAAAATCAGCCAATAGTAATTGAGCGTCTCCTGCAAAATATAATCTCTCTTTGCAAAGTACTCTCTCATCTCTTCCATCGGCTCTTTGAGTCCGTCTATATCTCCAATCCAAATCAAATACGGGACATACAACTGATAGTACATCATTTTTTCTATTTTGGTCGGTTTTTTGTACGGAAGCTGTGATACCGGTTTTAAACCCATCGCCTCGAACGATACACCTTGACGCAGTTTTTTAACCGCAACATCAGTATATCCCGCAAGAGTCTTCATAAGCACTACACGTGTATACAATCCCATAAAAAGGTGAATTGTCGCGTTTAGTATCAATCCACATCCAAGCGCTCCGAGAAAAATCTCCGATGCACTTGCATTATACCATTGCATACCTGCCCGGACCTGTTCTTTTAAAAGTATAAATGCCACAACAGCAACTATCAGTTCCGCTATATTGCAAATAAGCATATATAAGGCACTTTTCTTATCTATATCCTCAGGAACCGGTTTCGAAATATCAACAACTACCATATCCTGAATCACCGGCATAAATTTATCCTTTTTACACTTCCATTTCCCGTCCTCATTCTTAAACAAAAGACCAAATCCGGAAATCATACAACATTGTAGACCAAACAGCGGTGCCACCGTCAAATTCATAACCATCTTCAGCAATTCCAATATCCAGATAGACACCACGAAAACAGCAAAACTCACAAGTATCCATTTTGAATATGTACTCATTTCCCAAGCCCCCTTTTCTGAAACATTGTACCATAGGTTGCTACTCTTCGGGTATACTTTTTAAAGAAAATTAAACCACAAGTATAATGCAAAATCTGTTATAGTACGATATACTAGGCAATGTAAATATGAATTTATCAGATTCGAAAGGAGGACAATCATGACACAGACACTTACAAACACAAAAACTACATACACCACGGTTGTCCTTGGGCAATCTATCTTATAGTCTGATTTTCTGCACTTTTCAGAATAGATTTCTTTGGCAACCGGCACCTTCATTTTAAGGTGTTATTTTTATGCAAAAAAGAGAGGAATTTATTTATGAAAACAATTCATGGAGCCTACGGCTCCGCAACTATTTTCACTACTTCAAACGAAGCAACCGCCATCGACAACTATGCTGTCGCGCAACTGCAAATGCTGTGTGACAACGAAGTTTCCATCGGTTCTGCCATCCGGGTTATGCCTGATGTACACCCGGGAAAAGTCGGAACCATCGGCCTTACCATGACCATCGGCAGCAAAATCATGCCGAATCTTGTCGGTATTGATGTCGGCTGCGGAATGACCCTTGCCAAAATAAAAGGGAAAAAAATTGAATTTCAAAAACTTGATACTATCATCAGAGATCATGTGCCTTCCGGTTTTTCAATCCGTACAAAAGCTCATCGCTTTGCCGACGAATTCGATTTTTCAAGACTGAAATGTCATAAACACATACGTGAAGATAAAGCGCGTCTTTCTCTCGGAACGTTAGGCTCAGGTAACCATTTTATTGAAATCGACAAAGACGAAGATGGAAATCTTTATGTCGTTATCCACTCCGGAAGTCGCCGGCTCGGGAAAGAAATGACCGAATACTATTTATCCGCCGGGCAAAAAAGTGATGTTCCGTATGAACTCACCTATTTGGAAGGTCATCTCATGCAAGACTACTTACATGACCTTCAGATTGTACAGGAGTTTGCTGCACTTAACCGCAAAACCATTCTTGATGAGCTTGTAAAAGGAATGAAATGGAAAGTGCTCGAAACCTATGATTGTATTCATAACTATGTAGATAACGCCGATGTTTTGATGTTGCGGAAAGGTGCCATTTCTGCAAAAACCGGTGAATGCGTCATCATTCCGATTAATATGCGCGACGGCATTATTTTAGGCACAGGAAAGGGAAATACCGACTGGAACTGCTCTGCACCGCACGGCTCCGGACGACTGATGAAACGCGAGGAAGTCCGTGCTAACTTTACGGTGTCTGCCTACAAATCAGCGATGAAAGGCATCTACTCGGGATGCATCGGCAAAGATACTTTGGACGAAGCTCCTTTTGCCTACCGTCCGATACAGGAAATTGCAGATGCGATTAAAGACACCGTAACCATCGATAAAATACTGAAACCTATTTACAATTATAAAGCAGGAGGTGACGACGAAAAATGATTCTGCAATTAAGCTCCGGACAAGGTCCGGTAGAATGCGAGTTAGCAGTGGGCAACTTACTGAACTCACTGCAACTTGAGTATCCTAATATTGAAGTACTCTCCACACACAAATCAAAGTTTTGCGACGGATATACCTCCGTACTTTTCTCAACCGAAAGCGACTTATCTCATCTGGAAGGCAGCATCCAATGGACGTGTCAAAGTCCGCTGCGTCCGCACCACAAACGCAAAAACTGGTTTGTGGATGTCAGCATTATTCCGGAAGTCGAAAATATCTGCACCGACCGGGAAATCCGCTTTGAACGTTTCCACTGCGGCGGAAAAGGCGGGCAAAATGTAAATAAAGTAGAAACCGGCGTGCGCCTTACACACCTCCCGACAGGGATTGTCGTAACTTCCACCGCCGAGCGAAGCCAACAGCAAAACCGTAAGGATGCCCTCAACAAATTGAACATCATTCTACGTGAAAAAGCCGACCTTGCCCAAGGCAAACAACGCAAAACCGCCTGGCAGGAACACAACCGCCTCGTGCGCGGAAATCCTGTCCGGGTGTATAAGGGACCGGAATTTAAGCTTGTTTGAATATTGGTTTGAGTTGTGTAAATTTCCTTACTTTTGGAGAACTTTCCGATAGGACGAAGGAATATTTAGCTTTCTATATGTATTTTTCAGCGATGTTTTCGCCTATATACGAGATTTACTAACAATCTATCTACATAAATAAGCCATTCAATCCCGAAATTTTGTTTTATGTAAACCATGATTGGCTTTTCGCGCTACTTTTTTACAGATAGATTTTCCAAAGCCTATCATGTATATAGGAAACAGTCCGAAAATTTTACAGATATAAGAAATCATAATCGAACTAACTATAGGAAAACAGCCACCAATAGAAGTATTTCCGAGAAATACATAACAAAAAACTCGCTTAAACCCTTATGGTCTAAGCGAGTTTTCAATTACTCATCAAATGAATTTTCTATATGCCAAAGCTTTGACGTATCCC
>JAZQDJ010000136.1:0-2945 GCA_045546735.1 Lachnospiraceae bacterium | reverse complement strand
TCTCTTTTTTTTATATCTATTTTATAATATAAAGATGTGTACAAAGGAGACGAGGAGGATACACAATGAAAACTCTTTTAAAATTCGATAAAGAGGTATTTCTGGTTTACATACAAAAAACGGGAATTAATTTCTTGTTTTCACTTGCTCTTATTTTATTGGTGGAAATGTTGGCCAGACATTCACCGGTAAAAGGCTGGGAGTTTGTATGGGATCACCCGTTTTTGGTTATGTTCAGTGCATTGATTTTAACGACCGTTTATTCGATTTCGTTTTTGTTCCCGAAAAGAAGGTTTGTCTGGCTTTTGTTTACGGTGCTGTTTCTGACATTAGGTGTTTCCAACTGTATTTTGCTGTTTTACAGGATAACGCCTCTGACAGCGACAGACATTTCGATGGTGACGGCGGTATTCGGGATTATGAGCGTATACTTAAGTATTTGGCAAATGGTTTTGCTTGTTGCTTTTTTTGCGGCGGCCATTGTGGCGGTGCTCATTTACGGTTTCCGGATGAAGTCGCAGAAGTGCAGTATTCCGGGGGCGGCGATTATTGTTGCGGCACTTTTTATGCTGACCGGTTTTTTGATGAATGTCGGTGATGAGACGGGAGCTTTACAGACCGAGTTTGCAAACCTTCCGGATGCATATGAAGATAACGGATACGTATACTGTTTTACACGAAGTCTGATTGACCGCGGAATTGAAGAGCCGGAGGAGTACAATGAGGAGATGGTGGAAGATATCTTTGCCGATATCAAAGGTCAGGGGGATAAAGAGGTAGAGAATACGCCGAATATTATCTTTTTGCAGATAGAGTCCTTTTTTGATTTGTCACGCGTGGATGGTGTGGAGTATTCGGAGGAACCGATGCCTGTCTATTCGTCGCTGTTGCGGAGCTGCCCGAGCGGGAAACTGACTGTTCCGAGTGTCGGCGCGGGGACGGCAAATACGGAATTTGAGGTGCTTACCGGAATGAGTCTGGATTATTTCGGTGCAGGAGAGTATCCGTATAAGACAGTATTGCAGGAAGAAACGTGCGAGTCGGTTGCGTATAATTTAAAGAAACTCGGTTATCATACGACAGCGATTCATAATAATACAGGAACGTTTTATGACAGAAATCTTGTGTATGCAAATCTCGGTTTTGATTGTTTTGATTGCGAGGAATATATGCAGGGTCTTACATACAATCAGCTTGGGTGGGCAAAAGATAAGATTTTGACGCAGCAGATAGTAAATGCGCTTTCTGCATCAAAAGAGCAGGATTTTGTTTATGCGATTTCTGTACAGCCGCACGGCAAATACCCGACGGAAAAGATGGAAAATCCGCATTTGACAGCATCCGGGTTTTCACCGGAGGATGAAGGCAGAGCGAACGGATTTGAATATTATATCAATGAAGTACACGATACGGACGCATTCCTCGGATTGCTTGTTTCTACGCTCAATGCTTATGATGAGCCGACAATTGTTGTAATGTTTGGTGATCATCTGCCGAATATAGATATGACAGAGAGTGAAATAAACGGCGGAACGTTGTTTGAAACGGAATATTTGATTTGGTCAAATTTGGCGCAAAAAGAAGTAAAAGCGATGAAGAATACACGCAAGGATTTATATGCGTATCAGCTTTATCCATATGTGTTCGGAAGGCTTGGAATGAATCAGGGCGTTTTGACGAAATTCCATCAGAAGTATTCCATAGAGCATGCGCACGAGGAGGAACTGGAAACTTTAATGTACGATATGCTTTACGGAGACAGGGAAGTTTACGGTGGTATCAACCCGTATGAAACGACGCAGATGCAGATGGGAATACATCCGATTGAGATTGGAAGTATCGATTTTATCGGAGGAAGTATTTATGTACAGGGTAAGAATTTTACGGAATACAGTAAAGTGATGCTGAATGATAAAAAGCAGGAAACGGTTTATTTGAACCGGAACACACTGATGGTATCCGATGTGGAAATTGAGGAAAACGACCGTGTTTATGTGGCACAGATGGCAGGGATGAGTGAACAGCTCAGCCGCACGGATGAAATTGTTTATATAGAATAGAAAAGTGAGGTAAGGAAAGATGCAGTTGACAGGAAAAGAAGGATTTACATTTATTGAGGGCGGTGTTTGTGCAGCAAAAGGTTTTGAGGCAAACGGACTGAACTGCGGTTTGAATCCGAATAAAGAGAAAAACGATCTGGGACTTGTTTTTTCAAGCGTTCCGTGTAATACAGGAGCGGTTTATACACAGAATAAAGTAAAAGGTGCTCCGATTCTTGTGACAAAAAAGAATTTGGAAGCGACAGGCGGTATTTCAAAGGCGGTTATCGTCAATTCAAAAAATGCAAATACCTGTAATGCGGATGGCGAGCAGAAGGCAGAAAAGATGTGTCAGCTTGCGGCAGATGCTCTGGGCATTGCAAAAGAAGAAGTGATTGTGGCATCCACAGGTGTCATCGGTCAGGTGCTTCCGATTGAGCCGATTGAGTCGCATATTACGCAGCTTGCAGAAGGTCTTTCAGTAGACGGAAATGAAAGAGCTGCGACAGCGATTATGACAACTGATACAGTAAAAAAAGAAGTGGCCGTGGAATTTATGCTCGGCGGCGTAGTTTGTCACCTTGGCGGAATGGCAAAGGGAAGCGGAATGATTCATCCGAATATGGCAACAACCCTGAATTTTGTGACAACGGACGTTGCAATTTCGGCGCAGCTTGTGCAGAAGGCACTCAGTGAAATTGTAAAGATTACATACAATTGCCTCAGCGTAGATGGTGATACTTCTACCAATGACACACTTACTGTAATGGCAAACGGCCTTGCGGGGAATGCTTGTATTACAGAAGAAAATGCAGACTACGAAATGTTTAAAGAGGCACTCTATATTGTGCTTATGAATATGACAAAGATGCTTGCAGCAGACGGCGAGGGTGCAACAAAGCTTCT
>JAZQDJ010000135.1:0-2293 GCA_045546735.1 Lachnospiraceae bacterium | reverse complement strand
ATAAACGTCCATAATCAACATGATAATCTATTGTCTAGAAGTCCACAGTGACGAGTTCTATTGCTATAGCCACCCGGACATACTTTTCGAGGCGTTTTCCGCGCTTCGACCAGTCAGTCTCACCGAAGGTGAAATGGTCGTAAAAGTGCTTAAAATAAAGGATTTCTACGTGTTCAACTTTTGTAGTAACACTATAGTCTCGATGTGTGCAGTGGCGGCAACACGCTCCACCATTATTTGATTTATTTCTCACCAACCATATCCGGATTTGTTTTAAAGAAAAATCACCTTGATAGTTTCTCTCGTGACAAATATCCGTTAGTGACCAGCGCTCCGAGGATCTTTTCCTTCAGATGAGTGGAATTGCTGATGCCAAGGTAATCAGCAATTTCTGAAGATTTTCTGGCTTTGCCATAACAGAATGACAGAATTTCTTCATCAAATCTTGACCCACCTGGCACAGGAGAAAACTCCAATACCGGAAGAAGATTACTGTTTACACCTTCTGAAAAAGACAGATCCGGCAGCACCAGTGTAAAATGATCCGTCGCGGAATAAATATATGGTCTGTGTGCATTGTCTGCATCCCGATATTCTTCGATGATCTTGTCAAATCCGGTTCCCGCAGCTTCCATAACCTCACACTGCACAAGAATACCGCAGATTAATTCATTACGCCGCTTTGAAATGATCTTCGACAGATCATATGTTTTCGAAAGAGGTTCTCCATGATAAAAACTTCCCGGAGACGATATCTCCAGTCGATCGCGGAAGATATCTACCTGAATCTGTGTTCCATCCAGAAAATAATCTCTGTGTGCAACTGCATTGATAATCCCCTCAAATAGCGCTCTTCTGGGATAAGCATCAATTTCAATATGTGAATCTGCTTTTTTGATGATTGTATGGTTCATCCGCTGCATCACAAATGAATACATATAATCAATCGTCTCTGTGATATTACCGTTGAATCGATTAACTGAAACAATTCTTTCGCTTCCCTTTGTAAATCCGGAAAAAACTGAGCATTGGACATCTGTTTTGTGTTCTGTATAGCGATCGCCAAACAGAACGGCTCCATTCGCAAGAATTCCTTCCTCATTAAAAAAGCCAAGTGAAGCAAGTGCTTTGTCTGTTAAGACCTTTCCTTCTGTGTGCTGTCTATGGAATTCTCTGAGAGTCTGATAGTCATCCGGTTTATATTTTTTGTCTGACAGTAAGGTGTCAAATGATGCAGACTGGCTATGAATACTCATATTAATAATTTCTTCATAGGTCGCTCCGCCTGTAAAACCCTCACGTCTCATAAAGATGGAAGGAATACCATCAAACTTAACAATAACAGGTTTTATGGGCGAGCTGTCCACCCTGATCTGCAGAACAAATCGTTCCTGTTCTCTAATATGGTACCGGATAAAGCTGATCTTATATGGAGGTCTTGGGGATATATGCTCATTGACCTGGTTGTTAAAATAATTTCTCTCGGAGTCTGCAGCACTCCGGTCAAAACCGATCAGTTTATTCGTTTTATCTTCCACCCCTACATAAATCGTTCCGCCGTCAGCATTTGCAAAGCCTGCAAATGTTTTAAGCCAACCGATCACATTGTTTCGATCCAGTTTGCTCTTGCATTCAATCTCACTGTTTTCTGTCAGCGCATTACTTACTATTTCTTCAAGGAACATATAATCACCTGCTTCTTTTTTTTCGATTATACTTCTTGTTAACTTCTCATTCAACTTCTAATACACTTCTTTTTAAACCAGAAGTACTTCGCATATATCCAATTTGGGGAATAATCATTTATGAAAATTCTGCAGCATCCTGTTGCAGTTTTAAACTGCTTTGTATAAAGCGCAAAAAAGGACGTCTGCCCGCCGTGAAATGCAGTTCATAAAGTCCTTTTCAGGTCAATATTCTATTGTCTATAAGTCCTCGAGTTTTGTTCCTACAGTAACGAGTTCAATTACTATAGAGACCCGGACGTACTTTTCGAGGCGTTTTCCACGCTTCGACCAGTCGGTCTCGCCAAAGGTGAAATGCTCGTAAAAGTGCTTAAAATAACAATGTCATTAAGTTAAGGCGATATTATGCGGGAAAGGAAGTGAAATCTGCATTATGGCAGAATCACTTTCTTTTTTTAATTTAGTAAAGACAATTAAAGCAAATCTGAACTATCCGGATCAGAAACTACGCTTTCTTGTATTACAGTAATTACTTGCAAGTTGTCCTTTTGTACGTGGATAACGGCGGTCTTCTCTTACAGGCTGCACATTTTCGGAAATTTCATTCA
>JAZQDJ010000134.1:0-10895 GCA_045546735.1 Lachnospiraceae bacterium | reverse complement strand
ATCGTTGATCTGATCCTTTGTTACATTACCCTTAACAACTGCAACAAGGATTGTTGTTGAACCTGTAGGTGTAGGAACACGCTGAGCAGATCCGATAAGTTTTCCGTTTAACTCTGGGATAACAAGGCCGATAGCTTTCGCAGCACCTGTTGAGTTAGGAACGATGTTAACAGCACCTGCACGAGATCTTCTTAAATCACCTTTTCTCTGTGGTCCGTCAAGGATCATCTGGTCACCTGTGTAAGCATGGATTGTGCTCATGATACCAGATTTGATACCAGCAACGTCATTTAATGCTTTAGCCATAGGAGCTAAGCAGTTTGTTGAACAAGAAGCTGCAGAGATAACTGTATCTTCAGCTTTTAATGTATTGTGGTTTACATTGTAAACGATTGTAGGAAGGTCGTTTCCTGCCGGAGCAGAAATAACAACTTTACGAGCACCTGCTGTGATGTGAGCAGAAGCTTTGTCTTTAGATGTATAGAAACCTGTACACTCTAATACTACGTCAACACCGAGTTCTCCCCATGGAAGCTCTGCTGCGTTTGCCATAGCGTAGATTTTGATTTCTTTTCCGTCAACTGTGATAGAGTCTTCGCCAGCTGTTACTTTGTCAGCTAATGCGTATTTACCCTGAGCTGAATCATATTTTAACAAGTGAGCTAACATTTTAGGGCTTGTTAAATCGTTGATTGCAACTACTTCATAACCTTCAGCACCAAACATCTGTCTGAATGCAAGACGACCGATACGGCCAAAACCATTGATTGCTACTTTTACTGCCATTTTAAGTTTCCTCCTAAAAATGAAATTTTTATATTATTCTGTCAAATCGGTATGATTTACCATTTGACAAAATTTTGTCAGCGAGATTATTGTAACTAATTTGTCCCAAAAATTCAAGTCCTTTCTGGACTTTTTAACTTTTATTTTTGTTTTTTTATAAATACAAAGCCCCAAAACAGATTGTCAGCTCCCTTTCCTTTGGGTATACTTAGAAAGGAGCTTTTACCATTTATATATAAAAAGGAGAATTATTATGGCAATTTTATCTGATACACATGTCCACTCCACGTATTCCGGTGATGCAGAATCTACCATTGATGAAGTGGTACAAAAGGCGATTTCCCTCGGGATGAAACAAATTTGTTTTACAGAGCACAATGATTTTGATTTCCCCTACGCACCGGGCGACAAACCGGATATGTTCTTATTAAATACAGACGCCTATCTGTTTGACCTGCTGCGCGCACGCGAAAAATATGAAGGACAGATAAAAATCCTTTTCGGTGTCGAACTCGGTCTCGCACCGGAAATCAAGCGCAAAAACCTGATTCTTGCAAAATCACATGAGTTTGATTTTATCATCGGCTCTTCACATCTTTGCCACGGACGCGATCCGTTTTATGCCGAGTTCTATGAAGGACGTGAAGAAAAAGCTGCTTACCGGGAGTATTTTGAATCAATTCTCGAAAATGTAAAAGGATTTACACAATTTGATGTATACGGACATTTAGATTATGTTGTCCGCTACGGTCCGACAAAAAACACAAATTATAAATATGAAGATCATGCAGATGTAATTGATGAAATCCTCCGTGTTCTTATTGATAACGAAAAAGGAATTGAGATAAATACCGGCGGATTCCGGTGCGGTATCAATACCACAAATCCTTGCCGTGACATTGTAAAGCGTTACAAACAGCTCGGCGGCGAGATTATCACTATCGGCTCCGACGCCCACAACGCAAAAGATCTGCAGGACCACTTTGATGTCGTTGCAGATCTGCTCACAGAACTCGGTTTTAAATACTACAGCGTTTTTGAAAACCGCATTCCTGAATTTATAAAAATCTAATCAAAACGTATTACCCTGGAGTGTTGCAAAATAAATCATCTATTTTGCAACAGCTCCATTTTTATTTTTCAATCACTCCGCCGCCGAGCACATATTCCCCGTCATAAAACACAACGGCTTGCCCCGGCGTAATCGCTCGCACGGGTCTTACAAATTTTACACGCATTTTTCCGCCTTCAAGTTTCTCCAGACTGCAAACATCTCCTTTATGCGCATACCGGATTTTTGCCACACACTGCGCCGGTTCTTTTCCTTCTTCCATTCCCATGTAATTTACATCCTTACAAATCAGGTCTGTCGAAAAAATATCTTCATTCTCCCCAATCACAACTTCATTCGACTCCGGACGTATCTCGCACACAAAGACCGGATGCCCCATTGCAATGCCGAGGCCTTTACGCTGTCCGATCGTATAATGCGTCACCCCTTTGTGACGACCTATTACTTTTCCGTCTGTTGTGACAAAATCCCCTTCGCCCGGAACACGTTCCGGAACTTGTCTTTGCAAAAAAGCACCATAATCACCATCCGGAATAAAACAAATGTCCTGACTGTCCGATTTGTTTGCCACAGGCAACTTCTGTTCTTCTGCCATACGGCGAATCTCATCTTTCGAAAACTCTCCCACTGGTAGTAGAGTTTTGGACAATTGTTCCTGTGTCAAGTTATAAAGTGCATACGTTTGGTCTTTCAAAGCTGTAACGCTGTTGCGGACCGCATATCTACCGTTCTCTAAAATATCAATCCGAGCATAGTGTCCTGTTGCAATGTACTCTGCCCCATGTTCTTTTGCCCACGCCAAAAGCGCCTCCCACTTAATACGACGGTTGCATACATTGCATGGGTTCGGCGTTCTTCCCGCCAAATATTCTTCTGTGAAATAGTCAATCACCTCTGCCTTAAACTGCCCGGTAAAATCAAGTACATAATACGGAATATTTAAATGCTGTGCTACTTTGCGCGCATCAACAACCGACTGCGCCTCTTCCGGCGACTCACTTGCCGGCGGCCACATAAGCATTGTCACGCCAATCACATCATATCCTTTTTCTTTCAATAAATATGCTGCCACAGAGGAATCCACACCTCCGGACAACCCCACCACTACTTTTTCTTTCATAATCTTCTGCTTTCTGTGCCTCGCACTGTTTTTAAACGTATTTATCATAGCATACCCGGTCTTTTTTTGCCACTATTCATGTTCTATGCGTATTTTTTGCGCATAAACTGAAAAATAAACGCATGGGAAGGTTGTCATGCTGAAAAAATCTCCCTTTTTATCAGGAACACTGATTTTAACATTAACAGGAATTATCAGCCGCATTATCGGTTTTTTCTACCGCATTTTTTTGTCCCATCACATCGGTGAAGAGGGCATGGGCATCTACCAATTGCTGGCACCTGTAATGGCTCTTTCTTTTTCACTGACTTGTGCCGGCATCCAGACTTCCATCTCCAAATATACAGCCTCATATATTGCCCAAAATCAAATAAAATCTGCCCGACGTATTCTGTTGACCGGTTTTATTTTATCGCTTTCTTTATCTACTATAACTACTTTTTTTCTGTATCAAAATGCGGCGTGGATTTCCGTCTCGCTCCTCTCGGAAGCCCGTTGCGAGCCGCTGGTACGTATTTATGCACTTTCTTTGCCATTTGCCTGCATTCACAGCTGCATGAACGGCTATTATTATGGAATGAAAAAGTCCATGGTCCCTTCCGTCTCTCAGCTTGCGGAGCAGATGGCCCGAGTCGGAAGTGTTTTTGCCATCTATTCTTACAGCGAATACATGAATGCGGAACCATCTTTAGCCGTCACTATGCTCGGTATTTTAATCGGAGAAATATGCGCTACACTTCTCAGTATCGGAGCATTTTATTTGCATGTATCCAAAAACACTTCACCTTCCGAATGTATAGGGCGCATCATTCCCTCTTATGTTCTTCATTTTCATGAAATTCTCCGTATGGCGGTTCCGCTTGTCGCAAACCGCCTCACTTTAAATCTGTTACAAAGTATAGAAGCCGTGCAGATTCCAAGCCGACTTGTTATGTTCGGCATGACCAAGTCGTCAGCCCTGGCTAACTACGGTGTTCTGACCGGAATGACATATCCGCTCATTTTGTTTCCTTGTGCTGTTACTTCTTCTGTGTCAGTACTGCTTCTGCCGTACATTTCGGAAGCAGGTGCAAAAGGCGAATTTTCTAAAATCAAATCCGCAATCAAAAAAAGCCTGATTGCGTGTGTTTTTCTCGGAAGTGTCTGCTGTTGCTTTTTTCTTCTGTTTGGTCCTTCCCTCGGAAAACTGCTTTTTGGCAGCAAGTTAGCCGGGACTTACATTCAAATACTGAGCATCGCCTGTCCGCTTTTATACCTTGGGGGCATTCTTACAAGCATTTTGCACGGACTCGGCAAAGCATTTCTTGCCTTTTGTTTTAATACCGGATGTTTGACGCTGCGCCTCCTTTTTGTATTCTTCCTTATTCCTCGCATTGGCATGTACGGTTATCTCATCGGTATTTTCATATCCGAACTTTGCCTGATTTTTCTAATGCTTTTTGCACTCTATCGGCACCTGCGCAAGGAATCTTGCAAATTTGCGGCTCGTGATATATAATTAATCGTTGTAAAAATTTACATACAATTTTACACACGAAAGGATGACACCTATGGGAATGGAATTTATACAAAAGCTCCCTACACCGGAAGAAATCAGAAACGAATATCCGGTTCCGGCGGCTTTAGCTAAATTAAAAGAAGAACGAGATAAAGAAATTGCAGATGTACTGACAGGAAAAAGTGACAAATTACTTGTTATCATCGGACCGTGTAGTGCAGATAATGAAGATGCTGTTTGTGATTACGTGGAAAGACTTTCAAAAGTAAATGACAAAGTCAGCGACCGTTTAATTTTAATTCCTCGTATTTATACGAATAAGCCAAGAACAACCGGCGAAGGCTACAAAGGTATTGTTCATCAGCCGGATCCTTCCAAAAAACCAGACCTTGTTCACGGCATCATCGCTATGAGAAAAATGCATATTCATGCGATGGAAATTTCCGGTCTCACTTCTGCCGACGAGATGCTTTATCCTGAAAATTACCGTTACGTATGCGACTTCTTATCTTATGTTGCCATCGGTGCACGTTCTGTAGAAGACCAGCTTCACCGTCTGACTGTGAGTGGATTCGACGTTCCGGCCGGAATGAAAAACCCGACTTCCGGTGATCTTACGGTTATGATGAACAGTGTTTATGCAGCGCAGCATCCACATACATTTACATATCGCGGCTGGGAAGTAAAAACTACAGGTAATCCACTTGCCCACACAGTTCTTCGCGGTTCTGTAAACGCATACGGAAGAAGTTTCCCGAACTATCACTACGAGGACCTCAGTCGTCTGATTGAACTTTACAGCGAGCACGATCTTGTTAATCCGGGCGCTGTCATTGATGCCAACCACAACAACTCCGGCAAGAAATTCGAACAGCAGATCCGCATCGTCAAAGAAGTTATGCATTCCCGTAAAGTAAATCCTGATATCCGCAATCTTGTAAAAGGTGTCATGATTGAAAGTTACATCGAAGAAGGTTGCCAGAAAATCGGTGAAGGAATTTACGGCAAATCTATTACAGACCCATGTCTCGGATGGGCTGATTCCGAAAAGCTGATTTATGATCTTGCTGAAATGAATGTATAATATAAAATATTACCCCGACAGTGTTGTAATATATCTCTTGTCAATCGACAACGTATACCACAAAGCCTGTCGGGGTCTTTTTTCGTCTATATTCTGTATTTTTTTATCATTCTATATGTAAAAATCAGAGCTGTTTTCCTATAGAATTTCTCTTCTCAATAAAGATATCTGATATTTTCCACTCTATTTCTCGTTTTTTAGTTTACATAAAACTTCTTTTTCGATTTTTTGTTTGAAATTTGCATATAGATGTCCTATTATTCTCATTTATATAGGAAATGTTTGCAAAAAAATACAGATATAACGTTACCATTTCGCAATACCTATAGGATTCCCCCGGGAATTTTCCCGCCAACTCCAAGAAATCAGCCAATACGCTCCCTTTCCAACCACTTACTAAACTCCTGCATTCTCTCTGCCCA
Organism: Lachnospiraceae bacterium; assembly: GCA_045546735.1. Classification (GTDB taxonomy): domain Bacteria; phylum Bacillota; class Clostridia; order Lachnospirales; family Lachnospiraceae; genus SVFI01. The sequence continues at coordinate 4,913 of JAZQDJ010000134.1, read as the reverse complement.
TGTGTGCGCACAGGCCAATGCATATCCGGCATCCGCAATTTCCTGCAGACGTTCTGTATCCTCCAAAAGCGATATCACCCTCTGCGCCATCTCCTCAGGTTTTTCAAGTAAAAACTTCACACAGTTTACACCGTCTGCCAGCATTTCATCCAAATACGGATTGCTGTCCGTCAGACATACTGCTCCGTTCAGCATCGTGTTAAAAATCCGGTCATGCGGACCGCTCCGAAACCAAGGCAGGACGTTGAGCGAAATCTTACTGTTTTGAATCTGATACAGACATTCTTCGGAATAAAGCGAATCCCCGTTGATGATATTCTCCGGATGCCCGCATACAAGTTCATCCCACTTATCACCGAACACATGCACCTTTACCCCCGCATCCGCCAGCGCACGCACCACCTGTCCGCGCACATAATATCGGATATACAAATCGATAAATGTGATATTCTGCATGGTTTCCTTTAATTCCTCCTCGCTGACAGAAGGAATCTCCCGCCTGAGATACCGCTCCACCACTTCTTCGACTGTCTGCTGCGGATTTGCAAGAAGATCCTCCATCATCTCGTAATAAAACTGCGTATACTCATCACCGTGGCGTGTAATATACTTTTCAAACCGCGCAGGGTCGGCATAATTTCCTGTGAAAATCACATCCATTTCACGTTCTGCAATCCGCCGGCGGCTCTGAATCCGCTCAGGCTGCAAATCGCAGACAATTCCGTCCTTCTCGCTTGTCCTCAAAATTTCCGTAAGTTCCGTTCCTCCAAGCGGAAGAAACGGCCCGAGCTTTACCTCGGGGAAAAAGCGCTTCATAAATTCCTCATGGCCGCGATCAATGGAAAGCTGGACATACTGTTTCGGACAGACTTCCAAACGTTTATAATAATAATACGGATGATCCGCCAATATGTTGTAACAGGGTATCTCCAACGCATCCCATATGTAAGTCCCCTCTTCATCTACAAACTGCGGTTCCATACACATTCCGTGAAAATTAAACGAAAGTACAACCGTGTTTCCTTTTTCTATAAATGCAAGCATCTCCATGGAAGATTTCCATGGAGATTTCAAGTCATACAAATACACCGGATGCCCTAAATGCTCCAGCTCTTTTTTCATTTGAATCGAGAAATACCCTTGCGTCTCGATGTCGCCTTCAAACAAAATGATTTTCTTCATTACATGCGTCCTTTGATTTCAGAAAGGATTTCGTAAGCCACTTCATCCTTACTCATGATCGGAAGTTCCTTTGTATCATCTGCCGAAATTAATGTCACAATGTTGGTATCTGTTCCGAATCCTGCACCTGCCACCTTCAAATTATTAGCAACAATCATATCAAGCTTCTTCTTCTCAAGTTTCTTCTTGGAATTCTCAAGCATATTCTCTGTTTCCATGGAAAAACCGCAAAGGAATTGCCCTTCCTTTTTGTTCTGTCCCAGATACGCCAGAATATCCTGCGTCTTAGAAAGTGCAAGAGATAAATCTTCGTCTTTCTTTTTGATTTTCTCATCTGCAACGCTCGCCGGTGTATAGTCCGCTACTGCTGCAGCCTTAATCACGATATCGGAAGACGGCGCATACTTCTTGCACGCCTCAAACATCTCAGCCGCACTTCCCACACGGACAATATTTACATACGGCGGCTCAGGTGCACTTGTGGACGCAGCCACAACTGTCACATCCGCCCCTCTTTCCATTGCACATCTGGCAATCGCAAATCCCATTTTTCCTGTGGAATGATTCGAAATAAAACGGACCGGATCCAGCGGCTCTTTGGTAGCACCCGCTGTCACAAGAACAGAAAGTCCTTTCATATCCTTTTCATATCGGATTTCTTTTAAAATCGCATCGACAAGCACTTCTTCCGAAGGAAGCTTTCCGCTTCCGACATCCCCACACGCAAGACGTCCGGAATCCGGTGTTATTACCTGCATTCCATAAGATTTGCACTTTTCCATATTATCCTGAACAATCGCATTTTCATACATCTGCGTATTCATGGCCGGCGAAATAATCTTCGGACAATTACACGCCATAAAGGTTGTCGTAAGCATATCATCGGCCAAACCATTTGCAATTTTTCCGATAACGTTTGCTGTCGCCGGTGCCACCAAAAAGATGTCTGCCTGTTTTGCCAACGAAACATGTTCCACGCTGAACTCGAAATTCCGGTCAAACGTATCCACCAGACATTTATTTCCCGTAAGTGTCTCAAAGGTAATCGGATGAATAAAATTGGTCGCATTCTTTGTCATAAGCACATGCACGTTTGCATGCATTTTCATAAGCATGCTCGCCACATTTGCCATTTTGTATGCTGCAATGGAGCCTGTCACTCCCAAAAGAACTGTTTTATTTTTAAGCATGATTTCTCTCCAAACATAAATTTTTCTGCTCTTATTCTATCTACATTTCTGCCGAAATGCAATAAAAATAAAACAACATCTCCGGTTTCGTGCCACGACATTCCGAAGATGTTGCTCTATCAACTATTTGATTTTAATTTTAATTGTAGATTTCTTGCCCGATCCATCCGTTGCCATCGCAGTGATCTTAACCGTCTTTCCTTTTCCGGCTTTTTTTGTTTTAACAACACCTTTACTTGTAACAGTCGCATACTTTGTATTGCTGCTCGTCCATTTCAGCTTTTTATTTGCCTTCGAACCCGTTGTCTTAACCGTCACTTTAATTTTCACAGATTTACCTGCTTTTACCTGACTTTTGGCAGCTTTTAATTTCAAGGATTTTACAGCATGCTTCATAATCTTGATTTTATATACTGCTTTCACTCCACTTCCATCTGTTGCCGTAGCCGTAATCTTAACTGTTTTTCCGGCTCCTGCCTTTTTTACTTTTACAACACCACTGGAAGATACCGTTGCATATTTTTTATTGCTGCTCGTCCACGAAACAGCCTGATTTGCTGCATTTTCAGGAAATACCTTTGCCGACAATTTGATTTTCTTGCCTGCTGCAATTTTCTTTGAAATACCTTCAATTTTAATTTTGGATACTTTTACAGGCTTCACATCTTCTGTTTCGACATCATCATCCGTTGACGGAGCTGTCGGAGTATTTTCTCCTCCACCTGAATTCTGAATTGGGGTATATGTTATTTTCTCTGTTGAAAATCCATAACTTGTTCCCGAACCATCCGTTACCATGCGAACTTTTATCGTATTCCCGGCTACTGTAATAGTTTTTCCTGCCAACTCTGTTCCTGTATAAGTTCCGATTAAATCGCCCTTTCCATTGTATATATAGATAAAGTCATATCCATCTTCTACTTCTGTCTCTGCGCTGAAAGTAATACTTATATTCGTTACATTTTCAACAGTATATGTCCATGTTCTGTCCATATCGTCCGAATACGGATGATTACTTTGCATTTCCTGTGCCTGGGTTACTGTCAAATCTTTCGGCGTAACAGTAATGGCACAAGTTCCTTTCACATTACTTCCGTCGCAAGCTGTAGCAGTAATTTTAGCTGTTCCTTCTGCCAGTGCAGTCACAGTTCCTCCAACCACTTTAACCACATCTGGATTCGAGGATGTCCATATCACATTTCTATTGTCTGCATCATACGGGAGTACTGATTTTGTTAAATAATATGTATCTCCTACTGCCAAAGAAAGTTTAGACGGTGATATCACAATAGATGTAACATATATCTTATTACCGGCTTCACTCACTTCCACATTGCAAGTATCATATTCTTCTCCTGCCCGCACTGTAATCGTTGCACTTCCCGGTCCTACTGCAGTTACTCTTCCGGTATTTGATACGATAACAACATCTTCGTCGGATGATGTCCATGTCAGTGTTTTATCCGTTGCATCATCCGGGTATACTTCTGCTGTCAACTGGGCGATTTCTCCCACTTCGAGATCCAACCAGTATTCATCCAGATAAACTTCCTCTACCGGCTGTTGCACCAAAATATCACAAGTTTCCTGCTGACTTCCTACTTTTACTGTTATAGTAACTCTTCCGCCTTTCTTTGCATTCACAAGTCCGGTGTCACTGACCGTTGCAATCGTCTCATCCGAAGAACTCCATATGATTTCATCGGTAAAATCAGACGGTAATATGGAAACCGAAAGTTGCAGTTCATCCCATGGTGAAAGCGTTGCGCTCTCCTGACTGATTGTTATGGATGTCGCTGGTACATCAATCGCCACAAATTTCATATTGTTATCCGCGGCAAAAGTTTCTGCATATGTACCTGTAATACCATATACTGTTGTCTTTGTTTTATAGGAAAATGCACTGCTGTCAATCGACGTTGTCTTTCTCGGAATCGTTATCTCAAGCATCTTCGGATTATTTGCAAATGCGGATGCTTTAATGGCTGTTACATTGTAAGGAACTACAATAGACGTCAAAGCACCACAGTCTGCAAATGCATAATTCGGAATTGTTTTCAATCCTGTTCCTAAAGTCACATCCGAGAGCAAGTCACAGCTCTGGAATGCATACGTCCCCATGCTCGTCACTGAATCCGGCACCGATACTTTTTCCAATGTATCACAATCCCAGAATGCATAATTACCTATTGTTGCTACATTTTTCGGCAACACTGCCTCTGTCAGTGCATCACAATTATAAAATGCATAGGAATCTATTTTCGTTAACGTTTCCGGAAAATTAACATCACTTAATTTCTTACAGTTATAGAATGTATTTGACGGAAGCGTTTGCCTTATTTCAGGCAAATGTACTTTTTCTAAAGCTGTGCATCCGCTGAAAATACCATTTCCCATGTTTTCCACACTATTTGGAAGATTGACTTCTGTTAAGGCAGTGCAGTCTTGGAAGGCGTAAGCGGATATTTCTGTTACGCTGCTTGGGATGGTTATGTCTGTTAGATTGTCACATTCACTGAATGCGTATCTTTCCACCACACT
>JAZQDJ010000133.1:0-58197 GCA_045546735.1 Lachnospiraceae bacterium | reverse complement strand
TCCGACAACATCACCAATCTTTTCAGGATCAATCTGGATCTGAACAATCTTCGGTGCATACTGGCCAACTTCCTTACGAGGCTCGGCAATTGCAGGTTTCATACATGTATCCATGATGAAAAGTCTTGCTTCTCTTGTTCTGCGGATGGCTTCTTCCACAATCGGTCTTGTCAAACCGTGAATCTTGATATCCATCTGGATAGCTGTGATACCGTCTGTAGTACCTGTTACTTTGAAGTCCATGTCGCCGAAGAAATCTTCAAGGCCCTGGATATCTGTAAGAACGATGTAATCATCGTCTGTATCGCCTGTTACGAGACCGCAGGAAATACCTGCAACCATCTTTTTAATCGGAACACCGGCTGCCATAAGTGACATACAAGATGCACATGTAGAAGCCATAGATGTAGAACCGTTAGATTCAAATGTTTCAGATACTGTACGGATAGCGTATGGGAATTCTTCTGTAGAAGGAAGAACTGCCATAAGTGCTTTCTCAGCAAGTGCTCCGTGACCGATTTCACGACGTCCCGGTCCGCGGCTTACTTTTGTCTCACCAACGGAATATGACGGGAAGTTGTAGTGATGCATATATCTCTTGTTTGTGATGTTTGCATCAAGACCGTCCACTCTCTGTACTTCAGAAAGCGGAGCAAGTGTTGTTACGTTACAAATCTGTGTCTGTCCACGTGTAAACATAGCAGAGCCGTGAACACGAGGAATAATATCGATCTCTGCATCCAGTTTACGAATCTGGTCGATTGCACGACCATCCGGACGTTTATGATCTTTTAAGATCATCTTACGAACTGTCTTTTTCTGGTACTGATATACTGCTTCACCGAGAACTGCAAGCCATTCTTCTTTGTCAGCGAATGCTTCTTCTAATTTCTCAGTTACTTTACGGATATTTTCTTCACGAACCTGTTTCTCATCTGTGAATACTGCTTCTTCCATTTCTGCCGGCGGAACGATTTCCTTGATGGCAGCGAACATTTCCTCAGGAATTGCACAACTTACATATTCATGTTTCGGTTTACCTACTTCAGCAACAATCTTGTTGATGAATTCGATGATTTCTTTGTTGATACCATCAGCCATGTAGATAGCTTCTAAGATTTTATCTTCCGGAACTTCATTCGCTCCTGCTTCAATCATGATAACTTTTTCAGATGTAGAAGCAACTGTCATCTGAAGATCTCCGTTGTCCCACTGTTCCTGGTTCGGGTTGATCACAAACTCACCGTCAACAAGACCAACCTGTGTCATTGCACAAGGACCGTCAAACGGGATATCTGAAATACATGTTGCGATAGATGTACCGATCATCGCTACGAGCTCCGGACGACATTCCGGATCCACGCTCATTACCATGTTGTGAAGTGTTACGTCATTTCTGTAATCCTTCGGGAACAGAGGACGCATCGGTCTGTCAATAACACGGCTTGTAAGGATGGCATTTTCACTTGCCTTTCCTTCTCTTTTGTTAAATCCTCCAGGGATTTTTCCTACTGCGTAAAGTTTTTCTTCATATTCAACGCTGCATGGGAAGAAATCAATTCCGTCCCTCGGTTTTTCTGAAGCTGTTGCTGTGGACAATACTGTTGTCTCACCGTAGTGCATGAATGCACAACCATTTGCCTGTTTACCAACTCTGCCGATATCAACTGTAAGTGTTCTGCCGGCAAGTTCCATTGAGTAACTCTTATACATCTCTTTCTCCTTCTCTTTCCGGGCTTTGCCCAATTTGGTGTTTCTACTTGTAACAGGTAGAAGACGCCGAAACTACTGAACCGCATGCGAAAATTTCACATATGCTTCAGTGGTCTCGGAAAACTTCTTCTACCGTAAAAAGAGGCGGATATGCAATCCGCCTCTCTACATTCATTGCCTATTTTCTGATACCAAGTTCTTCAATTAAAGCACGATATCTGTTGATATCTACTCTCTTTAAGTAGTCAAGAAGACCTCTTCTCTTACCGATCATCTTGTACATACCGCGTCTTGAATGATGATCCTTTGGATTCTCTTTTAAGTGAGCTGTAAGCTCTTTGATTCTCTCTGTGAGAACTGCTACCTGAACTTCAGGTGAACCTGTGTCACCAGGTGTTCTGGCAAATTTTTCCATGATTGCTGTTTTTTTGTCCTTTGAAATCATTTTGATTTCCTCCTTCTTTCTTTTCATATGGCTCATGCTAAGAACCGGGTTGGAGTTTCCCTCGCCTGAGCATGGCTAGTTTTCACACAGAAATGAGTATAACATACGAAAGAAGTTATGTAAAGGGGTTAAATTACTCATTTTCCTGCTTTTTTACCGTTCGAAGAAGACTTGAACCCGTAATCGGCCGCATCGTTCCGTTGCCGATATAGGAAAACATACAATCTCTGACAAGCACTTCATATCTTTCCTTATTTTTGTAATTTACAGCCACCGGGATTTGTCCCATCTCAAATATTTTTCTTCTGCATTCTCTCTCTAAATCCGGCCTTAGGTTGTCCGCAGAATCCTTGTACTTTGCCTCAAAATGATAAGGCATCCCCTCCTCTGTAGAAAACCAACGACAACTTACAAAAAACTCGCCGTTACTCCAGCCTGATTCCGTCTTATCTATCGTTGCCCATATGATTTCACCGTTTTTTATTACGCTGTTTTTTAAAACAGTTTGAATCCAACTATAAATAATCACACTCAACAAAAACGCACTGATTCCGATAACGGAATACCAATATATGTTTGCCTCGAACGTGCGAAGTTCCGGAAATGCCGCCCACATACAAAGAAGAACAACCATCCAGCTAATGCCGCCGACCGAAAAATATAAGCACCACTTATTGTCAAATATGGTTCTCTTATATACTTTGATTACTTCTGCCCCGTCGCCGGGTTCCGTTCTCGCAAGATTAAACTCCTTTTGTTCCATTGCAACATGGATGCACGTAATGATTACTGTCATGATCACAGCTGCCAGCGACAAAAACAGCGTGGCAAAAAGAAACTTCTGTGTCTTTATCTGCACAATCAAAGTTACAATTCCGACCAGCGCCAATGACCCGCAAAACAATACATCATATAAAACAAAGTAAAAAACAGTTTCCCACGTAATTTTATCCCGCATATATACTTTTATCCTGCGCCTGCGGAGCAACACTCCGAGCCGCCTGCTGTATGCCACCGGTACTTTTTCCCCAAGCTTGTCCCTCTTGTCACGACGCAGTATCACCTCATATATTTCCCCATCCAACACAAATCGAAGAATGGAATAATAAAAATAGGGATTCCTACTCGAACCGCGCCCGAAATTAGGCACTTCATGAAATCCCACAACTTCTGCCTCTGTTTTATCCGGCAAAAATTGCGGCCAAATATATAAAGTCGCATACACTGTAAAAAAAACCACTGCAAGCAGTATCGCCATAATTCCGATTTCCATAATTTCACCTATTCCCCAACTCAAATTACCAAGTCAAGCTCCGCAATTTTAAATATAACGGCAGACACAGATAATTCAAAAAACAAACAACGCCCGAAATCAATATTACCATTCCTATTTTCCGCAACAAAAAAAGCAAAAATATATCACCAATAATACCGATCTGCATAGCAGAATATGCATGTGACAAACCGTTTGTTTTACCGTACAACATTTGTTTTTCATATCTGACTGCTCTTGAAGGATCTTTCCTGCTTACTGCAAGCAAAACATCTTGCCCGACTTCATCTTTTTCGCACCGTAAAATTTTTGTCCTGCACTTCCAATCATTCATCCTGTACTCAACAACCGATATATAATCTCCGGGACATCCGGACTCTTCCCACCATCTGCCCCTTTCAAAACCGACAATCACACCTGTGGTTTTTATTTTACGGAAAAGCAAATGCCGTGCAAGCCGCAATTCAAATCTCTTCGCCCCTAAAATCCGCAACATGATAAACATCTGCAGCGTTATCACATACACAATGTATATCCAAATTATTCCTGCATCAATATTCATCCTGCCGCCCCTCCATTGCATCTGTAGAACCGACAATCACACCCTCTTTATTATATTCCCGTATCAAGTAATGTTCATTTCCGAAATCATCTTTTTCCACGCACAGCTTTGTCAATTTTGCATTCTCATCCTCCGGATCCGGAACTTTTGTCATATAATACCACAAACTATATACTTCCATCACGAAAACCAAACCTGCCAAAACCGCACACCAATATGTTTTTCCTATAATGGTAATTCCCACAATCACCGGCGAGAAAAAAAGTCCCATGCCCCTCTTTGTCCCTATCGCAAACCATTCATCCAATCTCTTAATCATAAAATCACCTACTTTTTTACATCCTATCACATATAACTTGCTTGAGAAATCATCTCGATTGGATAAATTTCTTATTTTGTTCTTTTTTATCCTGGATTTTTTCACCTCAACTCGCATTATGTAAACCTCTTTTGTTTTTTTAACCTATAGTTTTCTTTATTTTCATCTTCCTATCGGTCCAAATTTGTATTTTTCGTGTCCGGCAATCCTATTTCAGCTCATTTTTACTGGATAAATTTCTTAATTCACCATTTTTTATCCTACCGCCAACAACCTCGGCACTTGATTGGTTTACATAACAACACCGTCGTAGCATATATTTTCCCATAAATCTACTCTTCTATCTGTTACCGCCACCAACTCCGCCACCAACTCCGCCGCAAAATACCGACAAATCATCGCCAAACGCAGCGTCCAAACATCATAAGCGCACCCACAAAAAATCGGGCATCACATTGTGATGCCCGAACTTAAAATCAATCATATAAAAGTCTTACTGCTGCCACCGGACTTCTGTAATAGGTACTTGAAATACGGATACCTGTCTTCGGTGAACTTGCGTGGATAACCTGTCCACCACCGATGTACATAGCCACGTGGTTAATGCGGCTTCCGTTTGAGTAGAATACAAGATCACCCGGTTTCATCTCGGAAACTTTAATTCTTGTACCGCAGTTCGCCTGTGCTCTCGAAGAGTGCGGAAGTCCTACACCGAATTTTGCATAAACACTGAGTACAAAACCGGAACAGTCAGCACCCTTTGTAAGGGAAGTTCCGCCCCATACATATGGATTACCGAGGAACTGTTTTGCGTACTCACAAATTTCAACACGCACATCGGAAACACCCTCACCATAGAGGAACTCTGTCATGTTAAGTGCTGTCTTTAACTTCCTGTCTACAGATACATAATCAGCAGAAACATAAACTTTCTGACCGTCATAATCAACTGCTACCCAGCCATCGAGTTTTTCTAATACTTCAAGTTCTTCTCCGTAAGCAACCATGTTATACACTTCTGCTTCCAAAGAAGGTGACATTCTCATCTTTAATCCGTCAGCGGTAACTGTCGCTAACTCTTTTACAATTGCATTTGCATAAACCTCTGCTGCTGTTCCTGTCAAAAGATAGTCCATGCTAACATATCCTTCCACACTACCGGAAATGATATGTGCCATTCCGTCTACCACTTCAAGAACTTCACAACCCGAATCATTTTCCATCTTACCGACAATCTTACTGTCTTTTTCTGCGCTGGCACGGACATTTAAATGATCGTCCACACGGGCAATACCGAGATTTGTATAACCGAATAATGCTCCGGCTTCTTCTTCATCATCATAGGACTGCTCGTCCATATCTTCCGGTGATACCGCTATCGATGCCGTCACAAACTCGCCGGCACCTGCCGTAAAAGAAACATCCTCGGCCGTCGTCTGCTCTGCCTTCTCTAAATCTGCGCCGATTGTAAGTTCTGCTTCTGCTGCCGGCTGCAAATCTAAAGACGGTGTTGCGGATAATACTGTATCTGCTCCTGCGGAAAATCCTCCGATTGTAATCACCGGGGCTCCCATTGTCTGCATCGGAAGTGCAGTTGAAATTGCCAATGTAAGTGCAAGCACTGTCACTCCTGCTTTTCTCTTATTATACATAACATACCTTTCTCTTTCTGTTATAAATCAATTTCAAATTGTTACATATTTGTTACAAATGTTACAGACATTATAACAACGGTCAGGAGTTATGTCAAGTCGAGAGGTTTCACCAAAATATGGCACAGAAAAAAAGGAGCCAAAACATATAGATACCAGACCAAACAAATAAAGCGACAACCGTTCTCTCTGTTGCCGCTTTTCTTATGTCCCCCTACTTCGCCCCAAGCAATACACCGAGCTGCTCCACAAGACCGGCGTTTCCGCCGACAGAGATTTCCCCGACCTTGTCGCAGATTTTCTCCATGTACTCAAGTTCTTTGAGTCTGTAAAGAGTTTTGTTCTCCTCCATAAGCTTTGCTGTGTTCAACAAAGATCTTGTGGATGCGACCTCTTCACGTCTTGCGATGACATTTGCCTGCGCATTCTTTTCTGCTACAAGCACAGAGTTCATGATATCACGGATTTCTCCCGGAAGGATGATATCCTTGATACCGGCAGCAGAAAATTCCACATAGAACTCCTTTGCCTTCTCCTGCAACCTAGAAAACACTTCTTTCGAAATAGTTTCCTTCATTTCCAGGATTTCATCGAGTTTATAGTTTCCTGTAAGCTCTCTTGTGACAAGCTGTACCATAGAGTAAAGCTGCTGCTCCAGGCGCTTGATATTTTCCACAAGTGCAACCGGATCCGTCACTCTGTATGTACATACCACGTTCATTCGGATACCGATTTTATCCTTTGTCAATATTTCCTGACCGAGGATATTAAGCTCCGTCTGTTTCATATCGATTACCTGTGATGTCACTGCAGTTGCGTAATTCCAGAAACGGTATACACCTCTTTCAAGTGTTCTCTGGAAGACATTATCAAAATAAAGAAGTCCTGCCTGACCTTCGCCCACTTCCACTGTTGTGTAAAATCTTGTCGGAATGACATCCAGCATCTGCTTTGTCACTTCCTTACCGATTTCGGTCTGCTCCATAGAAATCAATTGCATTTCATATGTTTCAAATACATTCCAGAACACATACTCTTTTCTGTTTGCACAGGCACGAAGCGATCCATTCACATAGATCAGACCGAGAAATCCGTCCGGAATCTGGAAACGCACGGTTCTGTCCGCAAAATCCTTATTTTTTGCAAGCACCTGGTACGGTACTTCCAAAAAATCCACCTCATTTTCCATAGCCTCGACAAATACATCATAGCCGAGTGCCTTTGCCACGTTGTGTTTTCCTGCAAAAAGCATCTTTACAAATACGCCGTTCTTTGTCAAAAATCCTGTTTCATTTTCCTTTATAATTACTCTCATTTTTCTTACCTCCGTTTTTTATATACAGTCCTCCCTTTTTCATCTTTACCTTGCAATGGAAGAAAAAGGAATTTCCATGCCGCACAGGAGGACCTCAAGTACTCGGATACGCACTGCGGTCAAAAACCACACCTTATATCGTTTCCTATCAGTTGTCCTGTGCTAACCAAAGAAGATTGCTTTCCCTTCAGATTGCATGGCAAATTGCAGCAAGCTGCGCGACGAAAAAGGGATTTCTGCACTTTTTGTTGGTGACCGTCTCGGTCAGGGCGGATTCGAACCGCGAACTTTCGTTCTGCCACTTTTAAAATGTTGCTTTTACCATTTAGCTACCGTCTTCACGGGGCGGATTTGAACCACCATATACATTTTGTTTTTACGCGTTACAGGCGTTTGGGGGTCATATTACGGAATACAGATAAACCATCGGTCCTGCACCGCCGGGCAGGGAATGCTTCCCTATGCCCATGCAAAGTAATATGTCCTCTATGTGATTCTGCATTGCAGATATCAACCTTTTACAACTCCGACTGTCTTTAATTTTCTGACAATCTCAACCATATCTGTCTGCTGTGCCATAACCTCATCAATATTTTTGTAAGCAAATCTGCACTCCTCGGCCACATCGTTTTTCTTGCGTTTGCCAAGGACAACTCCCTGCTCTTTCAAATCGACGATTACCTGTTCTACCGAAAAGGCTTCTTTGGCACCGCTTCTTGAGTAGTTTCTTCCTGCGCCGTGGGAAGAAGTGCAAAACGTCTCCGGATTGCCCTTTCCCGTCACAACATAGCTGTAAGATCCCATTGCTCCCGGAATGACCGCAAGCTCACCGTCTCTTACTCTTGTCGCACCTTTTCTGTGCACCCACACGTTGGCATCGTAGTGGTTTTCAAGAGCCGCATAATTGTGATGGCAGTTAATTTTCTGTGTAAATTCCACTTGTTTTTCTGTATGCTTTTCGATGACTTCTTTGACGATGGAGCATACTTTTTCAAGCATGCGCTCTCTGTTTTCAAAAGCGTAATCAAGTGCCAGATTCATCCAGCGGATGTACTGCTGCCCCTCCTTTGTATCTACCGGCAAAAATGCCAGGCGGTACTCATCCAAAACTGCGCTGTGCCATGTTGCATTGAGCACGCGCGCTTTATTATGGAAATAATCGCAAATCTCTTTTCCCATATGACGGCTTCCGGAATGAAGCATAATGCAAAGATATCCGTCCTGATCCTCCTGAAGTTCAATGAAATGATTTCCTCCGCCCAGAGACCCGACCTGGAAATAACCGTCATCAATCAGTTTTAAAAGTTCCGGATTTTCATCATATAAGGAAAGGTTTTCTTTTGCCTTATCAAGCACCTCTGACGGCTGCGCCTCTTTGTAACGCTCTGTGCCGAGAGGAATCGCTCTCATAATATTTCCGACAATCGCCTGAACAATCGAGCCGTTACCTGTTGCTACCTCCCTGATGTCGTCAACCTTAATGTTGGTTGCCACAAAAACCATTCCGCAGCCGATATCCGCGCCGACCGCATTCGGAATAATCACATTCTTTGTTGCGATAACTCCGCCGATCGGCATTCCTTTTCCTGTATGAGTGTCCGGCATCAGACACACCCACTTATGTATAAAAGGAAGATTAGCAAGGTGATATGCCTGTTCCAAACAACTTTCCTCTAATTTCTCTTTGCTTTCTAACCACACCTTAATCGGATATTTTGTTTTTTCATTATAAATCACAAACATGTCACTACCTCCTTCTTGTTTGCTCTCATTTGTTGTTAAAACAATCATAATCCGCACCGGAATTTTTTTCATTTCAAAAAAGTTGCGAACTCTGTTTTCCTCTTTTTCTTTGTGCTATACTTATGGAAAATATGTGAAAGGAGTCTGTCATGTCCGATTTTAAAGAACTTATCAAAAGTTTCCCAAAGACAAGAGAATACGTGCGCGACTTTTTTGTCTACGGATTTAAGACAAGAGATGATTTCAAAGAGAAAAGCGGACGTACATATGACAATGAACGGCGACGCATTGAGAGCTGGCTCGGCGCTTTCATCCGCCGCGATTACACGAGCAGCGGCAAGAATATTTCTCTTGCCATCGACAGTAATCTCCTCGACTCCAATCCTCTTTACCGCGTTTGGAAAACAAAAAGCTTTACCGACAACGATATTTTGCTCCATTTTTATTTACTTGATTATTTAAATACGGAAGAAGGATATACCGTTGAGCAGATTACGGACGGCCTTATATCCGATTATGATATGTTTTTTGACCCACAGATGATTCGACGCAAATGTAACGCCTATGTAAAAGAAGGGATTCTTAAAAAAGAAAAATCAGGCAAGGATCTTCTTTATTTTAAAAATGAAAATTTTGCGGATGTAACCGATAGTAACCCGGAACTAACCACGGCGCTGAAATTTTTCACACAAAGTTCTCCGCTCGGAATCGTCGGCGATACGATACTTGACAACCTAAGCGAAACAAACGATACCTTCCGCATCAAACACGGATTTTTTGTTCATACATTAGAAGACGAAATACTGCTCCTTCTTTTGTCAGCCATGCGTCAAAAATGTGAAATTAAGTTAAAACTCCGCGGGACGAGAAAGCCGGTGAACCTTGAACTTGCCGGTGTTCCTCTTCAAATTTTCATCAGCACAAGATCCGGAAGACGTTTTCTCTGCCTCTATCTGACAGAGAAACGCCGATTTCACTGTGCACGCTTGGACAGCATAAAGGAAGTTGAATTATGTAAACCATTTGCCGACTATGATGACCTAAAGCAGGCGCTTATCCATAACCACTCTTCCCTCTGGGGTGTTTCTTTCCAAAACAACACCCGTAACAGATTGGAAAAAGTAAAACTGACCCTGCACATCGATGAAGAGAAGGAACCTTTTATTGTCGAGCGACTGGAGCGCGAAGGAAAAGGCGGCATCATCACAAAGATTGCCCCTGACACCTATACCTATGAAAAACAGGTTTTCGACAGTCATGAAATGCTCCCTTGGCTGCGCACCTTCACCGGGCGCATCATTGATTTGGAATGTGATAATGACTATGTAAAAAGACAATTTACCCAAGATATGCAACGTATGTTTGAATTGTACGATATTTGATTTGCTAAAAAATCGGAAAGGAGATACCATGGAAATTTTTTCTGAAATTTATAACTGCTATTATCAGATTATGAAACATATCCTGTGTAAAGGTGACAGTATTTCCATGGAAGAGTTGCGCCTTACCGTCACGGAAAAAGGCTACGAAGAAAGTCTCCTTTATCTGATTCCGAAAATCACAGCAGGCGAATGGGATTTTTTTGAGAAAGACGGCGAGCTGTATTTATCGAAAATATCCGAAGACTTCTATGTTCCGCTTTCGGATTTGCAAAAATCCTATATCAAAACCATTCTGTCCGATTCCAAGATGCAGCTTTTTCTGGACGCAGAAAACACTGCAAAACTCCTTGCGCTTTTTGATGATATTCCGCAGCTGTGGGAAGAAGATGACTTTTACTATTACGACCGTTATGTAAACCGTGACCCATTTGAAGATCCTGTTTATATAAAAAACTTCCGTACCGTTTTGGAAGCGCTGCAACTCGGACAGTTTGTTGATATTGAATACAAAGGCAATCGCAATGACCGTGTGCACCATCACTACTATCCGTGTCGCTTGGAATACTCTGTCAAAAACGATAAATTCCGTCTGCTTTGCACGAAAAGGGGCGCAAAAAATCCTCGCATCGAAATTTTGAATTTAGAGCGTATTTCGACTGTCTCCCTTATGGATGCACGCATAAATACAAAACCGGATCTCAACCGCCTTTTGAAATCCGATGATTACAAAGAGCCTGCGCGCCTTTTGATTTATACGGACCGCAATGCCCTTGAGCGGACGATGTTGCAGTTTGCCAACTACGAAAAAAATACGACAAAAATAGATGACAATACATATGAATGTCTGATTTATTATAATCAAAAAAATGAAACCGAACTTTTGATTGAAGTACTCTCTTTCGGTCCGCGCATTGAGGTACTCGGAAGCGAACGCTTTTTACAACAAGTAAAGCGGCGCCTTTATCTGCAGAAAAGATACGGAGAATTTTAAGGGTACAATGCCTCTTCATTTTACGGACTTCCCCTAAGTCTGTCATTTTGTATTTTTAGCCCAGTATCTATGTCAAAAACTTTTATTTTAGATCCACTTTTTCTTCTAATCACAAAAAATCATTTAGCTGTCGTCACATGCTTTTCCTATAACGAAAAAGAGCTGTGCCCCATAAATGATTACTCATCTATTTTGCAACAGCCCCTTCGTTATATTTCTATTACACTTGCTTCTGCCAAATGAAGTTTTGTGTACAGGAATACTCTGTCTCCTGCCTCAAGTACCATATTTCCGTTCGGAATAAGTGCTTTATTTCTGCGCTTTACAAGCACAATAACCGACTGACGAGAAATATCTAATTTTTTTATCGGAAGACCGCTCCACGGATGTTTCTTCTTCAGTATAATCTCCTGCAACTCAATATGATCATGCTCATCACTTTCATACGGAATGGCTCCGAGTACAACAATGTCATCATCAATAAGTACAACATCACCTCGCGGAATAAGAATATCATCGCCTCTTTTAATTACCGCCATAATCATACCCGACGGAAGAGAAAGTTCTGCCACTTTCTTATTGCACCATTCCTCTCCCTCTTCAATATGAATCCGGATAAAATCCATGTTCATTTTATAGCCGTAGTCTGTTCTGTTTTTGATAGTTGTGTACTGACTGACAAATCCTGCTGAAATAATACCTGTTGGGATTGCAACCATACCTACCCCGAGAAAAGAAATAAAAATACCGAAAACCTTACCGAGTGTCGTAATCGGATAAATATCACCATATCCGACGGTGAGAAGCGTGGATGTCGCCCACCAAATTCCGGAAAAGGCATTGGAAAACACCTCCGGCTGCGCTTCATGTTCCAAACTGTACATACAAAGACTTGAGCCAATCATCAGCATCAAAATAATAAATACCGAGGAAACCAACTGTTGTCTTTTTTCATATAAAACTTCTGTGATAATACTGAGCGAATCATGGTACGCATTCACGCGGAATAACCTCAAGATACGCACGACACGAATCATGCGGAATGCCACGGTTCCCGCCGGGAAAAACACCGGCAAAAAGTACGGCAGCCATGAGAGAAGATCAATAATTCCCATAAAAGAAAACATATATCTTCGCACAGCCATACTTTCTGTCATATTTTTTTCATCATATTTGAAACGCGCCGAAATCAGACGTAACATATAATCCAGTGCAAAAAACACAGCCGTTACTGTCTCAATTATCAAAAGAACCTCTCCGTACCGCATACGGATTTCTTCATACGTATATAAAATACTTGCCGCCAGATTCAAAAGAATCGTCAGGACATTTATAATATCATATCCCTTGCTCACATTGTCCAGATGGTATCCTACTTCGGTAATTTCATACAATCTCTTGCGTATGCGGTACCACCCTTTTTCTGCTTTCAAGTCGTTCATATTACACTACCTCTTTTTCCGAAATCTATTCTAAAAATCATTATACACTATTGATAAACAAAAACACAATTCTTATTAAACTTAAAAAACGGAGTTGCTTACAAGCAACCCCGTTTCCCATTTATTCTACCTTTTCAATTCTTACATTCTTAATATAAATTTCTGCCGTCGAACCTTTATTTCCCATATTGAATTCCAAACGGCCGTTGTTGTCATCTTTTTCTGTCATCTCAAAATCATAAGTATATGTCTGCCAATCCGTAGACAATGTCAACATGGTATCCGGCAAATAGCGGATCCATCCTGCTGTCGGTGCTGAAACGCAGACAATCATATCTCTTTCCTGCGCCGCGCATGCATCGAATGTCAAACGGTATTTCTCTCCCTTAATCATCGGAAGATTCGGCTGTACCAACTGTACGGAATAGTCTACGCTTCCTTCTTTCTGCGAAGTTATGGTCATTGTATTGTCTGCAATTGCGGCCTGACCTTCTCCTCCTTCAAATAAGAGGAAGAACCAATTTTCTTCATCATCAAGCGGTTCTGCATCTGCAAAATCACCATTGTAGATTAAGTTACCGTCTGCTAACGGCTCACGGAAATCTTTTGCCGGCTTTGTTACATTCATATCGTACTCAGGTTTCTGATATACACGGACATAGTCAATCTCAAACTCCGCTTTCTCGAAATCCGTTGTTTCATCCGGATTTCCCGGCCAATTGCCGCCGACTGCAAGATTGAGCTGTACAAAGAATGTCTGGTTAAACGGCGCCGGATATTCTTTTTCCTCTTCTCCGTCCACAGCAGTAAACCAGTCATTTGCCGTATGATATAAATTGCCGTCGATATACCATCTCATCTCGCCCGGCTCCCATTCCACACTGTATTCGTGGAATGAATCGGAAGCGCTGTCACCTTCCCATGTATAAATGCCCTGCTGCTCTGCATGCGGCTCGCCGTAGTGAACCGTTCCGTATGCGATATTTGTCTGATTACCGAGCACTTCCATAATATCAATCTCGCCGCATTTCGGCCACTGTCCGTAGTAGCTTTCATCGGTAGGCATCATCCAGATTGCAGGCCATAAGCCCTGTCCTTCCGGCGTCTTTGCGCTGACAACTACTTTTCCGTACATAAAGTCTTTTTTATTCTGTGTTGTAATCTTTCCGGATGTATAATAATCCTCTGATGTTTCAATTGCTTTTAATACCATCTTTCCGTCTCTGACAAATACGTTATCTGTGGATGTGGTATATTCCTGTAATTCATTGTTTGTCCAGCCCGGCTCATGCGGCTCATAATTCCAAATGGTCTCATCCATTGCATCGCCGTTAAACTCATCATTCCATAATAAAGAATACCCTTCATACTGCGGAATCTCTTCCGTCACTTCTTCTGCAACATCTTCTACTACCTCTATCTGCTGTGTTTCCGTCTCCGGAACCGGTGTGTCAGAAACCTTGTTCTGACATCCTATCATAGAAACTGCAAGCATCCATCCGCTGACAATCAAAAAGAATTTCTTTAATCTTTTTTTCCAATTGTTTCTCATATGCTATCTCCTTCCCTATCAGAAAACTTCTCCTGTTATTTTCTTTATATCACACCGTTTTTATTTTACATACAAAAATAATATCTTTTTTGTCGAAATAATGACCTGTTGCAATATGTTTTTATATCTTACACTCCCCGAACTTGACACGAACACATGTTCGTATGTTATAATCAAACAAACATTGCACAAACTATCATTGAAAGGTGGTGACTTCTTTGAAACAGCGCACATATCTTTGCATCGACTTAAAATCTTTTTATGCCTCCGTGGAATGTGTCGAGCGAAAGCTTGATCCGATGACAACGAATCTCGTTGTTGCAGACCTTTCCCGCACGGAAAAGACGATTTGTCTCGCAGTCACTCCTGCCATGAAAAAGCTCGGTGTTTCCAACCGTTGCCGTATCTTTGAGATTCCGAAACATATGGAATATATCACTGCCGTTCCGCGTATGCAGCTCTATATTGATTACGCAGCAAAAATCTATGCTATTTATTTAAAATATATTGCCAAAGAAGATATCCACGTCTATTCCATCGACGAAGCTTTCATGGATGTCACAGACTATCTGGCTCTTTATGATATGACCGCGCGTGAGCTCGGCAAAACAATACTAAATGAGATTTATGTAAACCTAGGTATCCGTGCCGTATGCGGTATCGGCTCTAATTTATATCTGACCAAAGTTGCACTTGATATCACTGCCAAACATGCTGACGATTTCATCGGCGAACTTACAGAAGAAAGCTACCGGGAAACGCTTTGGAGTCACCGTCCTCTGACGGACTTTTGGCGTATCGGAAAAGGAATCGCACGCAAGTTGGAAAGCTATGGTATTTTTACAATGAAAGATATTGCACAAGCCGATGAAAATCTTCTTTACCGGCTCTTCGGCGTCGATGCGGAACTTTTGATTGACCATGCATACGGGCTCGAACCTGTCACCATTGCAGATATCAAATCCTATAAATCCCAGTCAAACTGTCTTTCCTCCGGTCAGGTTCTTTCCTGCTCCTATACTTACGAAGAATGTAAGCTGATTGTAAAAGAAATGGCCGACCTTCTCTGCCTTGATTTGGTAGACAAAGGTCTGGTGACAAAATCTCTCACCCTGCATCTCGGGTACGATAACAGACTCGGCGCTCCTCCTGCTCACGGAAGCATCTCGCTTGACGATGAAACGAGTGCTGATATTCTTATCATCCCCGCAGCGGTAAGGCTTTATGAAAAAATTGCCAATCCGGCTCTGACCATAAAACGTGTCAATCTTACGTTCAACCATGTCGTCCCGGAAGAATTTCACCAGTACAACTTTTTTGCAGATGCAGAGAGTCTGTCAAAAAACCGTAAAATTCAGGAAGCTGTTCTTTCCATCAAACACAAATATGGGAAAAATGCCATTCTAAAAGGCATGAACTTGGAAGAACATGCTACCACACAAGAACGCAATACCCAGATCGGAGGTCATAGAAGTGGCGTCGAAACCCAAACATAAAATGCCCGTTGCAGACAGAGCCAAACAATTCATGCCTTTTGCCGCCTTAAAAGGGCTTCCCGAAGCGCTGGCAGCAAAAGAAAAAATCACAGTCCCCAAAATTACACTCTCACCTGAAATGGCTGACGAACTGGACCGAAAAATGCATCTGCTTCAAAAAGGCAAAATGGCAACTGTCATATATTTCCATGAAGATGAGTATCTTAAAATCACAGGAATGGTTGCCCGACTGGATACAACTTGCCGGATATTGCAAATCGTAAATACAAAAATCAATTTGGATGATATTTTAGATGTTAACATTGTGTGAACTTACGGCGTTTTATTGACTGCATAGCCGGCGACAATTTATAATATAAAAAAAGGGAAAGGCAGGTATTTTTTATGGGTCGTTTAGATGGAAAAGTTGCTATTATCACAGGAAGCAACTCCGGTGTCGGAGCTGCTACCGCAAAGTTATTTGCCAAAGAAGGTGCCAAGGTTGTCATCAGTGCCCGTCGTCTTCCTCAGCTTGAAGAAGTTGCAGATGCAATCAAAGCTGACGGCGGTGAAGTCCTTGTTGTTCAGACAGACGTTTCCAAGGTAGAGGATGCTGAAAATCTTGTTGCCAAAACGGTAGAAGCTTATGGAAAAGTAGATATCCTCGTAAACAACGCCGGTGTTCTTGAAGCCGGTTTAAAGCCAATCGAATGTTACGAAGACGAAGATCTCGAGCGCGTGCTCAGCATCAATACCAAAGGTACTCTTTATTGCACAAGAGCCGTACTCAAAGATATGATGAAAAACAATGCCGGATCTATTATCAATTTGGATTCTGTCGCAGGTGCTTTCGGTACAGGCGGCGCAGCTTATGTAACAAGTAAAGCTGCCATTATCGGACTTACCAAACATACTGCTCTCCGATTCGCAGGTACAGGTATCCGTTGTAACTCCGTTAATCCAAGTTCCATTGCAACGCCGATGGCCAAGACAGATCCTGCCACATTAAATCAGGATATGTTCGGTCAGATGCGAAAACATATGAACTTAAGTGTTCCGATTTGTATGCCGGAAGATGTTGCCAATATCCTTCTCTTCCTTGCAAGCGATGAATCAAGAGCTATCACAGGTCAGGTAATTGTATCTGACTTCGGTGCGACATTATAACAACAAAAATCCGGACTTACTTGCACAAGTCCGGATTTTTCTTTATTTGCCGACCACAATCATTTCTTTTGATTTCAGATCAGTACGCCCTATTTCTTTCAAATACTTATTTACAGTTTTTCCTTTGTTCCATACTATAAGATAATCTGTCTGCATTGCTGCTTCATGCAACCTATCATAACCATCGTCTTTGGTAACCAATATAATGTTAGGATTCCATAATTCATAGCGTGAATAATAATACAGATATCCACCCACCGAAGCCGATTTTGCGTATATTGTACACGACGCTCCTTCCAAAACTCCATATTCCGTCAACAACTGCTGAAGTTCCGCTCTTCTTCCGGAAGATGGTTCATACCCCGGAACCAATTGTTCTTTTTCACTTCCGAACATAAGAAATACGAAAAGAAGACATACCGCAGGAAATAATTGTTTCTTATAAGTACCTTTATTCTCCAGCACATAAATAACAACAATTCCCGCAATAAACGCCAGCACCGTTTCCATATAACGGTTAAAGGAAGGCAAATCGGTCGACACATACTCACTGTATGTCATCGAAAATACATACATACAAAAAACAAAAAATGTATATACGATATAAATACACCATATGGATACTGCAACTTTTATTCCGTTTTTCACAACTGTTTTATTCTTAAGGGAGCATAATATATATCCCGCCAAAAGCACTGTAAAAATCAACAGCATACACATAGCCACCCGCTCTGTCAGAGAAATCATGGTTGCTCCCCGAAGAACATCTTTCGCCATTTGCGCAACAATTTCCGGCGTTTTATCTCCGAAAATCCACTTGTAATATTCTACTGACATAGAATGTTTTGCATATTCACCATATGTAAATACGAGTTTAACATGTTGTTGCCACACAAAAATAGAAAAGAGCGGCAATATCACATCATACAAAGCAAAGTTGCGACGCAATCTCTTTGTTCTTTTCAGCGTTTTCCAATGCGTCACCGCAAAATAAATCATACAGACGAGTGCAAAAAATATTCCGCTGTTTTTTATCTGCACTTCGAGAATAAGAATCGGCGCAAGCTCTGCCAAAGCTCTTTCCGGATTTTCTTTCTCCCGGGTAATAATTGCCATACATGCAACACCGGCAGCCGCCAAAAGTGTATCCACCGTCAATGCGAAAATTCCATGCCCCGTGCTAAGAACATACAAGACATAAATTGCAACAATAACCCCTGAAAACCGATTTCCTTTTTTCACAAAAGAAACAAGCGGCAACATCATAAACAACAGAAGCATCGTCTGGGCAAACAAAAGTACCCCTTCTGTCATCATGCAAATCTCTCCGAAATAATACAACCAAAGTCCGGCTCCCAACGGATAAGACTGAAACTCAATCAGCGTATCACTGAAATTCGGCATCCGATCCGTACGTACCATGTTTTTCACAACAGTCAACCAATGACTGAAATTGTCGTACGAAGTAATCATGGCATCTTTAGATAAAACAGCCACATATAGCAAAGTTCCCAAAAGCAACACCAGAAGAATCATCGTCCGCTTTTTTAAAAGGGTCTTAAAATTCAAAACAAACAGCAAAACACCTATTCCCAAAAGTATGTACGCCGCATATTTAAGCATGTTCAATATTCCCGCCGCAAATAATATGCTGCTGATACCGGCACTGACAACCGCCGGAGCAAACTCAAATCTGACATTCCATTTCTTTTTTATCCAGGCACAATATCCCAAAACGGAAATCAGCAAAAGCAGTAACATGATATATCTCATCTCTATCCCTCTTTTCCAAAAATCAGTCCGTGTTTAGTATAGCATTGCACCTATAAAAAAGCAATAAATCTTACTCTTGTCCATTCTTGTTAGTTATATTAAGATAAATAAGAATAAATCAAACATTCCGGAGGCTATTTCATGACAAGAAAATTATTCTATGAAGATATTCATATGACAACTTTCAAAGCAAACGTTATTTCCTGCGAACCGGCAGACAAGCATTACCGCGTTCTGCTTGACGCAACAGCCTTTTTCCCTGAAGAAGGCGGACAGTCTGCAGACCTCGGAACAATAAACGGCTTGAAAGTTTGCGATGTGCAAATTGAAAGCGACTACATATATCATACATTAAAAGAACCGGTAGTTGTCGGCGAAACCGTAGAATGCCATGTCGATTGGGCGCAGCGTTTCGATTTTATGCAACAACATTCCGGCGAACATATTCTATCCGGAATTGTCCATGAACGTTTCGGTTACAACAATGTAGGCTTTCATTTAAGTACCCGCGAAGTCACCCTGGACTTTGACGGTCCTCTTAACAATGAACAGCTCCGCGCTATTGAACTTGCAGCCAATCGTGTCATCTGGCTCAATCTTCCGATTGAAATCAGTTATCCCGAAAAAGAAGAGCTCTCCGCTCTTAACTATCGCAGCAAAATAGAAATCGACGGGCAGGTGCGGATTGTCACAATTCCGGGTGTTGATATTTGTGCCTGCTGCGCTCCGCATGCGGAGACTACCGGACAAATCGGTATGTTAAAAATTGTCAATGCACAAAGTTATAAAGGCGGTGTCCGGCTCACTATTTTATGCGGCGAACGCGCCCTTAACGATTATCGTGAAAAGCTAAGCAGCGTAACGGCAATTGCGCAATCTATGTCCGTCAAACAAGACCAGGTTACAAATGCCTTTGAGAAATTGAAAAACGAAAACCAATCGCTCAAAGAAACGGCAAACTCACTTCAGGCAAAATGTCTGTCCATGTCTCTTGCCGCACTTCCGGCTCCGGATAAAACCAAAAATGCCGTTCTCTTTACAGATGTCACTGACAATATTGCCATCCGCAATGCGGTAAATGATTTGACCGGGCGCTACGAAGGTTATAGTGCCATCTTCTCAGGTGCAGAAGGCAACTACCGGTTTATTCTCGGAAGTAAGCAATCGGACTGCAACGAAGTAGCCCAAACGCTTCGCACAAAACTCGGTGCAAAATGCGGCGGAAACGCCCTCATGATACAAGGAAGTGTCACTGCCTCCCAAGAAGAGCTGCTTACCATATTAAAATAGACACACAAAGAGCTGCGCACGAATTACTCGTGGCAGCTCATTTTTTCTGCTTCTGCAGTTGTGTTTTTATATAGTTCCATCAATTCTTCATGATGTTCTTTTATATATGATATTTTTTCAGCATCTTCTTCCGCCAAATACTCTTTTCCGGCCTTTTCCATGAAAGCTGCTGTCTCTGATAACTGTACACCGCCTATACTTAAAGAAGTCGATTTCATAGAATGCACATAAGTCACATAGTCTTTCCAATTTTCATTTTCAAAACTCATTGTTAACTTCTGTACTTTCGTTTCGTACTCCTCACAGTATACCTTCAAAATTTCATGATAAATTCCTTTATCATGCGCACAGTATTTCAAACCTACTGCACGGTCAATATATTCCCCTGCGCACATTGGTTCATTGCTGCCCGCCTTTTCTTCCTTATCCACCATAGAAACCTTACTCGGCGGAAGATATTTCAAAAGAAGCTGTTCTAACTGTTTTATTTCGATTGGTTTACTGAGATAATCATCAAAACCGTTGCTTAAGTACATTTCCTTTGCACCCGAAATTGCATTTGCCGTCAACGCAATGACCGGAATATTTTTCTTCAGTCCCAGTTCCTTCATCTTGGCAAGTGTTTCGATACCATCCATTTCAGGCATCATATGATCCAAAAGCACAATGTCGTAAGCATAACGCGACATATGCTTCAGACACGCTTCTCCGCTGTCACAGGTTGTTACCTTTGCCTTTGTAGATTTCAAAAGACTTTCCATTACAAACAAGTTCATATTATGGTCATCTACTACCAAAATATCCGCCTGCGGCGCTGAGAAACTATGCGTATACAGCGTATCTGCCGCAGAACGCTTTGCCGCCTTAAAATCACCGATTCCCTGTGCATCAATAACTTGTTGCGGTATGTAGATAACAAATTCAGAGCCTTCGCCGTAAGTACTTTCTACTTCAATTCTTCCGCCCATCTGCTCTGTCAGACTGTGCGTAATCGCAAGCCCGAGACCTGTTCCCTCAACACTTCTGTTCTTATTGATATCGAGTCTTTGGAAATTCAGAAACAGTTTCTGCAAATCTTCTTCTTTAATACCGACACCTGTATCTTTTACCGAAATTTTCAGTGTCGTACTTTCCTTTGAGAACTCTTCCTGCGTAATAGAAAGTGAAACCTTTCCTTCCTGTGTATATTTAACGGCATTATTTAATATATTGACCATAATCTGACGGAT
Organism: Lachnospiraceae bacterium; assembly: GCA_045546735.1. Classification (GTDB taxonomy): domain Bacteria; phylum Bacillota; class Clostridia; order Lachnospirales; family Lachnospiraceae; genus SVFI01. The sequence goes on along the minus strand of JAZQDJ010000133.1, from coordinate 36,874 downwards.
ACGGACAATATCACCGCGCATAATACGCGGAAGTTCTTTGTCAATACTTGTCTCAAATACAAGATCTTTCTCCTCTGCAGCATATTGAATCATTGTAATAACATCATTTAACAAACTGTCAAGCTTGTATTCTTCATTTACAATTTCGATTTTACCTGCCTCAATCTTTGAAAAATCAAGAATATCATTAATTAAGGACAACAAACTTGAACTCGCACTTTTAATGTTCTCGGAATAACGTCTGATCTTATGATCCTCACATTCACGCAGTACCATCTCATTCATTCCGATAATCGCATGAATCGGCGTACGGATTTCGTGGGACATATTCGCCAAAAATTCACTTTTCGCCTGATTTGCCTGCTCCGCATCCTCTTTTTCCACACGCAGTTCCTCACTTTCCTGCGCTTTTTCAGCTGTAATAAAAAGATAAATGCTGATAATTACAAAAAGAACCAAAAGAAGCCCAAACACCCAAAGCACAAGTGTTGTAATATACTGGATACCTTCCAGCAACGCTTCATCCTGCACAACTCCGACAACGTAAATTCCGTACTGCGACAATTCCGATACCATCAGGAAATAATGCTCAACAACACAGTCCGCATAACTACTGGCAGATGTTGCAATGTTCATCTTGTCTCCTATAATTTCAAATGCTTCCTGAATACCTTTTTGCTGCCAAAACTTTTCCCCATATGTGTCATTCACAAACGGAACCATAATCTCCTGTTCGGATGTCGCCCACAAAACCTGACCGAGACCGTCATAACATTCTAATCCAAACGTATCTTTTATGACTGCCTCATCATATATTTTGTAAAGAACGTACTTTACATTTTCTCCATTGTAAACCGGTACGGAAAACATAATGCCGACACCCTGCTCATACGAAACCGCCTCATTACCACGGAAAGAATCTCTGATTCCTGAAAACTCGTTCATCACAACAGGTTTTCCGAATATGACTTCCCCATCGAGTGCCACCATTCCAAGAAAAACACCTTCTTGCTCGTTCTTGATAGTCTGTAATACATTATCGATTCTCTCACTGCTATTTTGAACCGCATTCGCAATGTTATTTAACTGGACAAACTGCATCATAATGCTCTGCTGCACATGATCCGACAGCAAATCAGCCTGCTCTGTCAGCTGATTTTCGATATTGTCCGTCAGCATCTGATTCATCTTATAACCAAGCAAAGAGCCTACCATCAACATAATGACAAGCATCACACTGATTCCCAATATGGTTTGTGTCGTTATTACTTTTTTCTTACTACTCTTCATAAAGTTCTACACCCTCAACATACCAATCAAAATACTTTAACAGTTGCTCATCACTTATTGTCTCACCCGTGCTGCATCTTTTTATTCCGTCTTTATCGTAGATTTCACCCGAAAAAACATCAAATCCGGAAAGCATCTCCTGTTTTGCCAGTTCAACTTCGTCTATTGCTTCCTGCGAAACATTCGCAGAAAATGCCGAAAGTCCGATGGCATCTTGTTCAATGCCTATCCAATATGTATTCACTTCATCTGATTTGTCACGGATAAAATCAAGTAAGACTTCTTTATACGTCAAATCCCAATGGAACACAGCTGCTGTCAGGAAATTATCTGATGCTCCTGCAACCGGCTCATGATAACCGATAGAATAAACACCGTACTGCTCCGCAACTTCCACAACATTCGGCTGGTTTTGGTGATATGAAATCACATCTGCTTTCTTCTCTTTAATTAAGGCTTCTGCCAGCTCTTTTTCCTTCTGTGCATCATCCCACGAATTACTCCAGGCAACAACTACCTTGGCATTCGGATTTGTGCGGCGGACTCCGAGTGCAAATGCACTGATTCCGCGATTCACCTCACTGTTCGGCATTGCTGCAACATAGCCGATCACATCAGTTTCCGTCTGCTTTCCGGCCACCACTCCCGCCAAATATCTTGCCTGATACATACGGGCAAAATAACTTTTCATGTTATCTGCCGTATGGTCAAATGATTCTGAATAAAAGGCAATATTCGGATATTCCTTTACAACCCCTAAAACTTCAGCCGCATATCCGTAGCTGGACAAAATAATCATGTCGGCCTTTTCCTTTGCAAGTTCATGTATTGCCTGCACACATTGCCCCGTATTCTCTTTTACCTCTTCTTTGACAATCAATTCTACATCCAGCTGATTACATGCACCTAAAATCCCCTCGTAATGCAATCGGTTCCATCCTGTTTCCTTCGTGTTTCCCGTCATAATAAAACCAACCGTCACCTTATCTTTTTTTTCAAAATCGGCGGTCATAATAATAACCACAATCAAAAGAAGAATCAGGGCCCCTGCTCCAAGTAATTTATTCTTCATGTATGTTGACTCCTCTCACATACCAGTCGAATTCCTGCAACAGCATTTCGTCCGGCATATTTTCCCCTTCACTAATTCTGACATTTCCATCCATATCTACAACAGGACCATAGAATACGTCATATGTTCCTTGCCTGATTTTTTCTGCCTGCTCATTTACAATGCCCTGCGTTCCCTCTTTTACATTCGGGGTAAGCGGCGCCAAATCAACTAATCCTGTCTCCGACCCTTCCCAGTACTGCTTGGATTGGAATTTCCCCTGCAAACACTTTAAAATCTGCGGTGTATAAAATTCCTCCCAGTTCCAAACCGCTGCTGTCAAAAAACTTTCCGGATAATCTTTACTGTTATCCTTATTGTAGCCGATAGACCAAATTCCTCTGCTCTCCGCGACATCAAGCGGCGCTGTTGTATCGCAGTGCATGGTAAGGACATCTACATCATAGGTATCAATCAATACGTTCGCTGCCAAAGCATTTTCCCTGTCATCTGTCCATGAATCACTCCAATATACATTTACAACCGCATCGGGATTGACCGCCTGTACACCGAGCGCAAAAGCGTTGATTCCGCGATTCACCTCATCAATCGGGAACGCTGCCACATACCCTATAGAATCCGTCTCTGTCTGTAAACCTGCAACAATACCGCACAGATAGCGCATCTGATAAATTCTTCCGAAATAAGTCGCAACATTTTTCGCATTTTCAAGTCCTGTTGCATGCAAAAATGTAACTTCCGGATTCTTTTCTGCTGCCTGTTTCACATAAGTTCCGTAATCAAAGGAATTGCATATAATAATTTCACATCCCATATCAACCATGCTCTGTAACGTCTCTGCGCATTCCTCGTCAAACGTAACATTTTCTTTACATATAATTTCCAAATTCAGTTCCTGTGCACTTTTCATGAGTCCTTCATAATGAGACTGTGTCCATCCCTTATCATCTATACTTCCGTTACACACCAACCCCACTTTTGTGGTCTCTTTCGTCACTTCCGTATCCCGCTCATTTCCGTGCATTGCCAGCATTCCGAGAATAATCGTTATTAATACAAGAACTGAAATAGCAACTATCTTCTTCATACTTATCTCCTAATTTGTTATACCGTGAACAATCTCCTTTAACGCAAGCGGTAAGAATGGTTTTGTCAAATAATCCTCCACTCCGTACTGCGCCGCCTTTTCCAAAGTCTCAAGGTTTTTATCTCCTGTCATAAAAACAACCGGAATATCATACTTACCCTTTATCTGTCCCAAAAAATCAAATCCATCCATCTCCGGCATAATCAAATCAAGCAATATCAAATGGATTTCCTGCTCTTTTAACATTTCAATTGCCTGCGCACCACTTGTTGCACTTACAATTTCATACATCGGCTCATCCTGCATAATAAACTCAACCATCTTAATATTCATCGGCTGGTCATCCACAACGAGCACCTTTTTCTGTGACGATTTAGACTCTTTCAGCTCATATCTCTTATCTTCATCTATCATCTGTAGCATAATATCTGCAATCTCAGGATCGAACTGCGTTCCTCTGCCTTTCATTATTTCCTCTCGGATTACCTGCTGCGGCAGCGCTTTACGGTAACTACGGTTACTTGCCATTGCATCATATGTATCTGCAACTCCGATAATACGCGCAATTTCAGGAATATTTTCCTCTTGCAGGCCATTCGGATATCCTTTTCCGTCATAACGTTCATGATGGAATTTAGCCCCCAAAGCAACCGTTTTATCTTCATAAATATCCTTTAAAATATGATAACTTGTAATCGGATGCACTTTAATCTGTTCGTATTCTTCGTCTGTCAGTTTTCCCGCTTTGTTGATGACTGCACCCGGAACACGGATTTTTCCCACATCATGCAAAAGTCCCGCGAAATAAATATTCTGTTGTTCTTTTTCGCTTTTTCCCATGCGTCTTGCAATCTCTTTGGAATATTCCGCAACACGTATGGAATGTCCGTTTGTATAACGGTCTTTTGCATCAATCGTCCTTACAAGCGCGCGGATAATCCGGTTGTTCATCTCCTCTATTTTTTTATTGCTTTCCATCTCACGTTCCAATGACTGATTCGTATTCTTAAACGTAAGAATGAAAAATGCAATAATAAGAAGCGAAATCGCACTGCAAATCACAATATTTCTGCGAAGGGCCGAATTAGCCTCTGCAAAAAGTTCCTCATTGCTGACTACCATGACAACATTCCAGTCTTCCATAACCGTATCGGAAAAGACCGTCACGGTTTCTCCGCCAAGTTCCATCCGGAAACAATTCTTCTCCTGGTTATAAACCTGCCGGAGCATCTCCTTATGATCGACATCTTCCTGCATATAGTTTTTCCCTTTTTCCGCTACATCTTTATGTGCAACTACAAGACCGTTTTTATCTACAACAAATCCGTATCCTGTATTTTTAAAACTGATTGCTTCCGTGATTTCCTGAATCCGTTCCATTGCAATATCTAAAGATATAACACTGTCACCATCTGCCAGCATTTCACTGACAGAAATCATAATGGTTCCTGTCTGCGCATCCAGATACGGGGAAACAATCGCAGGGTGTCCGTTTGCCTGTGACGCAGCTATGTACCAATCCCTTGATTTCGGATCATACCCCTCGTCCGGTTCCCAGCCGATTCCGTCAATATAAACTCCGTCAAACAATCCATAGATTCCGGTAAAATTCTTATCAATTTCCGTTGTATACTTCGCTGACTCATAAATCAGAAATTCTCTGATTTCTTCCTCTGTTGCACCGTTTCTCATCATATACTCTACGGTGATAGATGTCGACTGTACCACACTCTTTCCTGTAATAAGATATGCTTCCAATTCCTCCGTAATCTGCGCCAGATTTCCCGAGCCGATATCTTCCGTATTTTCGATAACGTTCGAACGGAATGTCGTATAGTTATATGCAACCATTACGATCAATGCCGCGATGATACTTATTAAAGTAAATGCATACCATCTCTTTTTTAATCTTTTCATGGAAATCCCCTTCCTCTCTACTCCTTAAATCCCAAAATACTCTTTTCCCTTTTTCACATCCGCCGCAATCGCTTCTTTCAGAGCATCTAAATTCTCAAACTTCTTCTCACCGCGCTCATAATGATGCAAATGCACCACAATATCTTTCTCATAAATATCTTCATTAAAATCATAAATATAAGTTTCCACACCGAGACGGTTCACACTTCCGTCCGGCATTTCAACCGTCGGCTTATATCCGATATTCGTTACACCGTAAAAAGTCTGTTCACCGTAAGTAACCGTTGAGAAATACACTCCTCTCGGCGGCATAATCTTCTGCGGCTGCGGATGAATATTTACCGTAGGCATTCCGAGTTTGCGCCCGATACGGTTCCCCCGTTCCACACGCCCGCTGATAAAAAACGGCTCATCCAAAAGCTTTGTTACAAGCTCCATGTTTCCCTGTTCTACTTCACTTCGCACATACGTAGAACTAATATCCCTTCCATCATGGCAGAGTTTTGATATAATACGCACCTGCACGCCACGCTCTTTTGCAATATTACAAAGAAGCTCTGCGTTTCCTGCACCTCGGTTTCCGAACGAAACATCCTCTCCTGCTGCAATAAATCTGGCATTCATTTTATCAAGCAAAAAGCGGTTTACATAATCTTCCGGCAACACCGCTGCAGTCTCTTTACAAAACGGATATTCCACAAGATAATCGATGCCCATCTGCTCAAAAGCAATGCGTTTTTCCTCACGCGTCATCAATTCCTTTACACCTTTGCCCTGAAAAAACACAGCCGGCGACGGATCAAACGTAAATACCGCCGTCTTTAATCCAAGTTTTTTTGCGTCAAAAATCTCACGCAAAAGACGCTTATGTCCTCTGTGAATCCCGTCAAATTTTCCGACAGCCACAGCGCATCCTTCTTCAATTTTAAAATTTGTTGTTCCAAAAATCAGTTTCATGTTAAAAATATTCTTTCCCGTATTTCTCTTTTAAAGCCTCTTTATCAAGAAACATCTTATATGGTTTAAAACGTCTGCGTTCCGGATCAAAGACATAAATCCCGTAAAAAATTTTGTCTTCATTGTAAACCCGGATTTGCGTCGGCGTTTTATTTTCATCTGCAAAAAATTCCACTCTCGGCGAATACATCTTCGGATACAGACTGTTTCCGTTATCAATTACCTTGCGGAATTCATTTTTTACAGTTACCTCCTCAAGATGCATAAACACCTCGTCCACCGGATATAGAATCTCATCCAGCCTCTGCTGATCACGCACCTTCTCAATTTCATCAAGCGTCAATGCATCTTTTACTTCAAACCTGTCTACGCGGCTGCGAAGAAGACTTTCCATTGCACCGCCGCAACCGGCTTTCTCACCGATATCCTGACAAAGCGTACGTATATAAGTTCCTTTTGAACAATTGACACGAAATCTGACAAGAGGAAGGTTTACTTCCAGAATTTCGAGTTCATAAATTTCAATTTCTCTTGCCTTGCGCTCTACCTCAATGCCTTCGCGTGCTAAATCAACTAATTTTCGTCCGTCAACTTTCAAGGCCGAATACATCGGCGGAACCTGCATGATTTTTCCCCTAAAAGTTAACATAATATCTATTATGTCATCTTTCGTTACGGTGACCGGGGCTTCCGAAAGCACCGTTCCCGTCATATCCTGCGTGTCTGTTGTTACTCCGAGACGAAGTACCGCTTCATATTCTTTTGTCTTATCCGTCAGCAAATCGCAAAGCCTCGTCGCATTCCCTAAACATACAGGAAGCACACCTTCTGCCTGTGGATCAAGCGTTCCGGTGTGCCCTATTTTTTTCTGTCTTAAAATTCCGCGCAGCTTTGCTACCACATCATGTGACGTATATCCTTTTTCTTTATACACATTTATGATACCGTTCATCGGTTATCCTCCATCTGTAAAGCAAGTTGTTCCATCACTTTTTGTATAACTTCTTCTTTTGTTCCGTTTACATTACAACCGGCTGCACGCACATGACCGCCTCCGCCGAAATGCACAGAAACTTTTGACAAATCAATATCATCCGTACATGAGCGCATACTTACTTTGTAGGCATTCTCTTCCACTTCATAAATATAAACTGCCACATCCACGCCTTTTACAATGCGCAGCTGATTTACAATACCCGATAAGTCCTTTTTACTCGCACTGTAGTTACGAAGTGTCTCCAAATCTGTCACAGACACCATCACCCGTCCGTCCATAAGTGCATATGAATCCATCAATGCCTTCCCTAAAAGCTTAGACTGCACCTGGGTCTTTTCATAAAATGTCTCATCAATGATTTTTGAAAAATCGAATCCGAACTCAATCAAATCCGCCACAACCCGAAGCGTCTTCGGAGATGTGTTGGAATACTGCATAACTCCGCAGTCATGAATGATTCCGATATAAAGTGTCTGCGCAAGTTCCTTATCGATTAACTTTTTATATTCTTCTTTGTGTGTAATTAAGTCATAAACGACTTCTGCAGCCGAACTGACTCCCGGAACAATATAATCCACATCGCAGCCACCTTTGTTGCTGACATGGTGATCGATATTGATTACTTTTTTTGCCGTTTCAATGTACTTGATTGCTTCACCGCATCTGTCCGGAACTGTGTCCACAACAAGCATGACATCATATACTACATCTCGTGAATAATCCGACACAATTTCAGATACGCCTTTTACAAAAGAAAAAACATCCAAAGGCTCTTCCATCATCACATCAATCTGCACTTCCGGATACACTTTGCGAAGGAACTGCCAAAGCGCCATCACAGAACCGACACAATCGCCGTCCGGATTAACATGTCCGGTAATTCCGATTTTCTGCGCCCCTTCACACTCTTTTACAATATCAATCATTCTTTGTCACCTCATCAATCTTCTTTGACATACTTACACCATAAGCAATGGACTGATCCATAATAAAAGTAATCTGCGGTGTGTTACGAAGATTGATTTTTTTTGCAAGTTTGGAACGGATAAAACCTTCTGCACTTGTAAGACCTGCATACGTATCATCAATTGCCTGCTGGTCTCCGAGCACGGAAATCCATGCTTTACATGTTTTTAAATCCGGCGCCACTTCCACTGCTACAACACTTGTCAGCGGACTTATCCGCGGATCTTTTATTTCTCCGCGGATAATGTCTGCAAGTGCACGCATAACTTCCCCGTTAATACGGGTATTTTTTACACTGTTTTTTCTCATAACTATTCCTATCTCGGTACTTCTACCATAATATATGCTTCTACAATATCGAGCTCCTGCATCTGATCAAAGCCGTCAAATACAAGACCGCACTCGAATCCTGCTTTTACTTCTTTTACGTCATCTTTGAAACGTTTCAATGATCCGAGATCACCTTCAAAGATCTGTTCGCCTTCGCGGGTAATACGAACCTTACAGCCTCTCTGGAAGTAACCGTCAAGCACGTAAGAACCTGCAATATTACCGATTGCAGATGCTTTGAAGATCTGGCGTACTTCTGCATGACCAATTACTTTCTCTTCGAAGATCGGATCAAGCATACCCTTCATAGCTGCCTGAACATCTTCAATCGCCTGATAGATGACTTTGTAAAGTCTTACGTCAACGCCTTCGCGCTCCGCTGTTGCTTTTGCCATTGCATCCGGTCTTACGTTAAATCCGATGATAATTGCAGATGATGCACTCGCAAGAATAACGTCAGATTCATTAATCGCACCAACGCCTCCGTGGATACATTTTACAACTACTTCGTCATTCGAAAGTTTCATAAGACTCTGTTTTACTGCTTCCACACTACCCTGAACATCTGCCTTGATAATGAGGTTAAGTTCTTTCAAGTTACCTGCCTGAATCTGTGAGAACAGATCATCAAGAGACATCTTGCTCTTAGTTTCTTCGAGTTTCTTCACTTTATTCTGTGCTACGAACGTTTCTGCAAAGTTCTTAGCTGTCTTATCATTTTCATGTGCAATAAGGATTTCTCCTGCATTCGGAACATCGGAAAGACCTAAAATCTCAACCGGTGTACATGGACCTGCCTCTTTCACGCGGCGTCCTTTATCATCCACCATCGCTCTGACCTTACCGTGAGCAGCTCCTGCGGAAACGAAATCTCCCACATGAAGTGTACCTTTCTGTACTAAAACAGTTGCTACCGGACCGCGCCCCTTATCAAGCTCAGCCTCGATAACAAGACCTCTTGCACGGCGGTTCGGATTTGCTTTCAGTTCAAGAATTTCTGCCGTGATAAGAATTGTCTCAAGTAATGTATCAATTCCTTCTCCTGTCTTAGCAGAAACCGGAACAAACTCCGTTGTTCCGCCCCAATCAGACGGAATAAGTTCATACTCTGTAAGTTCCTGTTTTACACGGTCAATATTTGCACTTGGTTTATCCATCTTGTTGACAGCAACTATAATTTCGATACCTGCAGCTTTTGCGTGATTAATCGCCTCTACTGTCTGCGGCATAACACCGTCATCAGCTGCTACTACAAGAATTGCAATATCTGTAGAGTTAGCTCCGCGCATACGCATTGCAGTAAACGCTTCATGTCCCGGTGTATCAAGGAATGTAATCTTCTGCTCGTTAATTGTTACTGTATAAGCACCGATGTGCTGTGTAATACCGCCGGCCTCACGGTCTGTAACATTCGTCTCACGGATGGCATCAAGAAGAGAAGTTTTACCGTGGTCAACGTGACCCATAACACAGATTACAGGTGGTCTTGCAACCATATCTTCTGTGTTTTCTTCCTCCTCTTTCAGAAGTTCCTCGATAACGTCTACCTGAACTTCTTTCTCACAAATAATTTCATATTCGATTGCGATTTCTTCCGCTGTCTCGAATTCTACTTCCTGGTTTACTGTCACAATCTGGCCCTGCATAAAGAGCTTTTTAACGATTGCTGACGGCTGAATCTTCATCTTATCTGCAAGCTCTTTGATTGTAATAGTTTCCGGAATTGTGATTACCTTAATCTGCTCTTCCGGTGCCACTTCTTTCTTCTCAGGCTTAATAAAGCGTCCTGCTTTATTTTTGTTTTTCATCATCATCTCGTTATCGTCTTCATAGATGTGATCTTTTTTACTTCTCTTATCTCTATCCTGATTATTGCGGCGTTTTTCCTCGTCACGATGCTTTTCCTGTTCTTTTATCGGACTTTCCGGAATGAACGTAGCTTTACCGCCTTGATTTTTGCGCGGTCCACCCTGCGGTCTTCCAGCGCCTGCCTGACCGCGTTCGTTATTGCCAAAAGGTTTTGAATTGCCGCCGCGGCCCTGTGAATCACCGTTATTATTGCCGCCACGGTTAAAACTGCCATTATTTTTTGCTTCATAGGAACCTCCCGGTTTTCTGTCGTTAAAACGCTTCTGACCGTCGTTTCTTCTCTCCGGTGTCTGCTGCGCCTGTACCGGCTGCTGTGTCTGCTGTGGTGCAACCGTTTCCGGTGCCTCCTGAACCTTTGCCTTACCCTGCTGCTGCGGCTGCGGCTTCGGAGTCGGTGTAATCGTTACCGGTTTAATTACCGGTTTCGGCAATGGTCTATACGGCTGATTTGTATTATTATTGCGCTGATTATTATTGCCATGACCATTTCTGTCATTTCCCTGCGGGCGGTTCCCACCCTGTGGACGGTTTCCGCCTTGCGGACGATTTCCGTTCATACTGCTGTTGTGCGAATTACTTACAATAATAATGCTTTTTTTCTTTTTCGGTGCTGCCTTCGGTGCTTCTGCTTTTGGTGCCTCCGTTTTCGGCGCTTCTACTTTCGGCGCTTCTACTTTCGGCTCTTCTGCTTTCGGCGCTTCCTTCTTTCCGAATTTCGCGCGTACCTCTGCTGCCGCATCATCATCTACAGCGGAATCACTTCTCTTAACTTCAATTCCTTTTGTTGCCAAAAATGCTTTTACATCATCATTTGATATGTTTAACTCTTCTGCGAGTTCACGTACTTTAATTTTCGCCATTATACTACCTCCGTCTAATTTTGTGTCTCGTCAAGCAATTTACAAAGTTGCTGTGCAAATCCATAGTCCGTCACTGCCAGGGATGCGCGAAGTTCTTTTCCCATCGCATGCCCGAGCTGCTCTTTTGTACCGAATATATAACACGGTACTTCATAAAAACTACATTTGTCTTTAAATAGTTTTTTCGTATTATCTGAGGCGTCCTGCGCCACAATCACAAGCTCAGCAGAAAACGACTTTACCGCCTTTTCGGTCGAGAACTCGCCACTGACTGTTTTTCGGGCTCTGGTTGCCAAGCCGATCAGAGAAAATATTTTTTTATTCAATGTTTCCCTCATACTCCTTTTGCAATTTTTCATAAATCATCTTGTCAATACTCATTTTGAAGGAGCGTTCCAACCCTTTGTTTTTCATCGCCGCTTTGAGACATTGCTCATCGTGGCAAAGATAAGCTCCTCTTCCATTTTTCTTACCGGTCACATCTAAGACGATCTCGTCTTCCGCCGTTTTGATGACGCGCATCATTTCTTTCTTCGCCTTCATCTGCCCGCATCCGACGCATTGTCTGAGTGGAATTTTTTTCGCCATAAAAACTCCTCTATTCTTCTGTATCCTCGTATGATTCCTCTTCGTAATACTCATCCTCATCATACTCGTCATCTATATAATCTTCATAACGGAAACCAGGTGCATCTTTTGCCTGTGTTTCACTCTTAATGTCAATCTTATATCCTGTTAATCTCGCTGCAAGTCTTGCATTCTGACCTTCTTTACCGATGGCAAGCGACAACTGGTAATCCGGTACAACAACCTTTGCTGTCTTTTCATCAGGATCCGCAAATACTGCTACGATCTTTGCCGGAGATAATGCATTCTGAATTAAGTTACCAGGGTTTTCATCCCAGTTAATAATGTCAATCTTCTCACCGCGAAGCTCATCTACGATAGAATTTACACGGGAACCGTTCATTCCGACACATGCTCCTACCGGGTCAACATTCGGATTGTCACTCCACACTGCCATCTTTGTACGGCTTCCGGCCTCACGCGCAATCGCTTTGATTTCCACTGTTCCGTCTGCGATCTCTGCAACCTCTGCCTCAAAGAGACGTTTTACAAGTTCCGGATGTGTACGGCTCACTAAAATACGTGCTCCTTTTGTTGTATTCTTAACTTCTAAAATATATACCTTAATTCTGTCTGTCGGTTTAAAGTTCTCTGTCTTTACTTGCTCATTTTCATTTAAGAGAGCGTCTGCTTTTCCGAGATCAATGCTGATGTTTTTGCCGATGTATCTCTGTACGATACCTGTCACAACATCTTTCTCTTTTTCATAATACTGATTATAAATTACACTTCTCTCTTCTTCTCTGATTTTCTGCAAGATTACATTCTTTGCATTCTGTGTTGCAATACGGCCGAACTCTTTTGATTTAATCTCCACATTTACCGGCTCACCAACTTTTGCTTTCTTGCTGTATTTTACTGCGTCTTCAAGAGCAATCTGTAATACCGGATCTTCCACTTCATCCTGTGTTGCAACAACTTCTTTGCTTGCAACCACTTTAAAATCGCAAGTCTCACGATTCACGTTTACTGTAATATTGTCTGCTTTTCCGAAATGATTTTTACATGCTGTCAAAAGTGAATTCTCGATCGCCTCAAATAATGTCTCTTTGCTGATCTCTTTCTCTTTTTCAAGAATGTCCAGTGCTGCCATTAATTCCTTGTTCATTTTCCTTTTTCCTCCTGATTAAAACTCGATGTACGGACGCACAAGGGCAAGATCCGCTCTCGCAAATTGTTTTTCACCATTCTCAGTCTCAATGGTGATGTTTTCTTTGTCGTACTCTTTTAATATACCTTCAAAGTCTTTTGACTTATCGATCATTTTGTAAGTTTTGATTTCAATCGCTTTCCCGAGATAGCGCTGAAAATCTTTGTCTTTCTTGAGCGGCCGAAGAAGCCCCGGACTACTCACTTCCATAATGTAGGAATCTTCGATAAAATCCTCCTTATCAAGCAATTCCGAAAATGCTCTGCTCACCAGTTCACAGTCATCGATGGTAATTCCTCCCGGCTTATCAATGTATGCACGCAAGTACCAATTACTGCCCTCTTTTACATACTCCACATCTACCAGTTCAAAACCATTTGCTTCCATAATCGGTGCAAGGAGCTGCTCACTGCGGCTTTCATAGTTGTCACGTTTTGACATTCGTTCACCTGTCCTTCCTACTTAACAACGTAAAAGAGTGGACTTGCAAGCCCACTCTTTCATGTAACATTATTTAACTCTACGTCAGTATAGCATGTAAATGCCGAAAAAGCAAGCATTTCTTGCCATTTTATACCGGTCCGTCCAAATCGCTGAAATCATTTTCATCTCCGATATCCACTTCCTTAATTTCCCTGCGGAAGAAAATATCATACATAACCGGAACAATATATAACGTCATAAGCGTCGCATACGCAAGTCCGCCAATCGTTACGATTACCATACCACGGCTCATAACCGCAGATGCATCTTTTGAAAATGCCATCGTCATCATCGCCAAAATTGTCGTAAGCGCCGTCATAAGAATCGGACGCATACGCGCTTTTCCTGTCTCCACAAGCGCCTCTCTCTTTTCCATACCGGACAGACGGAGCTGGTTTGTATAATCCACGAATACGATACCGTTGTTTACGACAACGCCGGCCAAAATCAAAAATCCCATCATCGCAATCATGGAAATATCCTCACCCGCAATCATAAGTCCAATTAAACCGCCGGTAAATGCAAGCGGAATCGTAAAGAGAACAATAAACGGCGAAAGAAGACTTTGGAACTGTGCCACCATAATAAGATAAATGAAGATAATCGCAAGCGCAATCATAAGTATCATATCTTCAAGCATACTCATAACTTCTGTACTTTCACCGGCAAGTTCTACACGTACACCTTCCGGTGCTTTGTATTTTTCAAGTTTATCCTCTACCTGTCTGGAAAGAAGCGTTGTATTGTATCCATCCATCGTCTCAGCAGAAACAGTAATGTAACGCTCTAAGTTTACACGGGAAATACTTGCAATACTATCGCCTTCTGTCACCGTCGCAAACTCTTTAAGTTTATGCTTTTCTTCTACTTCTTTTCCTTCCTCATCCGTTGTCTTTGTCGTAAACTCATAATCCATCAGATTGTCCTTTGTAATCTTCTTTGTCTCATTAATAAGAACGACCTGATAATCATCATCATCTGTTGTAAGCGTTGTGACATCCGCATCTGTTGTCAGTTTTCCGGAAAGTTCCATGAAAATCTGCGCCACCGGAAGTCCGAGTCTCATGGCCTTATCTTTGTCTACCGAAACAACAAGCTGCTTATCTGCTTCCTCCTGACCGTTTGTCACATTTTCAAATCCCTCAACTTCTTCAAGAAGTCCAACCATATCTTTGCTGACTTCCAGAATCGCATCAATATCTTCTCCGTATACCTGAATCTGAAGTCCGCTGCTCATAAGTGCGGAAATATCCATGTTAGAAGTCGCGATGGTATACTCTGTTTCCGAAAAACCTTCCTGCATAATCGCCTCAAGTTTTTCTGCCACAACTGCGTTATCTTTTCCTGTTGCATCATCAAGAATAATAAAAATCGAAAAATCTTTATTCGAACCGG
Source organism: Lachnospiraceae bacterium (assembly GCA_045546735.1). GTDB lineage: Bacteria > Bacillota > Clostridia > Lachnospirales > Lachnospiraceae > SVFI01. Next base: position 21,874 of record JAZQDJ010000133.1, on the reverse strand, counting down.
AGCTCATCATCAAATCTCCGCCGCCACCGCCGGACATAATACCGACATCAACAACTCCGTCAATCGCTTTGATTTTTTCCATCAAATCATCTGCTGCCGCATAACCATCTTCTACTTCCCACTCCGTAGGTGCTGACATTGAGATACTCATCTGATTACCACCCATAGAAGGAAGAAGTACCATTCCCATATTTACCACACGGATAATACAGAAAACCAAAAGCACAAGTGAAACAGTAATCGGTACAACTTTAAATTTCAGACTCACGCGGATTGTCTTTTCATAGAACGCAGTCATCTTATCAAACCAAGGATGTTTCTTTTCCTCGGAATTCTTTAAGACAGTCGCACTCATACAAGGCACAAATGTAAGTGCCACAATCAGACTGGCAATCAAGCTGTATGCAATCGTAAGCGCCATATCTGTAAAAATCTGTCTCGTAAGACCGGTTGTAAATACAATCGGAAGGAATACACAGATAGTCGTAAGTGTAGATGCCGCAATCGCACCTGCCACCTGCTTTGCTCCCATCACAGCTGCTCTTGCCGCAGGAACCCCTTTGTTACGCAACCTGTATATGTTCTCAATAACAACAATCGAGTTATCTACAAGCATTCCGACACCGAGCGCCAGACCCGACAAAGAAATCATATTCATCGTAATGTCCGTAAAGTACATGAGTACAATCGCAAAAAGTACACTCATCGGAATACTGAAAGCAACAACAATCGTCGGCTTGTAATCCTTAAGGAAAATTGCAAGGACGATAATTGCAAGAAGCGCACCCCAAATCAAATTCGAAAGTACGGAATTAATAATCAGCCCGATATAATCTCCCTGGTCCATAAGAGGAATAATATGCAGTCCCGGGAACTCTTTCTGCAACTCTTCAAGCGCTTCATTACAAGTCTTTGACACATCAGAAGTACCCGCTGTACTTGATTTCATAATACTTAAAATAACCGCATCGTTGCTGTTTAATTTTGCATAACTGTCATCTGCATTGTCAACAACAGAAACCTCTGCCACATCGCTGATACGGACATCACCGATTTTATCGACCTTGCAAAGAATCATGTCCTCGATTTCTTCTACACTGTTAAACTCATCGCCGATACGGACAAGCATTTCTGTATTATCATCACTTTGAATATAGCCTGCAGGCATTGAGAAGTTCTGCGCCGCAATAAGCTGTGATAACGTTTCAATCGTAAGAAGCGAATCCATGTTTGCATTTGCAAGTGCTGTTTCACGACTCTCGTCAAGCTGCTCCTGCGCCTGCTTCATCTGCTCTTTTCCCTGTTCAATTGAGGTCTTTCCAGACTCCATTTGTGCTGTATAGGCACCAAATGAAGCAGCTGCCGTAATCTTTCCGGCCTCAACATCCACATAAGCCGCTTCTGCCTCTGCGATTGCTGCGCCCACCTGCGCAACAACTTCCTCTGTTGCTGCAATTTCTATTTTTAAGTTCGCAAGCTCTGTCTCAATCTGCGGAATACGAACTTCCACGATATCGTAGAGCTGCTTCAGATTTTTCTTTGTCAGAGCTGACGCTGCTTCCTCCTGTCCCTGCTCTTTCATCATCTTTTTAAATGCTTTCAATTTTTCCGGATGATCAAGTGCATCTTTGACATCGACAGGAATCTTTGCAAGCTGCTCGTCAATTTGCTGCTGCGTAAGTGTTGCAGCCTGCTGCGCTGCTGCCTCATTGATCTGCGCTGTCACCTCAGGCCCGAGCATTGCTAAATACTGTTCCAAATTTTCCACATTTACAGTCACGTCAGTCAGTCCCGCCTGCGCAAGCGCCTGCTGTACCGCCGCAATGCGGATCTGCTCATAAATCGCATTATAAATGGAATTGTACGTTTCCTCAGACTGTAATGCCGCTCTTGCCTTCGTAAATCCTTCGTTAATCTGTGCATAAGTTTGAGGAACTTTATTGTCTTTATACGCCTTCAATTCCGCATTCAAGGCAATTTCGTCCGTCTGAAGCCCGACAAGAATTGCTGCATACGCAGCTTTTGTCGCAACCGCCTCATCAAGCATCATACTGTACTTTGCAAGTTCTTCCGTCGTTGTTGCCTGCTGCTCTTTTAACTCTTCCTGCCCTTTGTTTATCTCTGCCGATGCATCATTCAGTTCTTTCTTTGCGTCATCCAGCTCCGCCTGCGCTTCGTCAAGTTTATCAGTCGCAATTCCGAGTACCTTTGCATTGAGTGCATCTACCTTCTTTTTATCAAGGCGGATTTCCACCGTTTTTTCCACCATACCGGTCGGTGTAACACTTGCAACACCATCCTGACGTTCAAAGTGCGGAACAACTTCCTCTTCCACAAAAGCCGTCAAATCATAAATATCTCGGCCCTCGTAATTTACCGCCACGTACATTGTCGCCATCATATCCGGTGAAAGTTCCATCAAAATAGGAGTACCGACTTTTTCCGGAAACTCAAGCTGATTGACCTGTGTGGAAAGTTTTACCATGGCACTGTCCATATTCGTGTCGTCCGAAAACTCGAGTGTCACCAAGCTGTAATTTTCACTCGAACTACTCGTAACATTCTCCACACCGTTTACTGTACCGAGCGCTTCCTCAAGCACCTGCGTTACGTCGCTCTCCACTCGTTCCGGAGATGCTCCCGGATATGTTGTCATAACCATAACATACGGAATACTGAGCGTCGGTAATAAATCCGTCGTAAGTTTCATAAAACTTACAACTCCGAGCACAATCAGCATTACGACAGCAACAAGTACTGTAAATGGTCTCTTTACGCTGAATTTTGACATAGTCATCTCTCCTGTTTACATTTCTTTTATACTTTTTTTAGAATTAGTTTATATAATTCTGTACAAAACAATACGAAATGAGCATTGCCCATTTCGCATTGAAAAAACACTTATAACTCTTAGATGTCACCGGCTGTCTTAAGGAACAATGATTCTTCCTCATTGATTTTCTTTGCCTTCTCAACATATTCATCCTGCACCTGATTCATAAGCGGCGCCGCCTCAGCTTTTGCCTTTTCATCAAGTGCCTGTTTTACAGATTCTTCAAAGAACTCAAGCGCTGCAATATCGTCATATCCCATGTAGAAATCCGCATACTGCGCATCACCTTTACGAATCTGTCCGCTGTAATCATATGTAACGTCCATCTTACGGCGAACTGCTACATATGTATCCTCAATTTTGATAAATGTAACCTGTGTCGTCGTTGTCTTATTTCCTTCAATCAAAAGCTCACGGCTGAGCTTCATACCATTACTCAAAATAACACTCACAAGTGTAGCATCAATATTATCGATCACAATCTGATTAAAAACTTCCTTTTTCATGTAAGAATACCCTCCCATGGCACATTAATGGTTATATTTTACCATGTCTTTTTCAGCACGTAAACTACTTTTTATGTAAAAAATCGGTAAATTTACACAGCACAATCTCCGGAACTATCGGGCATCCTCCCATGCAGCTTTCTCTTTGCGGACAGTCCGGGCAGCTTGTCCGGAAATGCTCTCTGAAATCATCAAATACAGGGCTGTCCCACGCCTCCTTTATCGTGTGCTCACGCAAATCCACTGCCCATCGCTTTTGCTGATTATCAAAACTGCACGGCATCATCTTCATATCCGCAGAAATGTATGCCGACCACCTGCCGCCTTCACATGTATCAAGCAGTTTTTTGTCCACTCCGCCCAAGCACAAAACAGCAGGTACCGTGCAGGAATCAAACCCGGTTTTGAACGGGAACTCATGCGTATCTATATATTCCAGCAATTCCCAAAATCTCCCATTGTCAGTCGCAATCATCTGCTCTTTCGTCCCGAGTCCTACCGGCTTATGAAGCAAAAAGACGACTGCATTGATATCTGCACCGAAACCATCTTCCAGTCTCTTGAAAGCTTCCTCAAGAGTATCTTTCGACAGCACATAATGAACATTCGTCTTTACCCCTGCTTCTGTCAAAAGTTTCAGTGCCCGTTTCGTATACTTACTCCGGTACCAACTCACCGCAACAGCTCCGCAATATTTTTTACAAAGCTGCGCAATCTCCTCTGTCATTCCAAGTCCGGACGTTGTAAAATTCGGGACGATCTTTGCTTCATGGCATATTTTCAAAATCTCCTCAAAATGCTCATGCTGATCCGGATCGCCGCACCCTCCCAGCGCAAACTGAAAAGTTTCGCCCTCGCACTGCTTTGCTATCTGCTCAAAATCTTCTAAAGTCATATTCGGAGCACATGCATGAAGACCATCCTGATAACACTCCACTCCTGCTTTTTGACAAAGTCCCATGCTCCCATGCTTACAATGTCCCATGATTCCGATGTCCAAAAGTTCCGGAAACGATGCCTTGAACGGATCCTCCCATGTGTCTCTTCCTTCTTTCCAAATACCGGTCCGTACATACTCACCTGTTTTCTCATTAAAGTATGACATAAAATTTTTATCTTTTCTCATTCTCATAAGCTCACCCCATATGATTGCAGGCGTATATGCAGTCTTTGATGGAACGGAACCATGCATCTTCTTCCATATATGTCTCCAATTCACTGAAATACATATATTTTGCACCAAACAACTCGGAAAGCATGTCCCCTATGTGCATAGTTTCATAATCTTTTGAGAGTTCCACAATTTTTATGCAATAATTGCAGACCGCATACTCCAGAACCGCATCGAATAAAAAGGACGGATTCGAAAGGACATCCCAAATATATCTCTCAAACTCTTCCTGCAAAAGCCTACCGGACGAAGAATTGTACGCGCAGCCAAACCACTTCTCTGTCACACAGAGAAACATCAGCATCATCGTAATCGACCTTAAATTCTCTGCCACTTTTTCCAATATATGCTCAGCCGGATTCTCCTCATCTACTTCTTCCCCGAATATATTCTCGTAAATTTTATTCTTGTACCATTCAAAAACTTCCTGCAAATCCTCTTGTTTATGTTCTTTAAACGGACGAATTTCAGCCCAGTCAATTTTTTTCGTCTTTTCAAATTCTTCCTTATCTTTGAAAATGTAACTGCTGCTTGAGCTGTTCGTCACAAAATCCATTCTGACTTTCATTTTATCATTCCTCTTCTTATTGCCTTTTCTATTATTATAAAACGGACAGGAAGATTTTTCTTGATACCTTGTAATCTAAAATATTTTTAAAAAAAGGGGTTGTTTTTTTCTTTGTTTTATACTATTATATTCAAGGACGCAAAAACAAAGGTTCTATGGCTCGTTGGTCAAGCGGTTAAGACGCCGCCCTCTCACGGCGGAAACAGGGGTTCGATTCCCCTACGAGCTGCGCGAAAGCAATGAGAATTGCAATAAAAAAGGAAAGGCTGGTTGTGAGCTTGCTCACATAAAACAGACTTTCATTTTTTTATTATAAGGCGAAACCCGCGACGAAATAACTTGCAAAGCAAGTTATGAGTGCGCAATTCTCCTGCTTAACAGCCCAACCCGAGAAAGTGTTGAAAATATAAGGTTTTCAATGCTTTTTTTGTTTTCTGTCAAAAAACAGCGCAAAGCTTTCATATGCTCTGCGCTGTCGCTGTGTCATTCCTTTTAAAGATATGGTTAGTTTGCTGCGTTATCTTCCTGTCAATAAAGACAGATTTTCTCTTCCGCTTCTTTTTGTGAGATATCATACTCCTTCATCAGCGTCTCTATGGTTTTCCCGGTTCCTTATTTTCTACTACCGTATTTTTAACAGTACACAGCATCCTTTTTTGCTTTTAATTCTTCTCCAAAATCTGCGCCAGCGTTACCGGCTTATAGTCCCAAAGCATACATCCGACATTATGACAATTCATCGGAATATCCGCCGTATCCGCAATATGCCTGCAAGCCTCCTGAAACAATCCCTCTTCCCTTGTGTTATGTACATGCCCATATAGGTGTATGGCATCTCTGTGCTGATGTTGATAAAACAAAATCGGATAGTGTGACATGACAACTCTTCTGTCACCATCCTCAATCAGCTTGTAATCATAAATCCCCTGGAACAATTTCTTACATGCTGCATCTTTACTCCAGTGATCATGATTTCCCTTAATCAGGAACTTCGCACCGTTTAATCTTTTAATCAGCTCCTCTGTCTGTCTTGCCGACATCCAGCTAAAGTCCCCGAGAATATAGATATTATCTTGCGGCGTTACAATGCTGTTCCAATTTTTTATGAGAAGCTCGTCATGTTCTTCAATCGAAGAAAACTCTCGGCACCCATTCGCTGCATCGTGTTTGATAACATTTTTGTGCCCGAAATGAGTATCGCTTATATAATAATTCATTTTTCCACCTGCCTTCCGGTGTTGTCCACCATTTTATAATTAAGTTTTAACATAAGTTCAGTCCAAGATAACGGACGCTGCGGTCAGCACTTCGTACTATCAAATAAAACTCGCCATCGTATAAGTATCTATTTGAAAAAACGTCCTGTTTAGATGCCAATCCCCCCAAAAAGTATCTCAACACAAAGTTTTTGTGTATAGATACGTTTGACATCCGCAAAAAACAAAAAATTCCGGTTTTGATAAAACCAATCCATAAAAAATACCCTGACAGCACTCAAACTATCAGGGCACTTTATATTTACATCAAATCAAACAAACTAATCTGGTTCGACTCCGGAATATCTCCTAAGAGGCCAAGTTCTCCCATTCGGTCGAGAACGCCCTGCGGAACCTTGCTCCGGCTCTTTAAGTCATCTTTTGAAAGGAACGGACCGTCCTTGGCCGCTTCCATAATCTGCTCTGCTGCCTTGTCGCCCATTCCGTCAATGCTGGCAAAGGACGGCATAATCTTTCCGTCGATAATCTGGAAATTACGCGAATGTGCCCGATAAATATCAAGTTTCATGAACTCAAATCCACGTGCATACATTTCCTGCACAATACGCATATCCCTAAGCTGATCCTGTTCCTTATTGGACAGAAGCGGATTCTTTCTGTACTCTGCTATCTTGCTTTCCAAATACTCTTTTCCCTGACACATCAGTTCATAAGAGAATGCTGTAGCACGGATACTGAAAAACGCTGTGTAATACGCAAGCGGATAATATACTTTACAGTACGCAATACGCCAGGCCATCATAACATACGCAGCCGCATGCGCCTTCGGGAACATGTACTTAATCTTCTTACATGACCAGATATACCAATCCGGAACTCCAGCTGCAACCATTGCTTCTTCCCACTCAGGTTTCACGCCCTTTCCTTTACGCACACTTTCCATGATGGTAAAGGACAAAGCGCTGTCCACACCTTTGCTGATGAGATAAATCATAATATCATCTCGCGTACAAACCGCGGTAGAAATTGTCGCCTTGCCTTCTTCAATCAGCGTCTTTGCGTTACCGAGCCATACGTCGGTACCATGTGACAGACCCGAAATACGGACCAAATCAGAGAACGACGTCGGCCCTGCGTCAATTAACATCTGCATCGCAAAATCTGTACCGAACTCCGGAATACCCAATGCGCCGAGTTTACAACCGACAAGTTCCTCCGGCGTGACACCGAGCGCTTTTGTCGACTGGAACAGGCTCATAACCTGCTTGTCATCCAACGGAATCTTCGTCGGGTCAAGTCCTGTTAAATCCTGAAGCATACGAATCATCGTCGGATCATCGTGTCCGAGAATATCAAGTTTGAGCAGGTTGTGGTCAATCTTATGATAATCGAAATGTGTCGTAACAATATCGGTCGTCATATCATTCGCCGGATGCTGTACTGGTGTAAATGACTCAATCTCTTCCCCGAGCGGAAGAACGATAATACCACCCGGATGCTGACCTGTAGAACGGTGTACACCTTCGCAGCCTTTTGCCACACGCTCAATTTCACAATGACGTTTTGTAATGCCGCGTTCCTCATAGTAATTCTTTACGTATCCGTAAGCGGTCTTTTCTGCCAAAGTACCGATGGTACCTGCACGATACGCCTGTCCGGCACCGAAGATTACTTCTGTATATTTGTGCGCCTTACTCTGATATTCTCCCGAGAAGTTCAGGTCGATATCCGGCTCTTTATCTCCCTTAAATCCAAGGAATGTCTCAAACGGAATGTCAAATCCATCCTTCACAAGCAGTTTCCCGCAGTTCGGGCAATATTTATCCGGCATATCACATCCTGCCATACCTGAATAAGCCTTCACTTCCTCAGAATCAAAGTCATAGTAATGACATTCTTTACAATAATAGTGCGGACTCAAAGAGTTAACTTCCGTGATTCCGGCTGCATACGCCACAAAAGACGAACCTACCGATCCACGCGAACCTACCAGATAACCATCTTCCACGGACTTCCACACAAGTTTCTGCGCAATAATATACATTACGGCAAATCCGTTACTGATGATGGAATGCAGTTCCCTCTTCAATCTTTCTTCTACGATTTGCGGCAACGTCTCACCGTAAATCTCGTGTGCCTTACGGTAACAAATATCCGTCAATGTCTGATCACTGTTCTCAATGACCGGCGGACATTTATCCGGGCGGACCGGATCTACCACATCAATCATATCTGCAATTAAATTTGTATTGTCGATTACAACTTCTCTTGCTTTATCGCTTCCCAAATATGAAAATTCTTCAAGCATCTCATCCGTAGTACGTAAATAAAGCGGTGCCTGCGAATCCGCATCCTTGAATCCTTTTCCTGCCATAATAATACGGCGGTACACTTCGTCCTGAGGATCCAAAAAATGTACGTCACATGTCGCACAAACCGGTTTTGCAAACTGCTCACCGAGTTTACAAATTCTGCGGTTAATCTCCTTAATATCTTCCATAGACTTGACATCCGGCACTTTTTCCGACTCGATCATAAACTCGTTGTTGCCGAGCGGCTGAATTTCCAGATAATCATAGAAGCGGACAATATTTGCAATCTCCGCATCCGGCTTTTTATCGAGCAATGCTCTGTAAAGTTCACCTGCCTCACAGGCACTTCCTAAAATTAAGCCTTCCCTGTATTTCATAATCAAACTCTTCGGTACCTTCGGACGTCTGTTATAATACGTCAAATGCGATTCCGAAACAAGCTTGTACAAATTGACACGTCCCACATCATTCTTTGCAAGAACGATTGCATGATAATACGGAAGTTTTGCTACTGCACTCGGAGTTTCTTCCCCAAGTACATTTACCTGATCGAGTGTCTTAACCCCGCGCTCACGGAGCATCTCAATAAACTTAACAAAAATATCGGCCGTGGCGCCTGCATCATCCACTGCCCTATGATGATTTTCAAGCGTAACACCAAGTGCTTTTGCCACATTATCCAACTTGTATTTCGCAAGATTCGGCAACAAAACACGTGCCAATGCAACCGTATCCAAATATGTCGGATCAAAAGCAATACCGAGACGCTCTGCATTTGCACGGACAAACCCGATATCAAAATCCGCATTATGTGCCACAAGCACACTGCCCTCACAAAATTCCAAAAACTTTGGAAGCACTTCCGCAATCGCAGGTGCATCTGCCACCATGGAATCATTAATTCCTGTTAATTGCTCGATACGGAACGGAATCGGCTCATTCGGGTTTACATAACTCGAAAACTTATCTGTAATTACTCCGTTCTCAACCTTTACTGCTCCTATTTCAATAATATTGTTCTTTTCAAACAAAAAGCCCGTTGTCTCTAAATCAAATACTACATAAGAACCTTCCACAGACTGGTTCATAGACTTCGTTACGATTCCTTTCAAATCATCTACAAGATAAATCTCTGAACCGAGAATCACCTTAAAGAAATCTTGTCTGTCAAGTTTCTCGCCCTTCTCTTCCGCCGCTTTCTTCGCATCTTTATACATATCCTGCCATGTATGATGCATATCAGCCAGCGCTGCAACCACTCCATGGTCCGTAATCGCTATCGCCGGATGTCCCCATTTGTGCGCGCGTTTAATTATGTCAACCACATCAGAAACACCGTCCATATCACTCATCTTTGTATGGCAATGAAGTTCCACTCTTTTTCGGACAGCATAATCATTTCTGCTTACACGGAAATCTTTGGAAATCTTTAATCCACGGATCATTACGACAACATCTTTGTCGAAAGAATCATACGAAGCAACACCTTTTACTATAACAAAAGCATTCTTCCCTGCTCCTTTCCGTATTCTTTCCATCTCCTCATTCGGACAAAACATCTTACATTTGATGGTATCCGTAAAATCAGTAAGAACTATCGAATAGAGTGTTTTTTCGTTCTTAATTTCTCTTTCTTCTACGCTGAGAATCTGCCCACGGATAACAACGTCACCGATTTCGCCTTCTAAACTTTCTAAAGCAGTTACTGCACCATCCACATCTCTTCCGTAAATAACATCCGGATCATCCGAACGCACCGGTGCCCTTTTGTACGGCTTCTTCTGCGGAACCTCTTTTTTCGGTTTCGCTTTTTCCTTCTTATCGTCTTCTAAAAGCTGAGCACTGCCCGCCTGTGAAAGATCAACATATTCACTGTCGCTTTTCTTTGCACCTTCCTCATTCGCACGGGCAATATCTGCCACCTGTCTCTGTATACGGATTTCATCCTCTTTCCGATAACGGCTTTCTTTCGGCACACAAAACGTGACCTCAAAATTTGCCGCAAGTCCGCAACGCTCACATATAATCTTATCCAAAATACGCAGCAGTTCCTGCTCCTTTTGATGATTGAGCGGAATATCTTCCACACTGAGCGAAATGGACGTTTCGTCCTTATAGGTTATTTCACCTTTTTTAAGCATATTGTAAATAATCGGACTGTAATTTCGCACTTCAAGCAATATGCTGTCCATATAACTCTCCAACAATGTCTTGAGCGTATACTGTTCCGAAAGAACAAACTTTTCATAAATCTTCACTTCCGGAATTGCCCCGGAAGCCAATGGCATAGTTGAAAAAAGCTGCTTCTGCAGCTCTTTTTCAACCATATATATTACATTCTTTTCAATCAATCTCTCACATGTTATGTAAACTCTGTACAGGTCATGCGCATGCGTTGCCGATATGCGCTCTACCTGCACCATTTTCATATATGCTTCACATTCCCCTTCCAACTTCATAGTCGGAAAGACATCAAAAAAACCTCTTTTCAAACAACTCAACCCCAATTTAATAATTCTTCCCGCAATGTAGACAGAAGCTGGTCTTCCGGCACTTTTTTTACCACTTCACCCTTTTTAATCAAAAGTCCCTCTCCGATTCCTCCTGCAATACCGATATCAGCTTCTTTTGCCTCTCCCGGTCCGTTTACTACACAGCCCATGACAGCCACTTTAATATCAAGCGGTATATCTGCCACCATTTTTTCCACTTCATTTGCCAATCCTATCAAATCAATACGCGTTCTTCCGCAGGTCGGACAGGACACAACTTCAATGCCTCCCTTACGAAGTCCGAGTGTGCGCAGAATAAGCTTTGCTGATTTAATTTCTTCTACCGGATCTCCGGTCAAAGATACGCGGATTGTGTCACCGATTCCCTGATGCAGAATAATTCCGAGTCCAATCGATGATTTAATGTTTCCGCTCGTAATCGTACCTGATTCCGTAATCCCTACATGAAGCGGATAATTTGTCTTCTCTACCAGTTTCTCATGTGCCGACACACACATCAAGACATCTGATGATTTAATACTGATGACAAGATTGTCGTAGCCCAAATCTTCAATGATACGCACTTTATCAAGTGCACTTTCGACAATACCTTCTGCTGTCACTCCGCCGTACTTTTCTACCAGATTTTTTTCCAAAGAACCGCTGTTTACACCGACACGGATCGGAATATTGCGTTCTTTTGCCACGTCAACAACTGCTTTTACACGGTCAATACTTCCGATGTTTCCCGGATTAATACGGATTTTGTCAGCTCCGTTTTCCATTGCTGCAATGGCCATCTTGTAATCAAAATGAATATCCGCCACAAGCGGAATGTGAATTTGCTTTTTAATCTCGGCAAGTGCCTTTGCCGCCTCCATCGTCGGCACTGTACAACGGATAATCTCACATCCGGCTTTTTCCAGACGCAGAATCTGTGCCACGGTAGCCTCGACATCTTCTGTATGTGTATTGGTCATAGACTGGATTAAAATCGGGTTTCCTCCACCGATTTTACGGTCACCAATCTGAATTACCTTCGTATGATTACGATACATCTTGTATCCTCCTATCGCATTTTAAAATAACCGGCTCAGGTCGTTAAATAACACAAACACCATAAGCACCATCAAAAGTATCATACCTATCATGTGTACAATACCTTCTTTTTCCGGCGGTATCGGCTTTCCTCTCACTGCCTCCACAAGCAAAAAGACAAGTCTTCCTCCGTCAAGTGCCGGTAATGGGAGCAGATTAAGCACACCTAAGTTTGCCGAAAGTAAAATTGCAAAATTGAGCATATTCAGCCACACATAGAATGCACCGTCCGGTTTTGACTGCGTGTAAATATCATTAACCGTCTGAGCCATTCCGACAGGACCTGCCACATCATCTTTGCTCACCTGTCCCTGAACAAGCATTTTAAGACTCATAACCGTTGTTTCAATCCAGTAACCGACTTCATATGCACTGTATTTCAGTATTCCCGGAAGGCTGAACTTTTCATAAACACCCTGTCCGTATAAGCCCATATAATATCTTCCCGCCGTTTCGTCATAACGCGGTGTAATTACCGTAGTATATGTCTGCCCTCCGCGCTCGTAGGTTACAGAAATATCCTCACCTTTATTGAGCATGGATGCCAAACTGATTTCACGGTACAAGCGGATTTTATTTCCGTCCATGTTTACAATCTTATCGCCGTCGCGAAGCCCCGCTGCATATGCAGCACCATCCTCTGCCACTTTCTGTACAACCGGCGTATCCACACCGTAACTTCCTATAATAATAGCCGAAAAGAAAAATGCAAGAATGAAATTAAAAACAGGACCTGCCACAACTGTCGCAATTCTGACCCACACAGGCGCATCCGGAAATGCCCCGGATTTCTTCCCGAGTTTTGTATCATTCACTAAATCATCCGTTTTTTCCGTCTTACGGGCAGACTTCTCGCCGGTCAGATTTTCTACTGCCTCATCACTTAGTTCGTCATCATCCGTATACACCCCGTCCTCGCCTTCAAACATGCAGGCACCTCCAAGAGGCAGAAGACGGATTGCATATTTTGTCTCACCTTTTGTAAAAGAAAAAATACACGGTCCCATTCCGACAGAAAATTCTACCACGCGGATTCCGTTCATCTTTGCAATGATAAAATGACCGAACTCATGTGCAATCACAACCACACAAAATATGACAATAAATAAAACAATACCCAAATCTTAACACCTGCTCTCAATAAATTCATAACAGGCAGCTTCTGTCTCCAGAATCTGCTCCACGGTCGGATCCGCAATCACTTTATGCTGCTCCATGGACGCACCGATTAACTCCGGAATATCCAAAAACCGAATTTTACGGTCAAGGAACAAACTGACTGCCTTTTCATTTGCCGCATTAAATACCGTAGGCATACTTCCGCCTGTACGGAATGCCTCATAGGCCAATTTCAATCCCGTAAACACTTCCGGATCCGGCTCCTCAAACGTGATGGATTTCAATGCAAAGAAATCCACTTTGTTATCCTGCATCGGAAGACGGTCCGGATAAAAAAGCGCATACTGAATCGGCAATTTCATATCCGGAACACCGAGCTGTGCCATCACGGCTCCATCCACATATTCTACCATAGAATGTATGATGCTCTGTGGTTGTACTACTACTTTAATTTGATCCGGAGTCACATCAAAAAGCCAACCTGCCTCAATCACTTCAAGACCTTTATTTACCATTGTCGCAGAGTCAATTGTAATTTTACGTCCCATTGCCCAGTTTGGATGCTTAAGCGCATCCTCCACCTGAACATTTGCCATCTGCTCCTTTGTCCATCCGCGGAACGGTCCTCCCGAAGCCGTCAGCAAAATGTGGCTGATTTTATCCTTCGGTTCTCCGTTCAGCGACTGAAAAATCGCACTGTGTTCACTATCCACCGGCAAAATAGATACGCCGTGTTCTTTTGCAAGCGGCATAATAATATGACCTGCTGTCACAAGCGTTTCCTTATTTGCCAAAGCAATATCTTTTCCTGCTTTAATTGCCGCAATCGTCGGACGGATACCAATCATTCCGACAATCGCCGTCACAACAACATCCGCCTCCGGAAGGGTGGAAATCTCAATGAGACCATCCATACCTGCAAGTACTTTGACATCTGTATCTTTTATTTTTTCGCGCAGCTGCTTTGCCGCATCCTCTGTCCACATAACAGCGTAAGAAGGCTTATACTCCCTAATCTGCTGTTCCATCTTTTCAACATTGCTGCCCGCAGCAAGTGCCACAACCGACAATTTATCACTGTAAGCACTCACAACCTCCAGCGTCTGTGTCCCAATCGAACCCGTGGAACCTAACAAAACAATTTTCTTCATATCGTTATTCTTTCCCTTTTTTCTGTTTTATTGCAAATGCAAAAGCAACATTGCGCCGTAATAAATGAGTGGGCCTGTCACAATCACACTGTCAAAACGATCCATAATACCGCCATGCCCCGGAATGAGCTTTCCGTAATCTTTAATATCATTATTTCTCTTGATGCCGGAAGCTGCAAGGTCCCCGATCTGACTGAGCACAGAACCGACTGCTGCGATAAGCGGGAACGCCCGGAGAACATCTCCTTCCACAAATGTCACGCCAAATTTGTACAGTGTAAATGCATACAAAAATCCGAACAATGCCGCACCAAGCACACCGCCGACAGCTCCCTCAATCGATTTTTTCGGGCTGAGAACCGGTGCCAGTTTATGCTTTCCGAATAAAACTCCGGTAAAATATGCCGCCGTATCGCATACCCATGAGGCAATAAATACAAGCCAGACAATAAAAATACCGTTTGTCATCATCCGCGTACGATAAATGTAAGACAAAAGCACCGGTGCATAAACAAATGCAAATGCTGCTGCCATCACTTGTGCAGAATTATACTTCGGAAATGTGAATACGTACACAAGCATCATTCCCATAATGGTAAGAATAATTACTCCCATCAGAAAATCTTTCGCTTGTGGATATAATAGCACTATGTAATATGCAATAATGCCTAAATAACCAATAATTTCTATTCCGCACACTTTTTTTTCATCCGGACGCACATGCGTCGCCCGAATCAGTTCATTAAATCCGACTAATGAAATGAAAAGCGTCGCACCAAACAACACCCAGCCTCCGCAAAGCATTGTCACACCCAATATAATCACAAGAAAAATCCCGCTAATTACCCTCGTCAGCATACTACTCCTCCTTTACAAGACCAAATCGTCTGTCACGCATATTGTATGCTTCTATCGCCTTCTCAAGTTCCTTTTTATCAAATGCCGGCCAAGGAACCTGTGTAAAATAAAATTCCGTATACGCAAGCTGCCAAATCAGGAAATTTGAAATTCTCTGCTCTCCGCTTGTACGAATCATTAAATCCGGTTCCGGAATTCCTTTTGTATCCAAATAATCGGCAAAATTTTCAATTGTAAGTTCCTCCGGCTTTATTTTTCCATCCGCCGTCTCTGTCATAATTTTGCGCACAGCGCGGACAATCTCATCCTGACCTCCGTAATTAAGCGCAATCTGGAAATGAAGTCCCGTATAGTCTTTCGTTGCTTCCTCAAGCTCTGCAATACGTACCTGCAAATCCGGATCCAGTCCCGATTTATCGCCGAGTACTTTGACGCACATATTATTTTTCGCAGCTGTTTTCAAACATGTACTCATATATTTGTCGAGAAGTTTCATCAGCGCATCGACCTCGTCCTTCGGGCGATTCCAGTTCTCTGTTGAAAAAGCATAAACTGTCAAATATTTCACTCCGAGATTGTGTGCCGCCTCACAAATGACTTCGACATTTTTACTTCCCTGGACATGCCCGTAATTTCTCGGCATTCCTTTACTCTTTGCCCATCGGCCGTTTCCGTCTAAAATTATCGCAATATGATTTGGTATAACCATAACTGCCTCCCATTACTTTTTATTATATAACACGCTTTTCTCCACAGGCATTGCAAGCCAAGTAAGAAACCCGCACTGATTTTTCATGTCCACACCTCTGATAGAATGGAAAGGGGAAAGACCTTGCGGCCTCTCCCATATATTTTACCATGCTTAAACAGTAAGGATTTCCTTTGATTTTTCTTCAATCATTCCATCAATTGTCTTGATGAATTTGTCTGTAAGTTTCTGAAGCTGATCCTCAAGCTGTTTGATTTCGTCCTCGGAAACATCTGTTTTTGCAAGTTTCTTGAAAGCATCGTTTCCGTCACGTCTTACGTTACGGACAGCAACTTTATTCTCTTCACCTTTTTTCTTTACATCTTTAACCAAATCTTTACGGCGTTCCTCTGTAAGTTCCGGGAACACAAGACGGATTACCGAACCGTCGTTAGATGGTGTGATACCAAGATCAGACATCATGATTGCCTTTTCAATATCCTTAATCAATGTTTTTTCCCAAGGTGCAATCTGAATCATTCTCGGTTCCGGAACTGTAATGTTACCAACCTGCTGAAGCGGTGTCGGTGTTCCGTAGTAATCTACTTTGATTTTGTCAAGTACGTGCGGGTTTGCTCTTCCTGCACGGATTGTCGCAAATTCTGAAGCGAGAAAATCTACTGTTTTCTGCATCTTGTCCTCATAAACTTTAATTCTGTCATCCATTTTTTCTTTCCTCCCTATACCGTTACTTTCGTTCCGTTAAAATTGCCGTTCAGTGTATTGACAATACTGTTTTCTTCATTTAAACCGAATACCCACATCGGCATTTTATTTTCTTTTGCAAGAATTGATGCTGCCATATCTACTACCTGTAAATTTTTAGCAACTACCTCATCGATAGACACTTCGTCGTATTTCTTGGCGCTTGGATTCTTTTTCGGATCATCATCATACACACCGTCAATTGCTTTCGCAAGAAGAATTACCTCTGCCTCCACTTCAATCGCACGAAGCATAACGCCTGTATCTGTTGAAAAATACGGATGTCCGGTGCCTCCGGCAAAGAAAACAACTTTTCCCTGTCCGAACCACTCGTTTGCACGGTCTTTTGAAAAAAGTTCTGTAAACGCTCCGCATACAAACGGTGTCAAAATACCTGTCTGCATTCCGACACTACGGAAAATTTCCGATACATAAATACAGTTCATAATCGTTGCAAGCATTCCAATCTGGTCAGCCTTTGTACGGTCAATATTTTCACTTGTACGTCCTCTCCAGAAATTTCCTCCTCCGATTACAATTCCGACTTCCACACCGTCATCAACAAGCTGCTTTACCTGGAGTGCAACACCTCTGACCGTTTCCTCATCAAATCCCGTCTTTTTTTCTCCTGCGAGCGCCTCGCCGCTCAGCTTTAACATAATTCTTTTCATAACCGCTTCCTGCCTTTATTTCTGGATCAAATCATCAAAGAAGTTAATCGGTGTACGCTCTGCATAACACTGTGAACACATACCTTCGATGACTGCACCGTTATTAATCTGTACAGATTTCGATTTAATATTACCCATAATAATCGCAGAAGCATCTAAAATAACAGGTCCCTGTACATCAATGTCACCTTTTACCGCACCGGCAATCACTGCACTTGATGCAACAATATCACCGATAATTACGGAATTTTGACCGATTTTAATCGTTCCTTCCGCTGTCACTTTACCCGTAATGCGTGCTGCGTCAGCAAACACTTCCGCTGCCTTTGAGTCACCTTCAATAGTACCTGAAACATTTAATTTTCCTAAGATTTCAACATTTCCTTTTACTTTTCCTAGAATGTCGATGCTTCCTCTGGAAATCATATCACCTGTGATCGTCATTCCTGCTGTAATCACTGCTGTCTCATCTGCAACTTCTTCCTGTGCCAAATTCATAATCTGTTCTTCCATTGCTTTTCCTACCTCTTTTTCTAATTTTGTCTCTTCTTCCGCTTCCTGATCTGCCTTAAGCATTTCCTCCGGAGACTGGATTTCTCTTTCTTCAAAATCCTCGCCGCCGAGTTCTTCCTTTGCAACTATATTTGCAATGCTTGCAATCTGTGCAGCTGCCGCATCAATCACAGGCTCAACTACCGGAGCTTCTTCTTTTTCCGGCTCCTTGGAAACCTCCTCCGGTACCTCTTCCTGCGCCTTAACTTCTTCCGGCTCTTCTTCGCATGGTTCTTCTTCCACCGGCTCTTCCACCGGCATCTCATCTTCCGAAGTTTCCGGTTCCTCTTCTTCCTCTGCACGGGCAAACTCTTCTGCCAAAGCTTTTTCTACTTCCTTCATCGCTTCGTCAACTGCTGTGTCTTCCTCCAGATCGAGCATCTCTGTTTCAGATAATGCCTCATCCGGTACCATCTCTCCCACTGCAAGCGAAATATCATCTTTCAAATCCTGAAAAAATCCCACTTTATATACCTCCGTTTCTTATCGTTTTCTCTTATTGCTGTAAGTGCTGCACCATGGTCATTTCACTATCCACCGGTGAAAATTCCACCTGTTCCATTTCCTGTATTTTTTCTATAATCAAAGGCAATGCCTCGACTGTCGATGTTTTATCCGATGCATCATGTAAAAGAACTACCGCCGTATGGTATTTCCCTACATTCTGCGTTACGTTATCAGCAATCTGCTGTGGACGGAGCCTCCGTCCCGACGCATCACCGCAGGAAACATTCCAATCCAGATAGTAGATGTTCTCTCCTGTCAGGTAATCAACCAGTTCCTCCATCGGAACATCACTTACACGATTTGAACTTCCACCCGGGAATCTGTAAAATCTCGACCAAACACCTGTCGTATCGTACAAAAATTCCTGCAATTTTTCCAAGTCCTCTGCAAAAGCTTCCTCTGACCCATAGATTTCCTGATACCTATGACTGAAAGAATGCATTCCGAGCGTATGTCCCTCCTCGACAATTCTCTGATAAAGCGGAAGATACATATCCTGCGTCTTCCCTGTCACAAAGAATGTCGCCTTCACATCGTACATGGCAAGTATATCTAAAATCTCATCGGTATTTGAACTCGGTCCGTCATCAAATGTAAGATAAACCTTCGTCACCGGTTCCTGTTCTGCCTCCGTTTGCGGCTCAACCGGCCGTTGTTCCTCTGACATCTGTATTTGCTGTTTTTCCTTAGGCAAATCTGCTGTCTCATCCGCCTCCACAACGCTTACCTGCGTCTGAGGTTGCATCGCCTGCGCAGCGCTGAGTTCATTGACCTGTCTCTGTAATTGTTCCACCTTAATAAATAAAAGGATACACAGCACAATCGGAATCAGGATACCAAAAATCAGGAACGCTATAATTAACTTTTTAATAAGTGCGACCCTTTTGGTCCTTCCTTCCTCACTCTGAGACATAACAAAACGCTCTCCTTTACATACTCGTTTTATTTTATCATAAAACGTCATGTAAAAAAAGCATTTTAATATATAATTCTGTTTCTTCCTTCCTGTTTTCCGCGATATAACTTTTCATCCGCAACTTTCAGGGTTTCGTCAATACTTTTCTCATGCAAAAAATCTGCCAAACCAAAAGTCATCGTTACACGGATTTCCTGTCCACCGGCCGAAATCACAGTATTTTGCACTTGCCTACGCATTTCCTCAAGCATTTTATGCGCTTCATCGCCATTGCAATTCAGGAACACAAACAAAAACTCCTCGCCGCCCCATCTGGCAACGAAATCCTTACGTCTTAACTCTTTTTCAAAAACGCGTGCCAAAGTAATCAAAACTTCATCGCCCGCCTCATGACCATATGTGTCATTAACTTTTTTAAAGAAATCAATGTCTGCAATACAAACACTGCAATTGCCCGCCATCGCCGGATTTTCGGCAATCGCCGAAAGTACTTCTCTTCCTTTACGACGGTTATAAAGTCCTGTCAGCGCATCTTCATTTGCCTGTTTTTCCAAAATTTCATTGTATTCCAAAAGTTTACCTTCCAATTCCTGGCTACTCTCACTGCACACAAAACAAATCAGGGAAAGACACCAGAAAATCATAATCGTATTCACCATCTGAAGCGTGCGAAGTTCACTGGAAAGCAGGATAAATTCCGGCGTTCTGGCATAATATACATTAAACATACCGAGTCGGAATGCAGTAATTGCAACCGCAAACACAATCTTGCCTACATAATTTTTATATTTCGAAAAGAAATACAGCACAAGAAGAATCATCAAAAAGTGCTGTACGCCTGTATTCCATCCAAAAAAATGAACATACAAAATCACACAGACAGATGTAACCGTCACAAATCCCCACAAGGTAAGCGGCGTTCTTCCGCGATATGTCATAGAAAACATGAGCATGCATGACAAAATACACAACACAAACAAAACTATACTCTGCCAATACTGGTATGCAATGCTACACAACATTATGTTAACCACATAATAAACAATATACGAAATCAAAAGAACACGCACAATTACCGTGATTTTTTTTGGCTCATTCTGCGCGCCCGTGTCTTTTTCAACCAAATCACGCAATCTGCAAAACATCTCTTTAATTGTACTCAACCTCTTTTCCCCATCAATATATTGTGTTTATTTTACATCATTTTACAAACTTATGCAATGTTTATGCATTCTCTGCCCAAAATGTCGCATAGTTATCATGTAAAAAACCGCTTAAACCTTACGGCCTAAGCGGTTTCCTTTTTCTTATAATCTTATGCGTTCATCTGAGCAGCAACTTCTGCAGCGAAGTCTTCATTTTTCTTTTCCATACCTTCACCAACTTCGAAACGAACGAATGTAGTGATTGTAAGGTCTTTGTTTACTGACTCAAGATATTTTCCAACGCTCTGTTTACCATCTTCAGCTTTTACATAAACCTGATCAAGAAGGCTGATTTCTTTAAGCTGTTTAGAAATACGTCCTTCAATCATACCACTGAAAATCTTGTTCTCAACAGCATTTGCTTTATCCTGCATTGCAAGGTCTGCCAATGTAGCCTTCGCAGCATCGGAAAGGAAGTTGAATAAATATTTGTCATTTTTCTTCTCTTCATAAGCAGCAAGATCTGCATCCGAGAATAATTTATCATTTACAGCTCTGTCAAATAAAGCATTTAAAATCGGTTTCGGAAGGGAAGCCGGATCATTTAATGAGCTGTCTACTGTGATATCTCTCATTTTGTCGATTTCTTCCTGTGAGATGTCAGCTCTTCCGACATACTGCGGATTCATAGCTGCAACCTGCATAGCAACGTTTGTAAGCGCTTCTTTCTCAGCATCTCCGCTTGCACCTGTAGCAGCAACTAAAACACCGATTTTTCCGCCACCATGAAGATAAGTAGCTACGCAATCTCCGGAAACTTTTGCAAATCTACGGAAAGATAATTTTTCTCCGATTGTAGCTGTCTTTTCTACTAAGAGTTCCTGAAGACCGTTTGTAGCAAGAACTGCCTCAACATCTTCACCGTTTGCGCCACCGTTTAATCCTGATGCAAGAGCTGTATCTGCAACTGCCTGTACAAACTCCTGGAATACTTCATTCTTAGCAACGAAGTCTGTCTCAGAGTTAACTTCAGCTACAACTGCCTCTGTACCGCTTGTAGCAACACGAGCAATACCTTCTGCTGCAATTCTGCTGGCTTTCTTTTCCATCTTAGCAGCACCGCTTTTTCTTAATACGTCAACAGCTGCTTCCATATCACCATTTGTTTCTGTAAGAGCTTTTTTACAGTCCATCATACCAGCGCCTGTTAATTCTCTTAATTCTTTTACCATTCCTGCTGTGATAGCCATGTTATTATTCCTCCACTACTGCTTCTTCAGCTTCTTCTGCGAATTCGCCTTCGTA